>JAJZWQ010000029.1 GCA_021846605.1 Bacillota bacterium | reverse complement strand
GGCACCAGGGAGCCCCCCGCTGCCCCCCCAGGGTACGGGCATCAGGAAGTGCCGGCCAGGCGGTAGGTGGAGCCACGCCCCGAGCCGACGCGTTCCACCCGGTTGCTTGCGGCAAGCGGACCGATCACGGCGGTCCAGTCGCCCTCAGACAGCCCACTGCTCGCGAGGATCTCCCGCTTGGAAAGGGGGCGCCCCGCCGCCCGCAGGCATGCCAGGACGCGCTCGGCCGCATCCGGGGTTGCCTGGCGGGCAGCGGCCACCTCCCGGCGGCTGCTGCCCGGCTCGTTCCCCCGGTCCAGTGCGCGCACGTCGATCAGGCGCGCGCTCCCCACGGACTGGTAGCGTTCGGCGACACAGGTCAGGACGATCACCTGCAAACTCGGGCCCAGGGCGCCCAGGACCGCACCGATGCGCGCCAACCGCTCGCGGTCGGAGTAGCCGAAGGCGTCGTCGAGCACCACCGGCACGCCGTCGCTGCTGGACAGGCGGGCAGCGGCCAGCCGCGCGATGACCGCCAGTTGCTCCCGCGTCCCCGTGGACAGCGCGGCGAAGTCCAACGTCTCCCCGTGCAGGGTGCGGCGGGCGATGGCCAACGCGTCGTCCAATTCGACCGCGAAGCTGGCATCGAAGACGATGCGCCCCATCTCCTCGATCGCTCGGCGGTAGGGCGAGCGGTAGTCGCGCAGGGCCCGCTCCCGGTGCGTCTTCAGGGTCTGGTAGAGGAGGTCGGCCGCCTCCGCCAGCCGCTTGAGCCGCGCGTGCGCACGCTCTGCACGTTCAAGGCTCCGGAGGGCTTGCTGCCATTCTTCCTCCAGCCCGTCAGACGCGCGGGCCCGCAATTCACCCTGCGCCTGGTCCCGGGCGCGCTCTTTGCCGTGCAACTCGGTTCCCAGGCGCTCGACCACCTGCTCCTGGTTGTCCCGAAGCAGCCGGATCCCCTCTGGATCCTGGCGCGCCAGAGCCCTGCCCGCGTCCTCACTTGCGTTGCGGGCAGTGCGCAAAAGGGCGTCTGCCTGCGCCAGCCCCTCTTCGAGTTGCGCGTCAGCCAGCGCGGCGCGGGCGTCCGCCAAGCGGCCAGCCGCCAGCTTGGCCGCGTCCTCGGCCAGGCGGATCTCCCGCTCCAGCCCCGCCACCGCCAATTCGGCCGCCTGCACGCGCTTGGCGACGGCCTCCTGGGCCCGTTGGGCGCGGAGCAGATCCCCCTGGGCGAGCCCCTCGGCCTCCTCGGCGGCGCGGGCGCGCGCCTCGGCATCGGGCAGGCTGGTCGGCGCCGCTTGGTCCACCTGCCTGCCGGGATCCTCGGCCTTGCACCGCTCCGCCAGGCGGTCCCGGCGTTCGGCCAGCGCCTCCCACGTCTCCTCGCCCAGCAGGGCGGCGAGGTCTTTTTCCACCGCGTCCAGCGTGAGTTCCGCCTCACGCCGGCGCTGGAGGGCCCCACGGGCCGCCGGCACCGAATCCACACCGGCGGCCGCGAGCAGGTGCTCCAACTGCGCCCGGGCCTTGCCGGCCGCCTCCCGGAGGGACGCGGCGGCGTTACCTGCCCGCACCCGCACCGCCAGGACGTCCGGGACCACGACCTCCAGGCCGTCGGGGACCGACCACTCCGCCGCTTCTCCGGGGGCCAGCCGGATGGACTTGGCCCCCACGGTCAGGTCCAACGGTTGGGCCGCGGTGAGGGACAAGCGGGCCCCCCCCACCTCCAGCCGCGCCGACGCCCGGTGATGGGCGTCCTGCGCCTGCTCCAGGGCAGCCAACCCCTCGGCCGTGAGGGGGATGGCCGCCAGGACCGCCTCGGCGGCCATCCGCCGGTTGCGGAGGTCGCTGGCGCGGGCCAGGCGTCCCTCCAGGTCACGCAGGGCTTCCAGGGTGCGGAGGGTGGCCCACTGGGCATTGGCGCGCTTGCGGGCCTCGGTTGCGCCCGCCAGCGCGGCCTGGCACCCCTCCAGGGCCTGGCGTGCCTTCTCCAGCTCGGCGCGCAGCCCCGCCAGGTCTGGGCCGTTCTCCCACTGCTGGCGCAGCCGCGCCAGGCCCTGGGCGGCGTCCTCGGCCCCGGCGATGCGCGCCCGCCGCTCCTGCAGGCGGTTGACGGCATCCCGGTGGGCGTGCTCGGCGCGGAGCGCCTCCGCCTGAAGCCGGGAGACGTCGGCGGCCTGTTCCTGGAGGCGGGTGTGGGTGGCCCGGAGCTCCCGCAGGCGCTCGGCCGCGTGTGCCCGCTCCCCCTCCAGCTGAACGACCTCCGCGGTCAGCCGCGGGATCTCGGCCAGCAGCCGCTCGATGGCCTCCCGCGTCGCCTGCAGCTCCGCCACCGCTTGGCGCGCGCGTTCCAGGTCTTCAAGCGCGGCTTTGTACGGGCCGGTCGGGCGCCCGCCGCGCTCGGTGAGGTAGCGGGCCCGCTCGGCGCCTGCCCGCCCGAGCAGCGAGTCCTCCTCTCGCCCGCCCATACCCCCACCGGCCGCCTCGTCCAGGGCGGCGCGCAGCGACGGGCTGCCGGCCAGGGAGACCTGGGAGAGCTGCCCCTGCTGCACCCGCAGGGCGGCCCAGAGGGTTTCGTCGACGGTCGCGCGGAAGAGCGCCTGGGCCCGGTCGTGGGCCTCCCGGCCGGTGCGGGTCTCCGTACCGCCCGGGCCCTCCACCCGCAGCGTGGTCTGCGGGGACTGCAGCCACCGCTTGGCGTATATCCACCGGTACGGCCCGGCGAGGAGTTCCGCCTCGACGCTGGGGCCGACGTCCCGGCCGACCGGCTGCACCGCCAGCACGTCCCGGTGGTGGGAGCTGTCTGGCATGTCCAGGAGCAGGTCGAGGGCGGTCAAAAGGGTGCTCTTGCCCGCTTCGTTGGGCCCGACGAGCACGGTCACGCCCTGGGGCGCGAACGCCACCTCGCGGTCGCGCACCCCGGCGAAGTCGGTGAGGTGCAGGCGGAGGAGCCTCATGCTGGGGTCTCCCGGCCCAGCCGGAAGGCCAGCTGGAGGGCCTCCCGCGCGGATCGGGCCGCCTCCCCCTCACCTGCGGCCTGTTGGCGCAACTCGCGGATCGCCGCGGCCGCAAACCCGCCAAGCCGCAGATCGGCGAAGTCGTCCTGGGAGGGCAGGACGGCCACCTGGGATCCCTCATCCACCAGATCGAGCCCGGCCAGGACGTCGCCAAAGCGCTCCAGGACCAGGGAGAGGCGTGCGTGCTCCGCCATGGAGACCGTGCCCGCCAGTTCCAGCCGGAGCACCGTCTCCCCCTTATTGGGAAGCTCGGCCAACCACTCGTCCAGGGCGCTCACGCCGTCGGCCCCGGAGACGTCCTGCCGCTGGCGGAGGAAGCACCACTTGCCGACCTGCACCGGCTCCACCCGGCAGCCCGCCGCATCGATCTCGACCACGAGCGCGTGACCGGCCCTCTCCTCGTTGAAGGCCGTCACCTCCGGTGTCCCGGGGTACCACACGCGGCCCGTCCGCCCCAGGCTGGTGACGGAATGCCGGTCGCCCAGGGCCACAAAGTGCACCAGGCCGGACGCAAGGGCCTCCTCGAGCGCCTGCAGCCGGATGAGGGAGGGCGCCAGGGAGTCCTGCGCCGCCAGGACGTCGACCGCGCCGTGGGCGGCCAGGATCCGGATGGTGCCGCTTGGCGGCGCGGCCAGCGTGCGGCAGGCCACAGCCGCCAGATCCTCCGTTGGGCGCTTGGAGGGCCAGGGCGCCGCCACGATCTCTACCCCGGGACAGGCTTCGACCACCCCGGGTGCGTCCAGCACGCGCACCCCCTGCGGCAGCGAGCGGCGGAACTCGTCCCGGCCATACACGGTGACCGGATCGGCCGGGTCGTGGTTGCCGGGCATGAGGTAGACGGGCACCGGCACCTCGGCCAGCGCGGTGGTCGCCTGGTGCACGGTGCGCCGGCCGACCAGGTTGGAGTCGAAGATGTCGCCCGAGGCCAGGATGAAGCTACAGGCACGGTCCCGCGCCAGCCTGCCCAACGCGCGCACGGCATCAAACCGCGCCGCCGCAAAGCGGCTGGCCGCCTCCTCCTGCAGGAAGCGCGCCGGCATCCCGAGGTGCCAGTCCGCCGTGTGCAGGAACCGGACCATGCGCTCCCCCCCTTCGTCCTCCGCGCGACAGGGAGACAAGCTTCGCCCGCAGGGAGCGGCTTCCTCCGCCACCTGCGGGCGTGGCCACCGGTCACTGGCCCGTCGCGTTGCCACAAGGCCCGGGCGTCGGCCGGACCCTGGCCCGCCACGGCGAGCCTGCCGGCCGGTGCGGGTCGGCAGGGGCGCGCCAGGCGGCACCCGCCACCTGGCGCCCGCGCGAAGCAAGCCCTGGCACCTGGGCTTTGGGGATTCTGCCCACCCCGCACCCCGCCAGGCAAACGTCCACGCCACCCTGCCCGCTGGGTGGCCCGAATGGCGCATCCCACCGAATCCCATCCCGGACGCTGCCACACCTGGTGGCGGGTGGCGATCTGCCGGCATACGGCCAGCCAGCCGTGGACGCATTCTTCCAGCGGGTGCGCCGCTGCCGTTCGGCAGCCGTGCCACTGCTGCCCCCCCGGCCCAGGAGACAACGACTAGCAGATCACCTGCCAACCCGCGGGCCACGTCCTGGGGGCGGCGATGGCCCTGCTGGACACCCCCGGAGGCACGGTGGTGGTCAGCGGCGACGGGGCCCAGTCCCCCTGGCGGTGGTGCAAGGGGTGCGTAGCTGGGTGTGGGGAGGCAGAAGGCAGTGGTCCCCGGATGCCTCCCCGCACCCCACTGCCTTCTGCCCCAAGGGGCGGCGGCATGTAAGGCATTGACGGCGCATCTGGGTAGGATAATTGTGCGGAGCGCCGGTTACTCCCGGCGCCCTGCGGTGGGGCGCGTAGCCCGGCCGCAAAGGAACTAGGGGCTTCGGGTCACGAGAGGCCGGGTGATAGGCGCACCCGGCCTCTCACTCACTTTCTCCGGGAGCGCCACTGGCGGTAAATGCCGTGGACCACCAGCGCACATAGCGCCATCACCACGGAGTGGGACAACGCCACACGGACCGTCAAGCTCGTAGTCCTCTCACCCCCCTCCTCCCGGGCCCAAGCTGGCCGGGCCGCGCGCCCACACGGAGAGGGAGGTGCGGGCTAGGGAGGGTCGAGCCCTCCGCCCCAAGTGTACCTTGTCCGGAAACGCACCGGGTGCACCCGTGGCGGCACGCCTCGGCCGGGGCAGGGGCCACCGATCACCGCCAACGCGCCCGGCTCTTCGGCCGGATGGCTTCCGGTTGTGCGGGAAGAGCGGGGTAAAGGCCCGGGCAAGGGTGCCATCAGGTCCGCTTACGATCAGGCTCCCCCGCTTGACTGCGATAGGCCCATCGCACGAGCGCCACCACACCGGCTGCGGCCGAGACCATCAGCAAGGGGTCAACGGGGAGGCGGAACCGCGGGGCAAAGAACAAGAGCGCCAGCCCACCAGAGAACCCCAAGAGGGTGAGGGGGACGAGGAATCCACGACGCCAGGCGGGGATCAGGCCGAGCATGCCGAGCAGGCCGATGTCTCGCAGGAGCGAGAAGCGGATCAGCGGCAGGTGGAGGTCCCGGGTGATGGGAGCCAGGCTCGAGCCGTACGTGGCCAGATCGGGGTCGCGTTCAGTCCAGAAGAGCGCGAAGACGCGCACCGCTTGGTGTAGGTCCAGCACCGGATGTGCCTCGAAGTAGCGCATGCCCGCCTGCATCGCGTAGCGGTTGGTGTTGGGCCGATCATAGCCGGACCCCCGCAGCAGAATGGGGTTGTTGTTGCCCAGGTTCATCCACTGCCCTGTGCTCTGCGGGTTGTGGGCGATCAACCAGTTAACGCCACCGTTCACGTCCACAAACACGGCGGATCCCGTGACGCGCAGGTTGCGGATCGTCCACGGCACATTGACCAGGAGCGCGAGGGCCAGCACGGCCACCCCTGCCGCCAGCGCCTTCCGCCATCGGTGCGGCCAGCGCCCGGCCGTCCCCCAGTACAACACCGCGGGGACGATGAGCGGCAGGAGTGTCTCTTTTGTCAGGGTCGCAATGCCCAGGAGTAGTCCATTCAGGGTGAGCAGACGGGCGGTCGGCTCCGCAGCATCGCCCAACACAATCACCGCATCGATCACGGCCACCAGCATCAGCGCATCCAGGGTGGCGTTCAAAAACGTGTCGGTGTAGTAAATCGCCGGTGCGAAGAGCGCGGCGAGGATGCCTGCGACCAGCCCGGCCTCCGGCGAGCGCGCGATGCGCCGGGCGATATCGGCCGTAAGCAACACCGCCAGCGCCCCCAGCAGGGCGTTGGTCTCACGAACGGCCAGAAACTGATGCCCCGTGCCAAACCACCGCTCGATAAAACCCGCTAGAAAGATGAAGGCGGGGGGCCAGTAGGCGCCGTGCGTGCCATAGTACAGCCCGTGCGCGACGTTCGCCGCGTACTGTTCGAGGCTGGGTTGATCCGGATAGTTGGCGATGATCCAGTGGCGGACCCACCAAACCCGGATCCCCAGCGCCAACACGAAGACGAACGCCAAATAGATAGCGGCCCGCGCCGCGCGCAGGCGCTTGCCCAGCCCAGGTTCGCCTCCGCTCGTTGGGACAGGTGTAGCCGAGGGCGCTTCCGGGCTCTCGGTCATGCGGGCGGAGTCCCTCCTTAAGCGAAAGCCACCTGGAGCCGCCACACCCGTTTCGCTGGCGATCGGCTTTACCCGCGCCGCGCGGCCAGCGGGACGCTTCCGCGTCCGACGGGCTTTCCCCCCCCACACCGCACAGCGCAACGCTGGGTCGCCGACCAGGACGCCAGCGCCGGATGCACGTGCGGGGTGATGGACTCCGTCTATCTGGCCAGGATGGCGGGTGCATCCGCCGTAACCGAGAGTCACACGACTTCTCGGGCCTGCCCTGCATCCTGGACCGCATTGTCACCTTTTGGGCGGAAGTCTACCAACATGAGGAGGTGAAGCCAAGAGTCCCGCCCCAGTGCCGTTGGGGGTCTGCCCCAAGCGGCCCCACTTTGCCGCCGATGCCGGTGGCCCAGTTGTGGGTGGTCCGCGTCCCCTCCATCTCCGCAGGGCGGTCCCGGTCCCTCCGCGCAACCGGGCTTGGCGGCACGGTCTCCTCCGCGACCAAGCCCGGCGCCCGGCTCGGTCCGGGCCCACGGGGCAGGCGCCCCTTCAATACTCCCCACCGTACTCCAGCAGGAAGTCTGCGGCCTCTTCGCGCCAGGCGGCCGCCTCCCCGGCCGCGACCTGCCGTTCCAGGAGCCCTCGCAGCCGCTGGGCGGCCGTTTCCGGGACGTTCCCACGCAGCCGCTCCAGGCGCTGGCGTAGCACCTCGTCCTCACCGCCGGTCGCCGCCACCTCGGACAGCGCCGCGGTGTGCAGGTGCGCCTCCCGCTTCCGCCCGGTGCGGCGGTCCACCGCGGCCACGTGCAGGATGCCGTTGACGTCGTAGTCGAAGGCCACCAGCACCTCGCGCTGGCCGCCATCCGGCGCCTTGGACAACCCCTCGAACCGCACCGCGCCCAACCGGGTATTGCGGCTGGCCACCAACTCCTCGCCCTGGTACACCTCCACGTTGACCGCGGTCTGGTCCGGCGTGAGGGTGTAGAAGAATTCGGAGCGGGAGACGGGAATCACGGTGTTGCGCCGGATGAGCGGCACGAACACGTCCTCGCTGTACTGGCCGGCCTGGAGGCCCACGGCGCTGACACCCAGTGAGTGCGGGCAGACATCCACCAGCACCGTTCCCACGTCCACGCCGGCGGCCAGCGCCCCCGAGACGGCGGCCCCCAGGGCCACGGCCAACTCCGGGTGTACGTCCTGGCGCGGCTGGCACCCCAACTCCTCGGCGACCAGGTCGCGCACGGCGGGGATGCGGGTGGAGCCGCCCACCAGGAGCACCGCGTCAAGGGCGCGCGCATCCAGTTCGGCGTCCCGCAGGGCACGCCGCACCGCCTCCAGCGTCCCGTCCAGCAGCGGGGCGATCAACTCCTCGAAGCGGGAGCGGGTGAGTTCCGCCTCGAGGTGGAGGGGACGCCCATCCTTCTCCGCCAGGAATTCCTCGCGGATGGTCGCGTACGGGTGGTCGGACAGTCGCAGCTTGGCGGCTTCGGCCGCCCGGGACAGGCGGGCCATCGCCTGGCGGTTGCCGCGCAGGTCCACGCCGTGGCGCTGGTGGAATGCGTTTGCCAGTTCGTCCAGGATCAGGGCATCGAAGTCGTCGCCCCCCAGTTGGCGGTTTCCGTGCGAGGCCCGCACCTCCGTGACACCGTCGCCCAGTTCCACCACGGACACATCGAAGGTGCCGCCGCCCAGGTCGTAGACCAGCACCGTCTCCGCGCCGGCGCGGTCCAGGCCGTATGCCAGCGCGGCGGCCGTGGGCTCGTTCAGGAGCCGCACCACCTCCAGCCCGGCCAGTTCCCCTGCCCGCATGGTGGCCTGGCGCTGGTGCTGGGCGAAGTAGGCGGGCACGGTGATGACCGCCTGGCGGACCCCGCCCGCCAGGGCCGGCGTCGCCCGGGCCGCCAGCCGCCGGAGGATGTGGGCCGAGATCTCCTCCGGGGTGTGGTGGGTGTCCCCCAGGGCGACCGTGTAGTCGCGTTCGCCCATGCGGCGCTTGATCGAGCGCACCGTGCGCTCCGGCGCCGCCACCCACTGGTTGCGCGCCGCCGTGCCGACGAGCAGTTCTCCGGCCGCGTCCATGCCGACCACCGACGGCAGCAGCGGCCCGCCGTCGACGTCCAGCACCCTGGGAACGCGGTCCTGCACCACCGCGATCAGGGAATTGGTCGTCCCGAGGTCGATGCCGACAATCGCACTCTGCTCCGACGTCTGCGCCACACCCCTCCGTTTGATCTCACGCGCCCCCGACGGCATCGGCCGCGGCGTCAGCGGCCGGCGCCCCCTCCGGTCCCCCGCCGGGCGTCCCCTGTGGGCCGGCCGGCTGGTCGGTGCCGACCACCACCTCGGCATAGCGCACCACACGCCCGTCCATGGCATAACCGCGGCGGTCTACGGCCACGACCTGCCCGGCCTGGCCGGGCGCTTGCGCCCGCCCCACCGCGCGGTGCACCCGCGGGTCGAAGCGGGCACCTTCGGCGGGCACCGGCTGCACCCCCGCCTGGACCAGCGCCCGCAGGATGTGGCGATGGACCCGGCGCAGCACATCCAGCAGCGCCTCGCGCTCAGCGCGCGCGGCCGCGTCCTGCACTGCCGCGCGCATGGCGCCCAGGGCTCCCGCCGCCTGCTCCAATCCGTCGAGTGCGTCTAACACGGCCAGGACCACCTGCAGGCCGCCCGCCTCCGGGGCCGGTGGCGGCGGTTGCGCGGACAGTTCGCCGACAGCGGCGCGCGTGTCGGCGACGCCGCGCTCCAGCGCCTCCCACCGCGCTTCGGCCAGCAGGAGCTGGCGCGCCACACGCCGCACCTCCTGCTGGAGATCCGCCAGCGTCGGGCCGGCTTCCTGCGCGGGGGCGGGCCTGCGCCACGGCCAGCGGATCACCGGCCATCCCCCGCCATCTGGGGGGCGGCTTGGGGCGTCCACGGCTCCCGCAGGTCCTCGGGGAACTCCCGGCGGGCCAGGTCGGTCCCGGCCAAAAGCGCCGCGCGCAGCTCTGCCGCCAGGTCTGGGCGTTCGGGGGGCGGCGGCGCGACCGCCAGAGCGCCCCCGTCCAGCGCGGGCAGCAGGGGTTGGGCCAAGAGGCGTTCCATGCGCGCCCGGGGGTCGCGCAGGGCCTCGTAGGCCGCGCGCACACGCCGGAACCCTTCGGCATCCCGATCGGGCGGATGCATCTGCACCGCGGCGCGGTAGGCCTGGCGGATGGCGGCATCGTCGGCCGCCGCCTCCAGCCCCAGTACGGCGAACGGGTCGGGCGCGGCCTCCGGCTCAGACATCGTCAAAATCCCCCTTCAGCTGGTCCAGGAACTCCTCCGCGGACAGCCCGAGGTCGTCGGCGATGCGCTTGAGGTGGTCGAGGCGCCTGCGGACGCGTCGCACCTCCCGGCCCCGCCGCTGGGCCCACTGCGCGTGCGCCGCGGGGAGCGACGTGCAGCCGGCAAGCCCCGCCGGCGGCGGCCCGGCGAGCACCCCCGGATGGTACATCGCTGCCTGGTCCAGCCACCGCCACATGCTCTGGCAGAGGTCCGCGCCCGCACAGTCCTCCGAGGCCAGCGCCAACGGCCCCCCGCGCAACTGGCGCACCCAGCAGTGGGCGTAGCCGATCTCGGCCAGACGGTAGCCCGCGATGACGGGCCGTTCGTCGAGAGCGTCCAGCAGATCCACCCGCCGCTGGAACCACGCCTGCGCGTTCTCCGGCTTGCGGCCCAGAAGTTCGATCACGCCCCGCAAGACTAGGGCGGACGGCGGCGGGTTGCCCTTGAGGACGCGGTCCCAGGCGGCCTTCTTCCCGCGCAAGGCGCCCCCCTGCGCGCGTCGCGCCAGGGCCGTGCCCATCTCGACCAGCGTGGCCACATGGCGGGCCAGCCAATGCTCGACCCCGAGCGGCGCGGTTGCCGCCGCCAGGCTTGCGCAATACTCGGCCACTTCCCCGGGGCGGCCGGCCAAGAGCGCCTGCACGATGGCCCTCCCCGTCAGTTCCGTCAATGCCTCCAGGGGCCCCGCCCGGCCGGCCAGAAGTTCGCTCAGCCGCCGCACGCCGGCCAGCGCCGCGGGCACGTCGCCGTATAACTCCTCCACGCGGCTGCGCAACAGGAGGACGTCCGGGTCGTCGGGCGCCAGCCGGAGGGCGCGGGCGGCCAGGGCCCGGGCCTGGTCCCAGTGGTGTCCCGGATCATCGGCCGCGTCCAGGTGCGCACTGGCCAGGGACACGATCTCTTGGACGCTCGCCCGATCCCCCTCCGCGTCGATGGCCGCCTGTCGGGTGCGCAGCGCGCGGGCGTCGTCCTGCACCGCACCGGCGTCCAGGAGCCGCACCTGGTGGCGCCGCGCGACGGCCAGCACCGCCTGCCGGTCGCTGCAGCCGGGGGGGAGTTCGCCGCGCTGCGCCGCGTCGGCCACCTGCCCCCAGGCCTCCAACGCCACTTTTGGCATCCCGGCACGCTCGGCGCTCACCGCAACGGCCTGGGCAACCGGGAACCGTTGCTGGACCTGCCGGAAGCAGTCCAGCGCCCCCGCCCAATCCCCCTGCCGGGCCCGCGCCGCCCCCAGGCGCAACGTCACCAGGTCCCGCACCTCGCGCGGCGGGGAGACCGCCTTCTCCAGTTCACCCCACGCCTCCGTGGCCGAGGCCACATCGCCCGCGTCCAGGGCCCCTTCCAGTCGGCACGCCAGCGCCCACCGCCGCACGCGTCCGGCGCGGGCCTCCCAGGGGAGCCCCGCCGCCTCCACCACCCGGACCTCGCCCGCCCCCAGGGCCGCGCTCCAGGCCTCCCAGTGGGCCGCCAGTTGCAAAACGGCGCCCGGCAGGGCGGCATCCGCGGCCAGGACCGCCCGGGCCTGGCGGGTTGCCCGCTCCCAGTCGCCCCCGGCCAGGGCCCCCAGCGCGTCCAGGAGGTGTGCCGCCCACCCCGGGGCACCGGCCCAGGCCGTGGGGAGGGGGCCCTGCCGCGCCGCCGCGACGGATGCGGCCAAAAGCCGGCCCCGCGCATCGCCGTCCCGGGGTGCGCCCTGCAGCGCAGAGACCAGATCCAGCGTCTCCTGGAGGCGCGCCTGCCCCGGATCCAGGCGCGCGGCCTGCCGCAGGGGGCCCAGCGCGGCGGCCGCATCCCCCGCCCGCACCAGCGCCAGGCCGAGGTGGTAGGGCAAGCGCGGGTCGGCAGGGGACAGCGCCATCGCCGCGCGCAGATCGTCTGCGGCCGCCCGGTGGTTGCCGCTGGCCAGGGCCCGGCGGAACAGCGCCTCCGCCCGGGCCGGCCCCGCCTGAGGCAGCCCGCAGTTCTTCCAGGCCGCCAGCGCCCCGTCCCAGTCGCGCCGACCGAAGGCGGCAAGGCCCGCCTCCCAGCGCCGCGCGTCGGCGCCCGGATTGGGACGCCGGGGGTCTGGCGCGCCCGCGCGCCTGGATGCGGGAGCCCCCTTGCCGCCTGGCCTGTGCCCGCCCGTCCTCGCTTTTGCCATAGGAGCCTCCTTAAACCGCGCAAGGAGCGCAAGGCCCCCCGCTGCCGCGCGCCGGCTACGGGCGCCTACGGAACCGGCGCTTACCATGCCGCAGCGGGCGGGCGGGTCATCGCTGGGCAACCGCGCCCGCGTCGACCGCTTCCGCCTCGGGATGGCCGGCCAGATGGCGCGCCACCAACGCCGCCCAGATTGCGGGCACAAGCGGGTGGGCATAGCCGCAACTGCACGCCGCCGTGTGCGGCAGGGCCCGCACCACCACTTCCCGTCCCCCGGCCGGCACCCGCCGGTCGCCCACCACTTGGTGGAGCGGGTGCCCGCACACCTGGCAGCGCGTATGCCGGCGCAGGTCCTCGGCCACAGCCTCCGGCGCCAGGACGTCCGCCACCCGTGGCAGGAGCACATCCCAGCCCAGTTCCGCCAGCCGCCTTCGGGCGTCCGCCGCGATCCAGCCCCGCGCCTCGGCCGCCGTGATCACCCGCTGCAGGAAGTCGTCCACACCGCACCTCCACCTTCGGTCGCGTCAAGGGCGGCCACCCACCGGTAGGCCGCCCCTCTCCCCGGGTCCCCGATCCTCCGGCCCAGCTGGCCTTGCTGGCACTCTAACCCTTGGCGGCGCCTGAGCCCGAAGTCCCAAGCGACGGCATCGTCGCCCAGTTCGCGGGTACCGGCCCGGACTCCGGCGGCATCCCCAGGTTGCCGATCGCGACGACCGTGTTCGGGGTGAAGCCGCTGAGGTTATCGAAGGTGGCCCGGAAGTACCCCTGGTTGTTGTAGTCGGTGTTGTGCGCCGAGGCGGCCAGCCCCACCCAGGCGCCGCCAAGGCCCGGGGCCTCCTGCGCCGGGGTCAGGAGCACGAAGTTCTTGCCGTCCATTGAGGCGTAGGGCGACCACCCGGTGCCCTTGCGCGTCAGTCGCAGCCAGATCGGGCGCAGCACGAAGTTGCTCGCGGGCGTCGCCACCGAGCTCAGGAGTTGCTGGACAAGACCATTCTTCTTCCAGAAGAGAAACTTGGTCTCCGTCAGGCTCTCCCCCGGGCCGGGGCGGAGCAGGAAGTCGAAGCCGTAGCTGCCGGTGACAAACAGCGCCACAAATGCCCCGTTGTCGCTGAGGTCGCCGCGCGCCATCAGGCCCGCCCGCGTCCAGGTGTCCAGGGTGGGGGTGCCGGCGTTCTCCTCGGAGATGTTGGCGATCGCGGTCAGCTGGCAAGTCCAGGTCTGCTCGCTCTGGGTGGTGGCCTGGCAGGCCAGAACCAGGTCATCCGATGTGTCGGTCAGGTTTGCGCCCGCCCCCAGGATGGTCCAGGTGCCGTTGTGGTTGACGGCGTAGCTCGGCACCGGGGTCGAGGGGTTGCCGATCCCCTGGGCCAAGGGCGTCGGGTAGTCCGCCGTCGGGCCGGGCTGCAGGCCGGCGATCGCCTTGGAGGTGCGTTCCTGGATGGCCGCGGTGGCGACAAGCGGCTGCAGCGTGCTGTTGATCTGGCTCTGGATCTCCGTGAAGGCGCTGACCACGGTCGTCTGGCGGTTCCAAAGGGCGGAGATCTGGGTGGTGGGGACATTGGTGACCAGGGCGTCCCCCACCGGGAAGTACTCCGCGGGGAAGGCCCGTCCGTTCATCGCCATGGTCTTGAAGACTTCCAGGTTCTTTTGCCGCAGCGGCGGCGCCACGGACCGCATGGTGTGGATCCAGAGGTCCCAGAGGGCGTTCAGACATGGCTGGATCAAGCTGATCTTCATGTTCTGCTGCTGCCAGCCGGTGGGCGTGGCGTCGTAGGTGAGGAACTTGAGCAGGTCCCAGGCCAACTCCGGTTGCTTGGTCGTGATCGGGATGCCGAAGAAGTCGTCGGTGCCCATGCAGGTCGGCCCCAGCGGGTACGCCGGTGGGAGGTAGTAGTCCCAGTTGAAGTCGGTGTACGTCTGGGCGTGCACCAGCGGCAGGCTCCCCCACACCAACTGGATCGTCACCTGGTCTTGGATCTGCGCCGTCGGATGGGCGTTGGGCCCCATCAGGTCGCGGGTCGTGGCGTAGCCCGGCCAGAACAGCTGCTCATAGAGGAACTTCCCGGCCAAAATCGCGCTTTCGGATGTCAGGTTGGCCAGGCCCTGGCTGGTGACGATGCCGTTGCCGCCCGGGAAGGCGTAGAAGGGCCACTCGGCGTCGGCCAGGGTATTGGTGTACCACTGGACGACAGCGCCGACGCGCTTTTGCCCATTGCTCAAGGTCCTGGTCATCTGCTGGCAGGCGGTGGCGAACTCGGTGTAGGTCCAGTTGGGGTTGGGGCGCTCCTGGCCCGCCTGGTCGAAGTCGCTGAGGCGCACGACGTAGGCCAGCGGGCTGAAGTAGTTCGGCAGCATATACAGGCCATGGTCGGGGGCCGCCGTACGGTACGCGTTGATCTGCGCGGACGACCAGTCGCCGACGTGGATATTGTCGCGCTGGATCAGGTTGTCCAGGCCCAGGAGCAGGTTGCCGTTCGGGGACATGTACGCGGGGGCGTAGTTGTCCCAGATGATGTCCGAGGCCGTGCCGCCCAAGATGGCCTGGACGTTGGCCCGCCACTGCACGGCCACGAGCTTGACCGAGACGCCCTTGTGCTTTTGCAGCCAGGGCTGCAGCGCCTGCTGGTAGAGTTCGACCCCGGTGGGGTTGGTCGGTCCGTTCGGTTGGAGGACGAGGGTGATCGAGGCATGCTGCGTGGTGGTCTTGCTCGCCGGGCCACAAGCCGCAAGCGCCGACCCGGCCAGCCCGATCGCCGCGGCGTTCCGGATCAGGGTACGCCGGGTGATCCTCGGGCCATCGACTCCCGCGCCCATCGCCGTTTCCTATCCCCCTGCCGCGCCGCAGGCTACTTGCGTTCCCCACGGTTCGACAGAAGTCCTCCCCCACCCAGCAATCCCCGCCCCGCCCGGACGCCAGTGCCCTCAGTGGATGTCCAGGGGGACCTCGGCGACCTGGCCGTCCTGGATGCGGAAGCAGCGCAGCACGGGCTCCAGGGGGTTGGCCAGGGAGGCGATGAGGTAGAGCGCGTCGGGGTAGTTGGCCCCCTCGATGTCGGTGCGGGAGGGCCGCGCGGGGGAACGCGGGTGCGAGTGGTAGATGGCCCAAAGGGTCTCCCCCCGGTCCTCCAACTCCATGGTGAGGCGGAGCAGCTGCAGGGGGTCGGGCTCAAACCAGTCCAGGCGCCCGGCCGCGTTCCGCAGCGGGTGGTACTGGAGCGGCCGGCCCTGGGCGTCGCCAGAGACCACGCCGCAGGCCTCGTAGGGGGCCTCCGTGTTGGCCTGGGCGAGCATCTCCTCCCACATGGCGCGCGGGAAGGCAATGGTGTCGGCCGTCGAAAGGACCTCCTCACAGCCCGCGCATCTGGGCCGCCGGCGTAGACAACAGGTCGGGCACAAAGCCCGCCGCCTGCAGGAGCCTGCGTGTCGTCTGGATGAGCAGCCTGCGGCGCTCATCGACATCCGGCTCCTTGAGCGCCAGGGTCAGGGGCTCGGTCTCCAGGGCCAAAAGGCCAGCCCGGGACCACAGCGGCTTCAGCCGGGCCGGGATCACGTCCTCCCGCCCCAGCGCCAGGGTGCTGAACCAGAGGTCATGCGCCTGTCGGCGATTCAATCGCTTTCACCCTCCAGGGCCAGAGTGTAGCAGGGCCCGGCCCCCGCCGATATCCCCAGCAGGGGTCCGGAGCCGGCTTTGCGCCGCGGGACGGGGCCGGTGGCCGGCCAGGGGCCGCACCCCGGCTCACGGCTGGCCCAGCGACGGCCGGCTCGCCCATGCGTACGGCACGGCGCCGGCCTTGGGCGGCAGCCCGGTTTGGCCGATCGCGACGGTCTGGGTCGGGGTGAAGTGCGCCAGGTCGTCGAAGGTGGCGCGGAAGTAGCCGGTGTTGTTGTGGTCAGTGCTGTGGGCCGACGTGGCCAGCCCGACAAACGCGCCCCCCAGGGCCGGCGCCGTTTGCGCCGGCGCCAGGGGCGTGAAGTGCGTGCCATCCAGCGAGGCCGCGGGCGCCCATTGGGTACCCGTGCGGGTCAGGCGCAGCCATACCGCATGGACGACGTAGTTGCTGGCCGGCGTGGCAAGCGGGCTCAGCAACTGCTGCACCTTGCCGTTGTTCTTCCAGGGGATGGCCCGGGTCTCGTTCAGGCCTGCCCCGGGGGCCGGACGGATCAGGAAGTCGAAGCCGCTAGCGCTAACGAAGAGGGCGACGAAGGCGGCATTGTCGCTGAGGTCGCCGCGCGCCATGATGCCGGCCCGCGTCCCGCCGTAGAGGGCGGGCTTGCCGCCGATCTGCTCGGAGAGGTTGGCGATGGCGGTCAGGCGGCACGTCCAGCTCTGCGCGCTCTGCTTGGTGGACTGGCAGGCGAAGATCAGGTCGTCCTCGGGGTCGGTGAGGCCGGCACCCGCCCCCAGGATCGTCCACGTCCCCCGGTCGTTGATCCCGTACGCCCTTGCCGGCAGCGCGGGGGCCCCGAGGCCCGTAACCGGTGGCGGCGCGTAGTCGGCCGTGGGGCCCGGCGTCACGGCGGCGATGGCCTTGATCAGGCTTGGCTCCTTGGCCGCACCGGCGATCACGGTTTTCAGCGCGCCGTTGAGCTGGTCCTGGATCTCCTGGAACGCCGTCTCCACCCTGGCCGTGTGGTTCCAGACGGCCGCCAACTGCGCGTTGGGCACGTTCTGCACAAGCGCGTCGCCCACCGGGAAGTACTCTTCGGGGAAGGCCCGCCCGTTTTGGGCCATCGTCTTGAACACGCCCAGGTTCTTGTGCTTGAGGGGCGGCGCGGCGGTCTGCAGCGTGTACTCCCAGACGTCCCAGAGCGCGTTCAGGGATGGCGGGAGGAGGCTGATCTTCATCCGCTGCTGCTGCCAGCCGCCGGGGGAGGCGTCGTAGGTAAGGAACTTCAGAAGGCTCCAGGCCTCTTCCGGGTACTTGGTGGTGGCGGGGATGGCGAAGAAGTCATCGGTGCCCGCGGTGGTCGGTCCCTGGGGGAAGGCCGGCGGCAGGTAGTAGTCCCAGGCAAAGCCGGACTGCGTCGCAGCCGGGGTCAGGGGCAGGCCCCCCCAGACCAACTGGATGGCGACCTGGTCGTTGACCAGGGCGTTCGGGCTGGCGGTCGGGCCCATCAGGTCGCGGGTGGTCGCGTACCCCGGCCAGAAGAGCCCCTCGTAGAGGAACCTCCCCGCCGTGATCGCGCTGGTCGAGGTGAGGTCCGCCAGGCCCCCACTGGTCACCATGCCCGTGCCGCCGGAAAAGGCGTAGAAGGGCCACTGGGCATCGCCCAAGGTGTTCGAGTACCACGGGAGCACGGCGCCGATGCGCCCCTTGCGGGTCACCTGCTGGCAGGCGGTGGCGAACTCGGTGTAGGTCCAGTTGGGGTTGGGGCGCTCGTAGCCGGCGTCGTCAAACGCGCTCTGCCGCACCATGTATACCAGCGGGCTGTAGTAGTTGGGCAGCATGTACAGGGCGCCTCCCGGCGCCGCCTGGCGGTAGGAGTTGATCTGCGCGGGTGCCCACTGGGTCAGGTCGATGCCATCGCGCTGGATCAGGGCGTCGAGCCCCAGCAGCAAATTGCCGGCCGGGGTGAGGTAGCGCGGTGGGTAGTTGTCCCAGATGACGTCGGCGGCCGTGCCGCGCCCAATCGCCTGCACGTTGCCGGCGCCCCACTGCCCCACCAACTGTACCCCGATGCCCGGGTTCTGCGCGTACCAGGGCCGCACCGCCTCCTGGTAGAGCGAAAAGGCCGTCTGGGTGAAGGGGGCGTTCGGCTGCAGCAACAGGGTGATCTTGCCGTGCTGCAAGGTCCTGGTCACCTTCAGCGCGGTGCCGCACGCGGCCAACCCAGCCCCCGCCACCGCCGCGGTCGCCCCGCGCAGGAGTGACCGCCGGGTGATCCCGGCGCGCTTGCCGTCGTCCGCCGTCATCCTCAGCCCTCCCGCAGACGTCCCGATAGGCGTTCCCCCAGACGCGCTCACCTCCTGCCGTGGACCGACTTCCTGGGGGGGCGCAGGTCGAAGCCCGCCGCTCCGGGGCCGAACCGGGGGGTGGCGCCGGGAGGGCGTCGGAGCTGCCCGGATGCGCCGGTGGCCGCCCGCATCCGCAGGTAGAGAAAGCTGCCGCTTCGTTGACTCCCTTTGCGGGCGGCGCTTACGATGGGCGAAAGGTGAGGGGGACATCCGGTGGCCGGTCGCATGGCAGGGGCAGCGGTGGCCGCGGGGTGATACGCGGGCATGTATATCTCCTGGTCGGCCCCAGCGGCGGCGGTAAGACCACCCTCATCCAATCGGTCACCCAACACGACAGCGCCTTCCGCTTCGTCCCCTCGACGACCAGCCGGCCCCCCAGGGTGGGCGAGGTCGACGGCCGGGACTATCACTTCGTCGACGACCCCGAATTCTCGCGTCTGGCGGGCGCCGGCGAGTTCCTCGAGTGGCAGCGGGTGCACGGCTTCCGCTACGGCTCCTCGCGCACGCGCCTGGAGGCGATGGTGGCCGAGGGCGGGCGGGGCATCACCTCCGCGGACATCCTTGGGGCGTTCAAGATCAAGGCGGCGATGCCCGCCGACGTCACCACCGTGTTTGTCACCCCCACCCACCTGGAGACACTTCGCGAGCGGATCCGGCAGCGGGCGCCGATCACCGGCGAGGAACTGCAGCGCCGCCTCGCCCGCGTAAGGATGGAGATGGAGCTGGCGCACGCCTGCGACGCGCTGGTGCTGAACGACGACCTGGACACCGCCAGCCGGGACCTGGCGGCCGTGACCGACGCGGCCGAGCGCACGGCGGCCCGCCGGCGCCACTTCGACCGCCTGCCGGTGATGCGCATGGTGGAGGTGACGCCATCCCCCTCCCCGGAGTGCGGCACGCGCTTTTGCGTCTCGGACTGCGAGACGCCGCGGCAGGCCGCCGTGCGCGTCCTGCACCAGTGGTGGTGGGAGTGCCACCCGCGCGCCGTCCGCTTCGCCCTGCCGAATGTGCGGCTGCGGCGGGTCGGCCGGCGGGAGGAGCACACCCCCGACGCCATCCTGGATGTCAGCCGCTGGGCCTTGACCTGGCTGGAGAGCCCCCTGGACGCACCCGTCAGCGAGGAGGTGCTCCTGTGAGCCTTTCGGAGGAGACCTACGCCCAGGTCGACCGCTACCTGGAGGCGCATGCGACCGGGGCGCTGGATGGCCTCTGCGCCTTCCTGCGCCTGCCGACGGTCTCCACGCTACCCGAGCACGCCGGGGATGTGCGCGGGGGGGCGGAGTGGCTGGCCGAGCGGCTGCGGGGCATCGGCCTGCGCGGGGTGCGGCTCATGGAGACCCCCGGCCACCCGACGGTCTACGCCGAGCACCGGGAGGCCCCGGGTAAGCCGACCGTCCTGATCTACGGCCACTATGACGTGCAACCCCCCGACCCACTGGACCTCTGGACGACGCCGCCCTTTGACCCGCAGGTGCGCTCTGACCGCCTCTACGCGCGCGGCGCCTCCGACGACAAGGGCCAGGTCTGGCTGCACCTTTTGGCCCTTGAGGCGCTTTTGGAGACCTCTGGCACCCTGCCGGTCAACGTGCGTCTCCTGATCGAGGGCGAAGAGGAGATCGGCTCGCCGGGGATCGTGGAACTCCTGGCCCGGCACAGGGCAGAGCTTTCCTCCGACCTGGTCGTCGTCTCGGACACCTCGTTCTTCGCCCCCGGCGTGCCCTCGATCTCCTGCGGCCTGCGGGGGCTGGCCAGCCTGGAGGTGCATGTCCGGGGACCCGAGCGGGATCTGCACTCGGGCGAGTACGGCGGGGCCGTGGCCAACCCGGTGCACGCGCTCTCCGCCCTGATCTCCAGCCTCCACGCCCCCGACGGCCGGGTGGCCGTCGATGGCTTTTACGACGGCGTGCGACCGGCCTCGGCAGAGGAGCGGAGCGAGTTCGCCCAACTCCCCTTCGACGAGGACCAATGGCGGGACGCCATCGGCATCACCGAACCCTTCGGTGAACCCGGGTACACCACCCTGGAGCGCACCTGGGTCCGACCCACGCTCGAGGTGAACGGGATGTACGGGGGGTTCCAGGGGGCGGGGAGCAAGACAATCATCCCGTCTAGCGCCCATGCCAAGCTCACCTGCCGCCTGGTCCCCGGCCAGGACCCCACCCAGGTCAAGCAGGCGGTGTTCCGGCACCTGCGGGCGCACTGCCCGCCGGGCGTGCGCCTGGAGATCGTGGACGGAGAGGGCGCCCCGGCCTCCCTGATCCCCGCGGACTCCCCCTTTGTGCGGGCGGCGGCGCGCGCCCTGGCCCGCGCCTTCGGCCGCCCCCCGGTCCTGACGCGCACGGGCGGCTCGATCCCGGTGGTGCCAGCCTTCACCGGGGAACTGGGTGCCCCGGTGGTCCTGATGGGCTTTGGTCTCCCCGACGACCGCCTGCACGCCCCCGACGAGAGCTTCTCGCTGGAGCACTTCCGCCGGGGCCCGCGTGCCCTGGCCGCCTTCTGGCTGGAACTGGGGGCCCTGCCCGCCAGCTGAGACGGTGCGAAGGGGCAGGGCCCGATACGGCCTCGGTGCGGGAGCCGGATCGTGGCCGAGGGGCGGCGGGCGTGCCGCCCAAACGGACCCAGCCGCGACGCAGGGGTGCCGTCAGACCCCGTGGCAGCGCTTATACCTCTTGCCGCTGCACACAAGTCGGGAGCGGCTATGGGGCAGGGCTTCTGGTCGGGGTGGGAGCCCAGCGCCCGGGGGACACAGACAGCTTGGCCCCTGTGCCGTGGGCGTGGCCTTCGGGTCACGTCCTGCACCTTCGGGCGGGGTTTCACCCGCCTGGGCCTGGCGGGGCCACGGGCAGCCCGCGAACAGCCCCCCCGGTCGCACTGTGCTCGGGTGGAAGAAGGATCCTGGCGCACCGTTGCCCAAAAAGGCACTTCATGACGGAACGTGCAAAGAGGACGCCAGATGGCGACATCGCAACCGACGGCTCCGATTCCCCGGCCCTCCCGCCGGCGGTGCTGCACTGCATCCTGCCGGACGACGGCCTGCTGCTCTGGGCGGAGGCGGATTTGGGCCTTGGGGCGAGCAGTGACCCGGACGGACTGACGCCCCGGGCGTGGGGCGCCACGAGCAACATCCACCCGTCTGCGCTCAGCCATGGAGACCTCCTGGCACGAGTCCTGACGGCGGCGTTCCTCCCGGTCGCGAAGACCGGGCCCCGGCCCACCCTGAACAACGCGCGGCACACGTATGCGCAATGCGCGCTCCCCTCCGCGTTCGGCCTCCCGCTCCCCTCGCCCGCGCTAGGGGGAGACCCCAGGCGCAGCGCGCGGATTCAGAAGTGGTATGTCCCGGTCCTGCAAATTCCGCTTGCCCAGGCGGAGGGCTGGCTGCGTCCCTTTCATGTCTCCGGGACCCTGGGCCTGGCCCACGAGTGGGCATTCGTCTGGCGCGCCGCCGGGCTGGTGCGCGCCATGGTGGGGCGCGGGGCCTTCGCACCCGGCATGGCGTGGGACTTCCGCCAGAACCGTCTGCCGGTGTGGCAACCGGTGTTCGGCAGCGCGGACCGGACGGCCTGGGCCCGGCTGAGGGAGGCCTTCCCGCTCGCCGTGTGGCCGTCCGAGGCGGGCAGCGAGGATGCGGCGGGATCCTTCGCCTACGCCTACACCGATTTACTGGTCCGTTCGGCCGTGCGTGGCTGCCGGCCCCTGGCCCCCTACCGTCGCCGCGCGCGGGGGGAAACCGATGCCGTGCGGGTATGGCTTGGCGCGCTTTTGGTCGCCCGGCGTCGGCGCATGCCGTCCGGGTTGGGGACGCGCGGCAACCTCCGCACCTGGCTTGCGGATCCTGTCGGCCTGCATGGCCTGGCGGCGCTGGCCCTGCAGGTGGGGGAGCCGGCGCCGGACGCTCCGGATCATTGGCCTGTGCGCATCTTGCTGGAGCACCCTGCGGATCCCGGCGTCCTCCGGACCCCCAGCGAGGTGCGCGAGAGCGTCGGTTTCCAGGACTTCATCGGTCTCCGCCGGTGGGAGGACGCCCTGACGCAGGCCGCGGAGGTCCTGCCCGCGCTGGCTGCCGGCGGCGACCAGGTGGACCTGAGCACCGACGCGGTCTGGCGCCTTTTGACCACCCCCCAGGCCCGCCTGCGTGCCGCGGGCATCCGGCTGCTGCTGCCCGCCTGGTGGAAGCCCGTCCCCGTGCGCACCCAACTGCGGTTGCGGTCGTCCGGCCGCGGCCTTTTCAGCGCCGACGCCCTGGTCGGCTACGAGTGGCGGGTCACGCTGGGCGAGCGCACAATCTCGACCGAGGAGTTCGAGCGGCTGGTTGCCCAGCGGACCCCCCTCGTGCGCCTGGAGGGTCGGTGGGTGTCGCTGCCGCCGCAGGCGGCGGCCGCCGCCCTGCGGCGTTGGCGGTCGCAGGGCGCCCAGGGGGAGATCTCCGCCGGCGCCGCTCTGCTGCTCGCCCTGCAGGCGGAGGCCGCAACCCCGGACGCCGAGGCCGAGGAGATCCTGGATGTCGAGGCCGACGAGGCGCTCTTGGCGACCCTGCGCCATCTGACCGCCGCATCGCCCGACCTGCCCGAGCCCACCGGCTTTTGCGGGGCGCTGCGCCCCTACCAGCGCCAGGGCCTGGCGTGGCTCGCCGCCCGCGCCGATCTGGGGCTGGGGGGCGTCCTGGCGGACGACATGGGTCTGGGCAAGACGATTCAGATCCTGGCCCTGTTCGCGCACCGTCGGGCCGAAGCCGGCAAGTCCACCGGGTCCGGGAGTACCGGATCCACCCTGATCGTCGCGCCGACATCGGTCGTCGCCAATTGGGCGGCGGAGGCGGCCCGCTTCACGCCGGGGTTGCGCGTGGTCACGCACCACGGCACGGACCGTGCCCGCGGCGCCGACGTGGCCGAGATGGCGGCGGGTGCCGACATCGTCCTGACCAACTACGCCCTGCTGCTGCGGGACGCGGAGCAGTTGACGGGCATCGGCTGGGACGGGGTGATCCTGGACGAGGCCCAGGCCATCAAGAACCCCGGGGCCAAGCAAACGCAGGCGGCCCGCCGCCTGCAGGCCCGCTACCGGTTTGCCCTGACGGGCACCCCGGTCGAGAACGCGCTCGCGGACCTGTGGTCGATCTTCACCTTCGTTCAGCCCGGCTACCTCGGGTCGGAGACGGCCTTCCGCCAGCGCCTGGCGGGTCCCATCGAAGGGAACGAACCCGCCGGCGAGCAGGCCCGGGAGACCCTGCGACGGCTCATCGGTCCGCTCGTTCTGCGCCGCACCAAGGCGGAGCGCGGCGTGGCCGAGGAGTTGCCACCACGCATCGAGACGGTGGAACGCTGCCTCCTGACCCCCGAGCAGGCGGCCCTCTATGAGGCGGTGGCCCGTGAGTTGCTGGTCCGCGTGGGGGAGAGCGAGGGCATGCGGCGCAAGGCGGCGGTGCTCCTGGCCTTGTTGCGCCTCAAACAGGTCTGCAACCACCCGGCGCACTATGCGGGAGACGGGTCGGCCCTGGCGGAGCGTTCGGGGAAGCTGATCCGCCTGCTGGAGTTGCTGGAGGAGGTGGTGGCCGATGGCGAGCGGTCTCTGGTCTTCACCCAGTTCGCCAGCTTTGGTCGCCGCTTGTCCGGGTACCTCTCCGAGCACCTGGGGCCTGGGGTGCCGGTCCTGTGCCTGGATGGCGGCACGCCCGCAGCCGAGCGGGCGGGGCTTGTGGCCCGCTTCCAGGAGGCGGCCGGCGCAGCCGTCTTCGTCCTCTCCCTGAAGGCGGGGGGCGCCGGCCTCAACCTCCCCGCCGCGCGGCATGTGTTTCACTACGACCGCTGGTGGAACCCCGCGGTGGAGCGGCAGGCCACCGACCGGGCACACCGCATCGGCCAGACCGGCACCGTCCACGTGCACAAGATGGTCTGTACCGGCACCCTGGAGGAGCGCATCGACGAGCTCATCCGCGAGAAGGAGGCCCTGGCGGCCGGCGTACTGGACGCTGGCGGGCACACGGGTGAGAGATGGCTGACTGAGTTGGACGATGCCGCGCTCCGTCAGGTCTTGGCCCTGCGGAAAGAGGCTCTGGAGTGACGACTCCGCCGCCTAAAGGCAGCGGCTTCTCGGTTCGACGCGGGCGGCGATCCCTTCCCGCTCCCCGACGGCTGCGCCCCAGCCGTTGACTGCT
>JAJZWQ010000218.1 GCA_021846605.1 Bacillota bacterium | reverse complement strand
GGCCGGCGGGCGGCCGCGCGGCCGGGGTTGTCGCTTTGGTGGGTTGCGGCGGGTCTTTGTGTCGCGGCGCTCGTGCTGCTGGCCGCCGTGGCCTTCATCGTGCTGAGCGCCCACGGCCGGGTGCCCACGCAGCTTGGGCCCGTCCCGTCGAGCGGGGCCCTGCCGGCCAGGGGTTGACAGGGCCCGTCGGGCATTCCGAATGGAAGGCGGGCGGGGTGCGCAAAGGGGTCGCGTGCCACCCTTGGCGGAAGCATACCGCAGCCCGGCTCCGCACGGGCCGGGCTGCCGGCGCCCCGCCAGGACCAGGCGCGTGACGGTGGGCATCACCGGCCCGTCGCGCCCCACCGTACACCGGATCGGAGTGTCGCGCTCGGTCGGGCCGGGGGCACGGACCGTGGCGCCGTCTGCCACACGCCGACCAGCCGGGACTACGCCGAGCTTCGGCGGCTGCCGTGCATGCGGTCCAGGCGACGGCGGCGGGCCGGTTCCCACGCCGGAAGCAGGCCGGGACCGGGTGGATGACCTGAACTGCGGCACACCGCTCCCGGCCGGGCTCGGAGACGCCGGTCGGTGCGCCTGATCCGACCAGGGCGTCGCGCGGGCCGTCCGGAACGATCCTTACCTTGCGGGGCGCGAAGAATATTATGGCGGATATAATCGGGAAGAGTTTCCGCATGCCGGACCTTGCGTGGACTCTTCAGAGCGGAGTGGAGCATGCTCACCACTGCGGAAGCCGCCGATCTGGTCTACGGGCGGCTGCCTGTGCCGATTTGCCTCGTCGACGCCGCCGGTCGGTTGGAGGCGATCAACCCCTGCGCGGAGAGCCGCTGTGGGGTGACTTCTGCCGCGGTGTGCGGGCAGCCGTTCTTTTCCGCGCTGGGCATCGTTCCGGTGTCGGCCGACGGTCCGGATTTGCTCGGAGGCCAGGTCGGATCGGCCCAGATGCGGGTGCCCTGCCTGCTGTCGCTGCCGGACGGCAGCGAGGAACCCGTGACCATGATCGCCACCCCGCTGGGCACGCCGGAGCGCCCCCTGACCGGCATCTTCCTGATTGATAGCCGCACGGCACCGCTCCTGGCGGACCTCCCCGCCTGGGCCCTGGCCGACCCCCTCACCGGGCTGGGCAACCGCCAATGCCTGGAGCGCGAGCTGCCCGAGTGGCAGGCCCGTGCCGGGGCAGTCGCGGTTTTTGATCTGGACAACCTCAAGGACGCCAACGACCGCCGGGGACACGCCGCTGGCGACGCGTTGCTGGAGGCGGTCGGATGGGTGCTGGCGCGGCAGGCGCCGTCCGGGTCGCTGGCGGTGCGCTCTGGGGGCGATGAGTTTGTTGTCCTGCTTTCCGATTGGGCTGCGGTGGCCGCCGAGGCTTGGGCCGTCGGCGTCGTGGAGTCCGTCGCGGCGCGCGCATCCAGCATGGAGCTGCCGCTGCGTCCGAGGCTCAGCCACGGAACGGCGGCGTTCGCTGTGGGCGGCGTGCGCAGGGCCATGGCGGAGGCGGACGCCGCGCTGTATGCGCGAAAGGGGATCGTCCTGCGCGCCCGCGGCGGCGGTGCCCTGGTGCTGACCCGGCCGGGGCGTCAGGGCATGCTGCGGCCGGAGGCGCTGGCCGATACGCCGGCCGTCGGTGCCTACGCGTCGCGGTTCGACCGCGAGTTCGACCGTTGCTTCCGAGCGCATTACGCGGCGGCGGCCGCCCGCGGGCGTGAGTTCGTCTCGTTCGTCGATCCGGCGCCGGCAAGCGCCGTGGTGGAGGTCGGGGCCGGCTCCGGCCGCGTCACGTTTGACGGCGGCCTGGCCGACCGGATCGGGCCGGACGGGCAACTGCTGGTCACGGATCCGTCGGAGGCGCAACTTTCCGTGGCGCGTTCGCGGGCCCACGACGGCGGGTACGGCTGGGTGCGCTTTGTGGCGGCCCCGGCCGAGGCGCTGCCCCTGGAGGCGGCGACGGCGGACCTCGCCATCGGGGCCCTGTTCATCCACTTCACCGACGGGCCGGCCGCCGTGCGGGAAATGGCCCGCGTGGTGCGGCCCGGCGGGCTCGTGGCGATTTCCACGGGCATCGCCTTCGCCTGGCCGCCCCGGTGGGACGAGGCGCTCGAACCGGTGTGGGCGGCCCTGAGGGAGCACCGGGTGCCGCGCCGCCACTACTTGCCGCCGCAGGGCCAGGTCGCGGCCTGGATGACGGCGGCCGGCCTGAGCGTGGAGCGCCAAGAGCTATCGGACGTCGACACCTGGGCTCCACCCTCCCCGGAGGAGGCGGTGCGGACCTGGCACCAGATGGGATTGGTCCGTCTGCTCCTGCGGGGGATCCCGTCCGCCCGGCACGGGCGCCTGGAGGACCTCGTGGAGCAGCGCCTGGCCGAGGGGATGGCGCGGCGGCCGACCGCCGAGTGGGAGCTTCGGACGCGGATGGAGCACGTGCGCGCCCGCCGTCCGGGCCTCTGAGGCGCGGCACCGCCCCGCAGCCCCCTGCTTTCCATGGCCGTCCGGGCCGGTCCGTCCGTCTGCGGCCGTGCGCCCATGTGGACGGATGCGCACGGGCAATCGGCCAGGTTGAAACCGCCGATCGGCAGGAGCGCGCGCGCCAGTGGTGAACCGCGCCCCCAGCCCGGCCGGCGGGCCGGGGCGGGGGGGATGGCCATGGAGACGAAGGCGCCCGGTGTCTTGACGCCCGAGGAGGTCGCCTTTTTCAACGAGAACGGCTACCTGCGGTTGCACGGGGTGTTCGGGTCGGCGGAGCGGGAGGCCCTCAGTCAGGAACTTGAGTATGTGATCGGCAACTTTGCGGTGCCCGGCAAGGGCTGGTCCGGGCCCTGGCGCGAGAAGTATCTGTCGCGTGAGGAGAACGAGCGCTCCCAGTTGGCGGCTACCCACGAGATGCAGCAGCTCTCCGCGGCTCTGGCGCGGGCCGTCCTGCAGCCGCGGTTGGCGGGCGCCGTCGCCGACCTGATTGGCCCCGAGGTGGAGTTCCACCACATGACGCTGCACGCCAAGGGACCGGAGTTCGGCACCCCGTTTCCGCTGCACCAGGACCACCCGTTCTACCCGCACAGCGACGGCCGCTACATCGACGCGATCCTGCACATCGACGCCGGCACCGAGGCCAACGGCTGCCTGAAGTTCGTGCCCGGCAGCCACAAGCTCGGTACGCTGGAGCACGTCCGCGAGGGGTCCCCCCACCTGCCGCCGGACCAATACCCGTTTGAGACGGCGGTGTCGTGTCCGGCCGAGGCGGGGGACGTGGTGCTCTTCAGCATCCATACGATCCACGGCTCCGCCCTGAACCGGACGCCGCAGTGGCGCCGTTTCGTGCGCGTCGGCTACCGCAATCCGCGCAACCTGCAAACGGGTGGCCAGGCGATGGGGCGCCCGGGTTGGATGGTCCACGGCGTGCGGCCGAAGATCGCAGGCGTCACCCTCGAGCCCTACGGCACCATCCGGGTCCAGGCGCCGGCACCATCGGCCAGCGCCTGAGCGGTGCCCCGTGCCGGGGCGGCGGGCGGTCGCCGCCTCCGTACCCGGCACGGAGGAATCGCCCCGCCGGCGCCCAAAGCAAGGGCGGGGGGCGATGGCCATGGCGCGACCACGAGGGGACCGACCGAACGTCGTCGTGTTCTTCACGGACCAGCAGCGGTGGGACACGACCGGTCTGGGGGGCAATCCCCTGGAGTTGACCCCGAACTTCGACCGCATGGCGCGCGCGGGTACGCACCTGCGCAACTTTTTCACCTGCCAGCCGGTGTGCGCCCCGGCGCGGTCCTGTCTGCAGACCGGGCAGTATGCGACCACCACCGGGGTGTGGCGCAACGGCATCGGCCTGCGGCCGGATGCGGTGACCCTCGCGGACGTGTTTGGCCAGGCCGGCTACCACACCGGATACATCGGCAAGTGGCACCTGGCGCGCTCGCATGGGCGCGGGCCGGTGGCGGCCGACGAGCGCGGCGGCTACGCGGAGTGGCTGGGAGCCAACGCGCTGGAGGGCACTTCGGACGCCTACCGCACGGTGGTCTACGACGGGGAGGGCCGCGAGGTGTACCTGCCGGGCTACCGGGTCGACGCCCTGACCGACGCGGCCATTCGCTTCATCGACCGCTGCCAGGCCGAGCCGTTCTTTCTGTTCCTCTCCTTTCTGGAGCCGCACCACCAAAACCACCTGGACGACTACCCGCCCCCGGACGGCTACCGCGAGCGGTACACCGGCCGTTGGACACCCCCAGACCTTGCCGCCCTGCAGGGCTCGGCGCCCCAGCACCTGGGTGGCTACTACGGCATGGTCAAGCGATTGGACGAGGCGCTGGGGCGGGTGCGCGACGCCCTGCGGAGTCTGGGTT
>JAJZWQ010000217.1 GCA_021846605.1 Bacillota bacterium | reverse complement strand
GTCTATTTCTCCTATTTCTCCGAGAAAACATCATCGCTCCGGCCCGCGCCAGGGCGATGACACCCAAATCAAGCAAAACCTGGGCTGAAGATGACCCGGAACGCGAGCCCCTACACCACGCACACGGACCGGGGCGGCGCCCCTATGACCTCAGCTCCAGTTACGTCGAGGGCCGTTGCTGCCCCCTGGCCGCGCGCGGCCACATACGGCCTGGTCCTGGACGGCGAGGGCCGACCGACCTCGGTGCAGGTACCCCGGCAACACCGTCGATCCCAAGACGGCGGCCAATCAGGCGGACAAGCTCAAGGCGCAATACCACCTGGCTCATGTCGTCCTGGTCGGTGACCGCGGCATGCTCACCAGTGCACGCATCGCGGACCTGCGCGAGCGTGGAGGCATCGACTGGATCAGCGCCCTGCGTGCCACGGACATCCAGGCCCTGGCCGACGCCGACGCGGTGTCCCGCTCTTTGTTTGACCAACGGGACCTAGTCAAGATCGCCCCACTCGACTACCCCGGAGAGCGGCTGGGCGTCCCACCCACGCAGAAGGGCGTTGAGTTCCCCCACCGCGTCGAACAGTTTGACGGCAGGAATGGGTTGAGCAGCAGGGCCTTGATCTTCGCAGTCATGCGCCGCTCAGCTTCGGTTCCAGGCCACCCTTCCCTCATGGCAACGAGAGCGCTTCGCAACTCCTCGGCCAGGTGTACGGCAGCGGGGCTGCTACCCAGCTCCAGGAGGTAGCGCATTGGCGAACACCTCCCGTCCCGGCGCGGCGGTAGACCCGGCGGCAAGCGCGCCCGCACGGGCCGGCGCGCCGTTCCGACGATCCGGCCGGTCGCCGGGCCTGCGATGGGGTCCCGTCCACACCAACGGACGGGGTACGACGCAGGCCCCGCCGAACGGCGGGGCCTGCGGAAAGGAGGCGGTACCGGCTCGCGCCTCCGCCACCCTACGGCGCCCTCTCCTGCAGGACCATCGCCAGCACCTTAGCCGTCTGCGCCCGCGTCGCCGCACCGAGCGGCTGCAGGCTCCCGTTCGGGAAGCCGTTGATGTACCCTGCCGCCACCGCCTCCTCCACGCCCCGCAGCGCCCAGGCATCGACCTGCGTTGCGTCGGTAAAGTGCAGCGCGGCTGTGCCCGTCAGCTTAAGCGCCCGCGCCAGCAGCACCGCCATCTCCTGCCGCGTCACCGCGGCGTCAGGCGAGAATGTTGTGGGCGAGGTGCCATGGACGATCCCCGCCTGCACGGCCGCCGCCACATACGGCGCGTACCAGGCCCCCACCGGGACATCTGCGTACGGCGCCACGCCCGAGGGCACGGGCGGCCGTCCCAGCGCCAGCACCAGCATCTTTACAAACTCGGCGCGCGTAATGGACGCATCGGGCCGGAACGTCCCGTCCGGGAAGCCGTCCGCCAGCGCGGCCGCGACGACCGCATTGATCGGCGCAGCCGCCCAGTAAGTGGTCAGCACGTCCGGAAACACCTGCGTGTGGGCGAGGACGAGCAACGTCTCCGGTCCGTCGACGTAGGCCGCCAGCGTTCCTCTGGCGGAGTTCACCGCCGTCGGCACAAACGACCACGTGCCATCTGCGCCCAGCCTGTACACGGATAGCCGTCCCGGCCCGAGCGCGCCCATGGTCGATGCCTCGTAACGGATGCTGGCCGGCAGGGGCGGGCTGAGCGCGGGCCCCGTGAGTGCGTAGACGCAACTCGCCGTGACCGTGTCCGCCGGGATCCCCTGCGGGGCCGGCGGCGGGCACGCTTCTGACACGCCCAGCGGGGTCGGGCCGGTGATCTCCCCCGGCGGCACGGTCAGCCTGAAGGTGCCATCCGGTGTCGTGAGCGTGCCGCCGCCTGAGGAGATCTCCTCTGCAGCCACGGGTGCCGCGCCGCCACCGCTCGGCCCGTGCGGCGCCAGCGTCGTGACCGTCAACGCCAGCGGGTTGCTCGGACCGGTGGCGGGATTGACGACCCGGACCGACCAACTGCCGAAGGCCAGGGTTGCGGGCACCACAGCGACCACCTCAGCCGGCGTCCACGTGTCGACGGCGGCGTAGACGGCGCCGGAGACGCTGCCGGAGGGCACGGCGAGCAACTGGACGGCCCCGGTCGTCTCGCCGAACCCGGTGCCCTGCAGACGCACCTGCGCCCCGCCCTGCGCCGCGGACGGCGTCACGGCTTGCAGCTGCGGCGGCACGGTCGCTGGCGGCGGGGGTGAGGCCGCCGCGATGGAGATGGCCTGCACCGCGCCGCTGCCCGTGCCCACGGCCACCTGGGAGAACGCGGAGATCCCGGGCGCCGCCGTGCCCGTCCACCCCGTGGAGCCCAGCACCTCGCCCCCGCCGCCCAAAGTCTGGACCTGAACCGTGTAGGGGCCGCTGCCCGTACCGGTGGTTTCGATGGTCAGCGGCCCATCGACGGGCGCAGGGACCGTGATGCTGACCTCGTCGGAAGCCGGGACGAACGGGTCCAGCGTGTAGGGCACGCCGTACACATGGCCGGTGACGGTGGCACCTGGGATCTGGCTCACAAACTCACCGGTTGCCGGATCCGTGCCGACGTGGCGGCCATGTGCGTCGGTGATCCAAAGGCTGACCGGCGAGAAGGTGCTGATCTGCACGGCGGTGGACGGCAGCACTGCGAAGTCCGGCGCGACCCCGTCCAGCGTCTGACCGTCGATCGCCCCGACCCCGAGGGCCGGCAGGGGCTGGCCGGCCTGCGCGGCGCCGGCCGACACGTCGGACTCCCAGTTGGGCACGTTTTCGCCGGAGGTCTGCGCGCCCAGGTCCTGGTCGATGGCGTTCGACCATTGTTGCAGGCCGGTGATGGTCACACACTGCTGGTAGAAGTCAACCGCCGTGCTGTACTGCAGACGCTGCGCCAGCAGGGCCCCGGCCAGCGTCGAAGCCGACGGGGTCCCGCCGCCCTGCACCTGCTGGGCCAGGTTCGCCTCCGCCTCGCTGAACGCATTCTGGGCGTCGCCCTGGTGGTCGGCGACGTAGAAGTCCGCGCGCAGCACGTCCCAGCCCGTGAAGCTGGCGATGAAGAAACCCAGGTCCAGCCCCTCGAGGACAGCCCCGCCCGCGCCCGCGGCCGTCTCGATGGCCGCCGCCTCCGCCACGTCGCTGGCGACCATGTCCACGCCGTCGTTGGCCAGGCTCTTCCAGATCTGTTCGATGACCAGCTTGCCTTCGCTGATGGTAAGATTCTGGAGGAACGTGGCCTCGATCTGCGCCTGGACGGCCGCAGGGTTAAAGTTCACCAGGCCGCCGATCGCCTGCTGCATACGCGAGTGGTCCGGCACGGCCTGGGCGATCGCCTGCAGGGCCGGTACCGCCTGCTGGGCCGCCGCCGCCGCCCACTCGGCGGCGAACAGCTGGTCTGCCGCGGCCGCACTCAGGGAAACGCCCTGGCCAGCCGCCGACAGCACCGTGATCGTGGCGCCGATCGGAGCCGGCATGTCGATGTGGTTGAACTCCTGCAGGTCCTGCAAGTTGTGGATCATCTCGGCATTGGTCGCCGTGCCGGCCAGCGCACCCTCGACGGCATGGTAGTCGTGCAGGAAGGCGCCGCCCCACTCTGTGGGGCCGCCGAAGGCAAGGGCCGCAGCGATCTCCTGCTCGTAGACCTGCACATGGCTTGGGGGCGCGGCGGGGTTCTGCCCCGTGTCGTAGGCGAGGTCATAAAGCGCGTTGCCGAGGATGCTGCCAGGCCCGTTCGACTCCACCCAGCCCCACGATGTGCCGTTGATCGGGTCGGCCGGGTGCAGGGCCGCCGACGTCTGCAGGAATGCCTCGGCATCCGCCTCCTCGACGAGCTGGGTCGTCAGGTCGGGGGCGGTCACCAAGTCACCGCTGGCATCGGTCGCGTAAATGACCTGCACCGGGTACACCCTGCCCCCGACACGGATCGTAGCCTGGCCATCCGCTGCGTACACGACGGTGCCGGCGGGTACGCTCTCCTGGCCGGTCAGGCCTTGGGCCTGCACCCAGACCGTGTACGTCTGCCCGCCCTGACGCACCTGCTCCCAGCGTGTGGGACTCGGCGCGTAGACGAAGTCCACCACATACGGGGCGACGAGAGGCTGGCTGGCCATATCGGTGAGGGCCGTCCCAACACTGAGCGTGTACGCGCCAGGCGCCAGGGAGCCCTGCAAGTCGGCGGTAAGCTCCAGGGGCCTGCTGATAGGCATCTGCACGCCGCCGAGGCCCCCGGCGGTGCCGCCGCCGCCCAGCGCCGTCAGCAGCTGGATGCCGCCGGCCACCGATCCCGGGTCGACCGGCTCGTTGAAGAGGAACTGGAAGCCCATCGGCACGGCATGGTACACGCCGGAGCCTGGTG
>JAJZWQ010000216.1 GCA_021846605.1 Bacillota bacterium | reverse complement strand
GGGCACGGACTGATCCTGATACGCCAAATCCACCGCACTGTCGGGCAGGAAGTAATGGCGGGGCACCGTGCGAAAGGCCTCGATCACCTCGGGCGAACGCAGGCCGCGCCGCCCGACCAGGTGTCGAACCAACTGCTCCTGGGCCTGGCGCCAGTCGCGCACCCCACCCACACCCATGTCCATCCCCCGCCCCCTGCGGCTGCTGGCGGCCTCGGGTACCGAGCGTCGTAAACACCATGGCGAGACGACCTTCTCCGGGGCGCGGCACCGCTTCGCCCGCCGAGGCGCCATTCCCTGGCGGCATCCCCACACCCGCGTGCGGAAGCCAAGAGGCGGGTCACGTCGCATCGTATACGGTCGCATGACCCGGTGCAGAGGGGGCGAAACCGCGTTGCACGCGCAATCGCGCCTTCGGGTGGCGCGCCGCCGTCGCGAGCGGATCGAACAACGGTTGCGCCCCCTGTTGCTGGAACGGGCGACGGCGCAGGCGCTTTTTCACACCACCAGCGGCGTGGTCGGCGACCAACCCGCGGACACCGAGCGGCTCGCCCAACTCGACGCCGCCATTCAACGGCTGAACGACGTGGAAAGGGCCCTGCGGCAAGAGGCCGAACGGTTGCGCGTCTGGGTGCGGCCGGCGGGCTGAGTCGACGGGCCGCAAACGGACCGCCCCGCGGCGGGCGCGGCAGGAAGCCCTTCGCCAACCGGCCCCGGCCTCGCCAACCTCGGCGCGGCGGACGCCTTGACGCGGCCTCGCGCCCGCCAAGGCCACGCCGGCTCCGCGCATACCCCGACAGCGGCCACCCGCTGCCCGCAGACCAGGGGGCGCGGGTGAATGTCGTTTACGGGCTGGAGTTCCGCGAGGATGCCCAGGGTCCGCCGGAAGCGGGAATGCCGGTCTCGTTACCGGGTCGGCCTTTCGCTGCCGGGATCGGCTAAGATCGAGCCGCCTCGGCCACCCGTAGCGGCGCGCGCCCCCCTACCGACCGGGCCTGGGAGCAAAGGGCGCGGTACGCGGCGACCGTGTCGGCCAGGCGGTCCAGGTGGCGGTGCAGATTGACCCGGCCATCCATGGCCCCAAGTACGAGCGGTTCTACACTGCACACCGCCCGCCGCCACGCCGGCCACCCGGGCAGGCGATGCAGTCCTCCCGAGTGCACCGCATCCCAACCCTCGACCAGATAGGGCTCGGAACGGCCCACGCAGCCGTGATCGCGTACCAGGACCAGCGCCAGGGGAAGCAGCGGCAGGCGGTCCCCACAACCGGCGGCGTTGGAACCGGTCCGCATCAGGCGGGCCCGCACCCAGGCATCCAAGCCGCAGACACCCAGACACGGATCGGCGGGAATCCAGTCTGCAGATTCCGTACCAATCTCCAGCCAGCGGTATTCGCCGTGGCGAGACCCGTTCAGCGAGGCCCGGTCCCCGCGCCGCTGCACCTCTCGCGCCGCAAAGGCCCCCCGCAGTGCATTGGGCGACAGCAGGCCCACCTCGGAGACCGTTCGCACGGCGATCCCTTGGGTCTCACAGAGGGCCCACAGGACATGGTTGATGTCGCCACACGAGCCGAAACCATCGGCCAGCACGCGGGACACCGAGCGTGGCAGACCAACCTTCGATTCCATCCAAACGACGTGGCCATGCACCCACCGTACCAGCGCCGCCGCCTTGGCGACCACGCCGTCGGCGTCCCCGGCCACCTCGGCCGCGATTCGCGCCACCACATCCCCCACGGTCTCCACCATCCACACGTGCGGACGTCTGGACCACGGCGGCCGCCCGCAGGCGGCATGCGCACATGTTCTATCCGAGCAAGCCCAATCCCTGCCCCTGAGCCCGTCGTGTTATAACAGCGCGGGGTGGGGGGACCGCCGACGCCGGCGCGGGCGAAGCCCGCAAGGATATACAGGGCACCAAACAGCAACAGGCCGGCCTGCGCGTTACCGGCCCGCAGCACCGGATCGGCGCCGGCCAGCGCGAGAATCGTAGCGCGCACGCCTTCCAGCCAGGTACATCGCGGCGCTGGCCCGGCCGATCGCGCCAGCACGACATGACGCCGGCATGCACCGGCCGCCCACCCATCGCCCCTGACCCGCGGCAGACGCCACCACCACGTCCTTCGGTCTCTCCCCCTACGCTCGGGGAGGGGGGGCAGCCCGCCGTGCGACAACGAATCCAGATCTCCAGTCCACGGCCGAAGCAGGGCACGGTCCGGGTACCCGGTTCGCCCGCCGGCCACCCCAGGCTGTGGCGTCGGGCAGGTCGCGTCAGGAGGGGTGTTTGTCCCGGAGCAGCCGGCTCGTAGCGAGAGGAACCCCTCGTGGCCAGGGCGAATCCCCCGGACGCGGATGGCCAAGCCCCCACAGGCGCGCATGCCAAGCCGCCAAGGCCCCGCCCGCGCCACCCGTGTACACGCGCGCAAGGAGGGGACCTGTGACCGCATCGCCCGCTGCCGCGCGTGTGCGGCCGACCACCGCGGCAGACTTCACGGCCGTCGCCGCCCTGCTGGGCGAACTGGGCCGCCCGGCGCTGACTGCGGACACCACCCCTGGCGCGCGACGCGTCTATGAGCGGCGACTGGCACGACCGGAGACCGCCGACCATGTGGCGGAAATCGACGAAGTCGCGGTCGGTTTCATGTCGTTTGAACTCCGCGAGCGCCTGAACCGTACGCAACTCCAGGCATGGATTCCAGACCTGATCGTCAGCGCCCCCCATCGCGGCCGCGGAATCGGCAAGGCGCTCCTGTCCCAGGCGATCGCAATGGCTCAGACCCAGGGGTGTTGCAGCATAACCCTAGAGTCGGGCCGCAGCCGACACGCCGCCCACCAGCTCTACCGCTCGCTCGGCCTGGTGGCCGAAGGCGAATACTTCATCCGCTATCTGTAGGCGGGCAGGAGCGGGCGTCCGGCCGAGGGAGCCCTGCCGTCCGCGGGGGCGTGGCATTCAGGCGGGGCAACGGGCGGTCAGTTCGGCGCCCAGACGTTCCGCCACGTCGGACGGAACCGGACCCACCAAACCTTCCAGGCAGAGCACGGCCGCCCCGCCGACCGGAGGCAGGACGGGCTCCCTGAGTTCCAACCGGGAGCCCGGCACCGTCAGCCCCGCCTCGATACCACGGCGCATCACCCCGCTGCGGATGACACCGCCGATCAGCACCACCGGTATGCGCTCCGACCGGACGCAATAGCCGACCAGGCGGATACCGCGAAGCGCCATCTGCACCGCGTCGGCGCACACCGCGCCAGCGAGCGGCACGCCGCGCTCGGCCGCCGCGGTCACAAGTGGTGCCAACGCCGCCAGTTCAGACGGACGCGCCTTTCCCTGCCAAAGCGCCTCGCGCAGGGCCGCGCGATCCCCGACCCCCAGGGAAGCGAACATCGCTTCCACCAGCGGCGCGTCGTCGGCGCCGTCCTCCTCGGCGCCGACGCGGGCCAGGAACTGCCGCACCAACGCAACGGCACCCGGGGCACCACCACTTCCCAACTGCCAGGTGAGCACCTCGCGCCCGATCTCCGTGACGGCCGAGGTGACCATGCCGGTGCCGGCGATGGCCACCACCCCCGGATCTCCCAGCAACGACCCTCGTTGTGCCGCCACCCGGTCGTTCACGCAGGTCACCGCAGATGTCCATCCGACGGATGCCAGCGCGTCCCGCACCCACCGCCCATCCTCCGGCCGCTGCACCCCGGCGATGGCGGCGATCACGCCCCGGACCGCCCGCCGCTCGTGCCCGACGTCGGCGAAGGCGTCCCGGACCGCGCCAAGCAGGTGATCCCGGCACGCTTCCTGCGGCAACCACTCCGGATTGCATCCCCCGGATTCGGCAAAACCGCGCAGATGGCCGCCGCCGTCCACCACGGCCACGCGCGTGCGACTGCCCCCACCGTCGATACCGACAAAGCAGGCGCTCGTCAGGACCCCACGGCTAAAGCCGAGCGACGGAGCCATTTCCGCTTCCCTCCCCGTTTTGGCGGGTTGCGGACAGACGAACGTCCTGGGCCGCGCAGGAGCGCCGCCGGAGCATGCGGCCTTCGCGGCGCACCTCGGGGCACGCGTCCCACCGCAGCGGCCGGCGCGGCACCACCTTGAATCAAGCGTCCCCCAGACCAGACGCGCGACGCGCGGGACGGACACGCCTCGGCCGCCGACCGATCGCGCGCCGTCCCGGCCCATGCCCGGTGGCCGGCCCCTGTCGGGGGACCTGGAGCGCGTGCTCGGTGGGTCGGTGCCAAGGCGACCCCAGTCTGTGGCGCGTGTTTTCCCATCACGTTTGGCGGGAGTAGGTGGGAATCGAACCCACCGGGGACGCACGCGCCCCCCACCGATTTTGAAGACCGGGGGCGACACCAGTCTTCCTGC
>JAJZWQ010000215.1 GCA_021846605.1 Bacillota bacterium | reverse complement strand
ACTCCTGTTACGATCGGGAGGACGAGTCGCGTCCTGGCGCGCGGCCGAAGGTCATTGTGCTGGGCAGCGGCCCCATCCGTATCGGCCAGGGCATTGAGTTCGACTACGGTTCGGTCCACGCCGTCTGGGGTCTGCGCGAGGCGGGCTACGAGGCCGTCATCATCAACAACAACCCCGAAACCGTCAGCACCGACTGGTCCACCGCCGACCGGCTCTATTTTGAGCCCCTCACGCTGGAGGACGTCCTGGAGATCGTCGACCGAGAACAGCCCCTCGGGGTGGTGGCACAGTTCGGCGGGCAGACGGCGATCAATCTGGCGGCGCCGCTGGCCGCCGCCGGCGTGCCCATCCTGGGGACGTCGCCCGCCGGGATCGACATGGCGGAGGATCGCGGTCGCTTTGACGCCCTGCTCGAGCGCCTCGGTATCGCGCGGCCGGCCGGCGGGGTGGCGCATTCGCTGGGCGAGGCGCAGGCGGTGGCCGCGCGGGTCGGCTACCCGGTCCTGGTCCGGCCCTCCTATGTGCTGGGGGGACGCGCCATGGAGATTTGCCACGGCCCCGAAGACCTCGCGGAATACGTTCGCACCGCGGTGCTGGTCACGCCGCAGCACCCGATCCTGGTGGACCGCTACGTCGGCGGGCGGGAGATCGAGGTCGACGCGGTGAGCGACGGCACGTCCGTCCTCATCGCCGGGGTGCTGGAGCACGTGGAGCGTGCCGGGGTGCACAGCGGCGATTCCATTGCCGTCTATCCCCCCCAGTCGCTTTCCGACCCGGCCCTGGAGGCCGTCGTGTGCCACACCCTCGAGATGGCCCGCGGCATTGGCGTCGTGGGACTGATGAACGTGCAGTATGTGGTGGATCCAGAGGGCGACGGCCAGCCGGGAGGCGGCGTGCACGTGCTGGAGGTCAACCCCCGTTCGTCGCGGACGGTTCCGTTTCTGACCAAGGCAACCGGCGTCCCGCTGACCCGGATCGCCGTGCGGGTCATCCTCGGCACGGACCTCGCGGCCCAGGGATTCACCGGTCCGGTCTGCCTGCCCCCGCTGCGCCCGCACGTGGCGGTGAAGATGCCCGTATTCTCGTGGAGCAAGCTGGTCGGCGTCGATACCGCCCTCGGTCCCGAGATGAAGTCCACCGGCGAGGTGATGGGCGTCGGCCCGACCTACGCCGAGGCCCTGGCCAAAGGCTTTGCGGGCTGCGGTATCGGGTTGCCGGCGGCCGGGTCTACCGCGTTGGTCATGATCGCCGACCGCGATAAGCCCGAGGCGCTGCCGCTGTGCCGCCGCCTATGCGAACTCGGGTTGCGCCTGCTGGCCACCGGCGGCACACAGGCGATGCTCGCCGCGGCCGGGGTGCCGGCGGTGGCGGTGCGCAAGTTGGAAGAAGGGGAGCCGAACTGTCTGGATGCGGTGCGCTCCGGCCGGGTTGACCTCGTGATCAATACCCTGACGCGCGGCCGCCGGGCGGAGCGGGACGGCTTTCGGGTGCGGCGCGTCGCGGCGGAGCATGGCATTCCCTGTCTGACCTCGCTGGACACCGTGGCGGCACTGCTCGCGGCGATGGAGGTGGCCCGCGCGACCGCCGGGTCGGCCCCGCGCGCCTGGGCCCTGCAGGAGTATGGGGTCGCGGACGCCGGCGCCTGAAGGCGGTGGCATCCCGGTGAGCCCCTGCGTCGGCGCGGGGGTTTCTGCGGGAGCGGCCACGCCCGAAGGCCCGCAACCCACACACCTGTTCGCTGAAGGGCCGGCAGGGGTGGTGGTGCGGCGCGGCGAAGGCGGCTCGGGGGTGGAGCTCGGTGGACGCGCGGGCGGACGGGGCGGCGCGCCGGGTGTTTGTGGCCCTGGATTTTGCCGACCTGGAAGCCGCGCGGGCGTGCGCCGCCCGGTTGCAACCGAGCGGTGTACGGTTCAAGGTGGGGTTGGAACTCTTTTGCCGCACCGGCCCCGAGGGATTGCGCGCCCTTTTTCCCCTGACCGGCCCGGTCTTTTTGGACCTCAAGCTGCATGACATTCCGCGCACGGTGGCCGGCGCGGTGCGGGCCGCGGCGGCGCTGGATGTCTGGGGCCTGACGGTACATGCGGCGGGTGGCGAGGCCATGCTGCGGGCGGCCGTCGAGGCGGCGGCGGCGGCGGCGCGCCGCCCGCGCTGCCTGGCGGTGACCGCGCTGACCAGTCTGGATGAAAGGGCGCTGGCGGCGGTCGGGGTGGGGGCCCCGCTGCGCGCCCATGTGACCGCGCTGGCGCAGCTGGCACGGTCAGCCGGCTGCGACGGGGTTGTGGCCTCGCCCGAGGAGGCGGCGCTGGTGCGTTCGCTGGGTGGTCCCGCCTTCCTCGTGGTCACCCCCGGGGTGCGGCCGGCCGGGTCGGCGGTGGGGGACCAAGCGCGCGTGGCGACGCCGGCCGCCGCGCTGACCGCAGGGGCCGACTTCCTCGTGATCGGCCGGCCGGTCACCGCCGCCGCCGATCCGCTGGCGGCCCTGCGCGCGGTGCTGGTCGAACTGGAGGGGGCAGGCGCCGCCGCCGGTCCGCAGTCTGCGGGGTAGGCGGGGAGGTCGGGCGGCGGGCCGCAGCGGGGGGGGTGGTGGACGAATGGACTTCCTGGGCGACGAGCGGCCGCAACTCGAATACCTGCGGCACAAGGCCCGGGTGGCCGGCGGTCTGTTCGTCCTGCTCCTGGCGGCGGTTGGGCTGCGTCTGTGGGACCTGCAGGTGGCGCAGGGCCCAAAGCTGCTGGCCGCAGCCCGGTCCGAGACGCTGCGCACCCTGCCGCTGGTGGCGCCGCGCGGCAAGATCCTGGCCGCCGGCGGCCAGGTGTTGGCGACCGACGTGCCCTCGTTTGCCGCTGAGCTTTCTTTCACCGCCCGCCCGCCGTCGGCTGCGGAGACGGCGCGCATCGCCCGCATCCTCGGCGTGTCGTCCAAGTCGATCCGGGCGGCCGAACAGCACCTGCGCACGGGGCTGCCGTTCATGCCGGTGCTGCTCAAGTCCGGGCTGACGCCAAAGGAGTATACGGCCCTGGCCGACGCGCGCAGTCAGTTGCCGGGCGTTTCGGTGGTCGCCCAGGCCGTCCGGGTGTATCCGGGTCTGCCGGGGGCGACCAATCCCGGAGCCAAGCTCGCTGCCAACGTTCTGGGGTATGTCAAAGCGGGCGCGACCCCCGGCCAACTGGTGGGCGTGGACGGGATCGAGCAGACGTTTCAAACCGTGCGGTTGCCATCGGGACGCACCCTGACCGGGCTGGCTGGGGTGAACGGCACGAAGCTGGTGGAGATCAATCGGACCTACCACCCCATCCGCTCGTCCGTGCTGAAAAAGCCCATACCCGGCAACAATGTGGTGCTCACCCTCCACGCCGGTCTGCAGGCGGTGCTGCAGCGCGCCCTGACGGCCCAGCTCAAGGCATTGCGCACCCGGCCGTTCGCGTCCGAAGGCGGACCCTATCCCAACGCCTTCGCAGCCGGAGCGGTCGTGATCGACGTGCACACCGGTGCGATTCTCGCGCTGGGATCCGTACCAACCGTGGATCCAAACGCCTTTGCCCAGGCGGCGGGCGCCCCGGCGAACAGCGCCGCCGCCCAGGCCTTTTCGGCCCGGTACCGGCGATGGGCCAGCGAGCCGGGGCGTCCCTTTGTGGACCACGCGATCTCGTATGTCGCGCCGCCGGGCTCGACGTTCAAGCCCATCACGGCGATTGCGGCCCTGGAACAGCGCGCCATCACGCCCTGGCAGCGTCTTGGATGTCCGCCGACGCTCCGGGTGGGGAACTTCACCCTGCACAACTGGATTCCGACGTGGGACGGCAACCTCACGCTGCGCCAGGCGATGGCCCAGTCCTGCGACACCTTTTTTTACGTGATCGGGGCCCGAACGGGCGTCGCGGCCATCGATCGGGTTGCCGCCCAGTTTGGCCTGGGGCAGCTGACCGGCCAGACGGACTTGTATGGAGAGGACGCGGGCTATGTGTCCTCGCCGGCCCTCGCCTTGCGTATGCAAAACGAATCCTGGACGACGGCGCTGACCATGCAGACGGCCATTGGTCAGGGACTGACCGTCGTGAACCCGCTGGAGATGGCGGATTACGTCGCCGCCCTCGCCAACGGGGGCACCCTGCTGCGGCCGTACGTCGTGTCCAAGGTGGTCTCGCCCACGGGCCGGGTCGTCTGGCGCCAGGGTCCAAAGGTTCGCCGCCGCATCGCGCTGCCGGCCGGGGTGCTGGCGGCGGTGCAGCATTCCATGAATGCGGTGACCGAGATCCATCCATCGTGGTACGGCAACGGCATGACCTCCGATTTCGGCACGGGCTACTGGCCCTTCTACCAGTTCAGTCAGTTGACCCAAACGTATCTTGGGCACGCGATCACGGTGGCGGGCAAGACCGGCACCGCGCAGGTCGGCGGCACCAAGGGTAACGACGGTTGG
>JAJZWQ010000214.1 GCA_021846605.1 Bacillota bacterium | reverse complement strand
CGGCGGGCCGCACCACCAGCGGCACCACCAGGCCGAAGCGCTGCAGGCTCTCCCCCAGCCGGCGCAGGGTGGCCGGATCGGCCTCATTGGGGTTCCAGGGGGCCTCCCGTAACTGGTCCAGCGGCAGGTGCACAAGCTCCATCCCGGTCACCGCCCTTCTTGGGATACGGCAGGGTCGGGACACGCAGGCGGGGCGCCCAGGCCGGGTCCACGAACACCACGTACCGGTGCTTGGGGACCGTGGCGAGCAGGCGCACCGGCACGCCCCGGCTGCGGAAGAAGGCGGCCGAGTGCGTGCCCAGGGCGCTGGCGATGCTGCGGGTGTGGCGGGGCCGCCCGCCCCCCAACGCCATCAGGGGCTGCGCCTCGGCCGTCCCGGTATAGAGCCAGCCCGCCGCCTGATAGATCGTGCCGACATGCCCGGCCGCCGGGTCGGCGTAGCTGAGCAGGAACCGGACCCGGGTGTGGCGCCGCAGCAGCCGGACCATCAGGGCCAGGACCCGGCTCTCCGAGTTGGGCGGCAGGTCGTCGGCCAGCCAGAGGCGGGCAAGACACAGGCAGTCGGTCCGGCCTGCGCCCGCCACCAGGCGCCAGCCGTTGATGGGTCCCGCGTTCAGGGCCAGGGCCCCGCCCAGGCGGCTTTCGGCGAAGACGCCGAAGGCCAGCTTCACACCGGCCGGGGCGCTGTGCAGGTAGTGCCAGCGGACAAAGAGCGCGGCCGCCACCGCCTGGGGCACCAGTTCCAGCCGCAGGGCGCGGAGGGAGGGTTGGAGCGCCGCCGTGGGGGTCGAACCCCGTCCTGCCGGCTGGTCGCCGGCCGTGCTTGCCGTCACACCCGCGGCGCCTGTCATGTTTCCCCCTCCGGATCCGGCCGCACTTCGGCGGCCGGCACCTCGACCGTTGTGGTCAGACCCTCCAACAGCACGCGGCAGCTGCCCTCCAGCACTTGGCGCAGCCGTCCCGGTCCTTTGGGGGTGAGGACCCGCCGGTCCAGGAACGGATACAGGCGTGCGGCGCGATGCCCGAAGCGCGCCGCACAGACCAGCGACTCCGGCGGCCAGCCCTCCGCGGTCTCCGCGCCCAAGATCACCAGAGCCGACTCCCTCTCGGCGCGCAGGGCTTGCAGCCAGGGACGCACCTGCGCGCTGTCGGGCGTGCCCGCCCCCACGTAGCGGTAGCGGATGTCTGGTCCGTCCACCCACAGCACGTACCCCAACCGGCGCAGTTCCCACAGTGCTTCCATCAGAGGCGCCCATCCCGGAGATCGTCGGACGGCACCGCGGAACAATCGGTGCAGGCATCCTCCAAAAACGGCTGCACGGCTGCACGCGTTTCCTCCAACCCCTTGGGAGCGTTGGGATCAGGGGCGTGCAGTGGGGCGTGCACGCCAGATGCACGCGTGGGCCCGTGCACGGGGCGTGCACCGGGTGTGCACGGGGGACTGCACGCGTCTGGGGCCTTGGGCGCCAAGGGTTCAAGGGGAGGGCGTGCAGGCGTGCAGCCGTTTTCGGGGAGGATGTGCACCACATCTTCGACAGTCGGCAGACCACCGCCGTCCGGCAGCGGCTCTCCGCACGCCAGGGCCTTGGGCAATCGGGGGTTGGCCTCCAGGTTGACCAGGAGCCGTGCGGCCAGTCCCGTCTTGACGCGGCGCGATGCCGACGAGCGGTCGATTCCCAACGCCGCCGCCACATCAGCCACCGAGGGGCCACGGCCGGCGGCGTACCCTCGTTCCGCATGGAGCCGGCGCACCGTCTCGACGCACTCGCGCACCGCGGGCGTGATGCCGCTGCCGGCCGCGACCATCGCCGGTCCGATGATCCGCCGTACCGCCCCGTAGTCATCCAGCGTGGCCACGATCCGGCCCTGAGCGTCGGAGTCACGCGAAAACTGGTGCAGGCGCGCGTACGCTCCGATCAGGGACTGCAATTGGGTGAAGTCCCGCCGGGCGCGAACCGTGGTGGCGGGAAAGAGCTCCGCCAAGGCGGGTGCAAAGGGAATCACCACGGCCCGGTTACCGGCCGCGCGCAGCAGGTGCCACAGGGCGTGGAAGGCCTGCAATTGCGGCGCGGGGGTCATCCCGGCGCCTCGCCGGCCGAGCGCGCGGAGCACCTGGCGCGTGTGCTCGGGGGTGTCTGGCACGGGCAGTTCCAGGAGCCGGGTGCGCAGTTCGGGGTCGATCCCCTCCGTGGTGGTGGTGATCAGGCCCGTCGGGCCCGGCTTCTCAATGTGCACGGGGGCAAGACCCGCCGCAGTGGGCTGGACCGAGTCGTAGCGTAGCGCACCACCCCAGGCCAGTTCGCGCAGGATGACCAGGCCGGGCCCTTCCTGGGCCAGGGCTGCGGCCTCGGCGATGAACAGCACCCGGTGGGCCAGGTCCTCGTCGGTGAAGGCCAATGCCTTATCGCTGCCGGCGGTCAGGCGGTAGTGGGCCTCCGGCGGGAACAGCGCCAGCACCGCCTGCACTTCGGCGCTCTTGCCTGCGGCCGACGGGCCGGTCACCAGCACGTTGACCGGATGGTCCGACAGGGCCGAGAGCACCGCCAGGTACAGCACCTGTGAGATCGTGCGGTCGCCGGCCATGCCGCCGCGGAGCACGGCCGCGGCCACCGCCGCCAGGATGTCCGGTTCCCCCAGGAGGGGTTGGGCCTGCGCTCGCCAGGCCCGTTCGTCCTCGCGCCGCCGGGCGCCTTCCACCTCGGCCAGCGCATGTCGCGGGCATGCCTGCAGCCAGGCCGCAAAGCTCGGCGGGTCGGGGGCCCGCCGCCACGCCTCGCCCACGTCCTTGGCGTCGGGCAGCTCCACCAGCGCCACATGCTCTATGCCCAGGGCTTCTGCCAGCCCCCGCGCCGTCCGCAGGGCACCGGCCTGGCCCGCGCGGTCGTTCTCGGCCACGACCAGCAGGGCGGCTCCGGCGTGCGGGCGCAGCAACTCCGCCCACTCCCGCCGGAAGGTGCTGGCACCGGGCAGGCCGAGGACCGCCTCGCCCGCGAAGTCCAGCGTCTGCGCGTCCGATTCCCCTTCCACCAGCCATATGCGGTGCGTGGTGGCGGCCCGGCCAAGCGTGTGGCGGCCGTACGGCTGCAGCTTGGACCCCCTGGGCTGCTCGAAGCGCTGCCCCTCGGTCAGGCCCACGCGGTAGCGCATCCCCACCTGCCGGCCGTCTTCGTCCAGGTAGGGGATGGCCACGGCGGGCCGCCCGCGGCGTTGGGTTTCTTTGAGGCCCAGCCGTTCCAGGAAGGCGCGCGGCAGGCGGACGTGCTTGGCGTAGGCATCCAGCGTCATGCCGCCAGCGAGCAAAGGTCGGCCGGTGACCGCGGCGATGCGTTCGATGGCTTCCCGGCGGTCCACGCCGAGGACCCGCGCGACCAAGTCCGCGCCATCCCCTTTGGCGCCGCAGGCATGACAGAGATAGACGCCCTTGGAGATGTTCAGAGAGCAGCTGGCCTTGCGGTCCTCATGGAACGGACAGTGCAGCGTGCGCTCGGCCCCCCGGCCGGAAAGGACAAGATCCGGGCACAGCCGCCCCAAAACCTGTGGCCAGTCCACACCGCCGAGCGCGCTCATCGCCCGTCACCGCCCAGACCCGCCGGTGCATGCACGCCGCGGGTCTCCGGTACTCGGCCGGCCGCCTTGCGCACCGCCGCCCTTTCCAAGAGGGCGAAGGCGGCGCGCAACCGCTCGGCCGAATCCGGGCCCGGCGCGGGCTGATGGAGACAGGGTCGATTGGTGGCGGCCTTGTGCTTGCGCATCGCACGCCAAGCATGGTGGAGCAGGGTCGGCTGCCACATCTGGCGAAGCTGCAGGTCTTTTGTAGGGATTTTGTAGGGGGCGCCTGACGATGAAACCACCCGAAGCGGACGGAGCGCTTGGCGAGCATCGGCGCACCGGGCCGCCGCGTGTTACCGACGACGACATTCGCAGGATCTATCAAATGCAGGTCCAACCCGACGGAGGGACCCAGGAAGCCGCGCGGCGCGCGCTCGGTCACGCGGCCGCCACGATCACGAAGTACTGGTACGCCGTGGACCGGGTGCGCAACCTGCGGGAATGCCGCGAGGAGATCCGGCGCACCGCTGGCAACAGCGGCAACACGCTGGCCCGCACCCTACCCGGCCTGCGCGAATCCGCTGACACGTATGGCGTGACCGACGCCGTGCTCCGGCGCGTGCTGCCCATCGTGGAGGAGTGCGAGGCCCAACGGCGGCGGGGGGAAGAAGCCACGGCTCCCGGCACGGTTGCCGTCGACCCGACGCCGCCTTCCGCGCACGAGAGGCAACTGCTTGCGTGGGCCAGCGACCTTGCCGAACGCCTGCCTCCCCCGAAATACCACTTCCGACCGCTACATATGGTGTCGCACGCGCCGCCCAAGCACTAGGAGGTCCGCTTGCCGCCCCCGCCGTATTTCATGCCTCGTGGCGCC
>JAJZWQ010000213.1 GCA_021846605.1 Bacillota bacterium | reverse complement strand
TAGATCACCAGCGTCAGCGGCAGCCGGCGCAGGCGCAACGTGCCCAGACGACGGACGAGCCGCGCCGCGATCGGTGCTTGCGCCGTGCCTCCCCAGGATCGCACCATCCGGATTCCGTCCCCTCCCATCTCAGCGCCGCCGTTCCAAGGCCGCGATCAGCACCGCCAGGATGGCGAAGATGCCGACGAAATACAGCCAGCCGGCCGCAGAGTCGTAACCGGGATGCAGGTTGAGGAACTGCGCCACCAGGTAGTGCATCATCGGGTTGGTGGCGCCCGTGAACGATGCGATAACCGAATACACCACCGTCACGGTCAGCGTCGGGCGCAGCAGCGGCAGCGTCACCCGGTGCAGGACCTGCCAGGCGTTGGCGCCGTCCACCCGGGCGGCCTCGTAGACCGTGCGCGGCAGCGCCTGCAGCCCGGCCAGGAGCAGGAGGATTTGGATGCCGGCATGCCACATGACGACGGTGATGTCCGCCAGCAGGCGTACGATTTGCGTGGCCAGCAGCGGACCGACGGTGGCGGCGAGCAGGCTGGCCTCGGTCGGGCTGACCAGTTTGGGTGCGCCACCGAAGGTGACGATCTGGGACACCACGGCCGAGGAGCCGATCGCGACGGGAATGAAGAAGATGGTCTTGAACAGGGTTCCGCCAACCAGGCGTCGGTCCAACAGGAGCGCCACGGCGAGGGCGAAAACCACGACCAGCGGTACCTGGCCGCCCGTGTGCAGGAAGCTTCCCAGCAGGATCGGCACGTAGCGGGCGCTGCCAAACAGCGCCTGCCGATAGTTTGTCAGGCCGACCCAGTGTGTCCCGGGGCCGACGATGGCGACGTGCTGGAAGCTTTCGATCAACGATAGCCCGAGTGGATAGGCGGAAAAGGCGACGAAGCCAATAATCCACGGAAGGACGAAGGTGAAACCGGCCCGAGACCAGCGCCGGCGCAGGGTTCCTGGGCGCATCCGCCTGGTCGGGGCCGGCATGGCGGTCAACGCGTTCCCCCTCCAACCCACAGCGCCGATGCGGCCGGCACGGTGCGGTGGTCGACGCGCGCGGGGTGCGCAGTCGTGTTGACGAGCAACGTGCGCCCCGGGTGGGTTCCCCCGCCAAACCGCGTCCAACTGACGCCGGGCGCGACGACGTGGTAACCGGTCAGGCGCAGCCCCGACACGCGGGCCAGTTGGCGGCTGGCCTTTGCGGCCCGCTGTGCCAGCGGCAGCCAACGACGGTAGCCCAGGGCGAAGTATGGATTCGGCTGCAGGGTGGTCAGGGATCCGGGTCCGGCGGCGCTGAGTTCCAACGCGGGCGCGGCGCCGACGGCCTCGGCCGCCAGTATGGCGCGATCCGGGTTCGCGCTGTAGTTCACCGGGGCGGTGACATAGGGGAGGGTGCCGTGGACGGTCATCTCCCACAGGGGCGTCATGCCGGTCTCGAACGGCAGCCCGCCGTCGCGGAGCGGCGCGTCCAAGACGGTGCCGCCGGCCGGGAAGAGGTAGGCGTTGCCACCCTGAACCTGTAGTGCCCCGGCGCGGCGGGCCGCCATGGCGGCCGCCCGCCAGTAGCGGCTCAGGCTGGTCCCGCCCTCGAGTGTTTGGGCCGGCAGGTTGCGTCCGATGGCGAGCAGGGCCAGGCCCATCGGACTGGTCGACCGCGCCAGCCCCGCAAGCGTGGCGCGCACCGAGCCCAATGTGGCGGCACCGTTCAGCAGGTAGTGGCCGGTGGCGCGGTGTTCCAGGGGCAGGTGATCGGGCAGGGTGAGCACCTGCGTCCAGGGGGAGAAGCCGCCGTGGCGTGCAAACGCGTCGATCGGATCGATGGCGGGCAGAATGCGGTCACCATAGGCTTGCGCCCGGGCCTCCAGCCGCGCCAGGCCGGCGGGGCCGCCCAACCGCGCCGAGGCGGACCCGTCGGCGGGCGCGTCCGTGGGGTAGCCGCCCGGCATCCAGCCGAGCAGGGTGGCGTCCACCGGTCCGACGTTGGCCCGGTGCAGGGCGGCGAGGATGTGCCCGGCCTGGGCGAAGGTGGTCAGGGGTACGGTGCGCAGGCCACCGGGCGCCGGCACCGCCACCGCCATCAGCAGGCGTATGTGCAGGGCCCCCCGCGTCGGCCGCCGGGTTGCCGCCAGGGTGTCGACCGCCTGCAGGGAATGGCGCCACGCCGCCGCCACCCGGGCGCCGGTGGTGCCGGAACCGCCAAGGGAGCGGAGGAAGGTGTAGCGCACCTCCAGGGTGTGGTGGATTCGAGTCGGCGTGTAGGCAATCGTCGCCGTGAACTGGTTGACATAGGTTTGATACGGCCGCCGCAGCCGAAAGGCGAAGCGGATGCGGTTCAGGGCCGCGGTGTCCCCGGCGGGCAGCCCGTGGACGGTCGCCAGCGAGGCCCCCTGCGTGGCCACGGCCGCCACGGCCGCCGTGCCGTGCGCCACACCGAATGCGGCCAGATTGGCATGGGGCCGGCCGCGCGACTGCCAGGGCAGGAGGCCTGAGCCGTAAACGCGCGCGGTGTAGCCTGCGGTGTAGGGACCAGCCGGATCGGACCCCGCGACGCTGGCCCCGGCACCGTCGGGCAAGAGCAACGTCCCAGGGCCCTGCGGGAACGCGGCGAAGTATGGCAGTGGCAGGATCTGGGCCACGCGCGCCCCGTGGGGCTGACGCACGATTCCTCCCGGCGCCAGGCGCCAGACGAGGCTGTTGCCTTGCAGCACGTAGTCCACCGTGATCGCCAGACCATACCTCTGCAACTGGTACGTGACCGCCGCCCCGCCCGGCAGGTTTCGCACCTGCACCTGGCGGTCGGTACCGGCGGCGTCCACGGGGGACAGGTGGTTGAAGGCGGTGTTGACCACCTGCAGCGTGAAGGCGGAGTCCAGGGCCTGCCGCCAGCCGGATCCACCGGGAAACCCGGTGGCGCGGCTATCCCAGAAGCGGCGGGCCGAGCGCTGCCAGACGGCGATTTGGCCATCCGTCGGGTCTATGAAGAGCACCAGTGCCTTGGTGGCGGCGATCGGCCGGTAGCCGACGGGGGCGGTGGGGATGGTGGTCGTCGCCAGGGCGGCAACACCCGTCGGGCTCAGGGCGGAGGGCGCGGCCGCAGCCGGCAGGGAAATGGAAGGCACGCTCGCGCCACAGCCGGCGGTGGCCAGCAGGAGGACTATCGCCATCGCCACGCTCCGTCCGTCGATTCGGCCGCGCCGCTGCGCCGACGGCCTCACAGGGGTCGCCAGCCCAGGGCGGTCAGTTCACGCGACACCTGGTGCAGGAACTGTCCGAACTGGCCGGTGAGGCCGAGAACGACGACCGAGGCGAAGGCCATGCCGATCATCGCCAGGGACCCCCAGACCACGGTGCGGGTCACCTCGCGCCCCGCGAAGTCGTGCAGCGCGATCACCTGTTGCAAAAAGAGCCAGGCGATCCACACCACCTCCACCAGATGAAAGAACCCGTACACGCCGGCATCCCCTGGCACGAGCACCCGCGAGAGCAGCGCGACGGGAATGCCCAGCAGGCAGTACGGCAGCAGGCACAGCAGCGAGACCGACCAGACTTCGTGCAATCGTCCCTCGCCGCCGAGCACGTCCGCCATGCCGTAACTGGCGAGCGTCCAGGCGCCTAGGGGCAGGAATGTCTCCAGCGCGAGTGCCCCCGGTTGCCAGGGGGCGGCTCCGGCCGGCCGGAAGGCGTATCCGGTCCAGAGCTGGCTTGCGATCCGCACCGCGAACAGCCAGATCATGAGGGCCAACGTCTCCGTCGTGCCGACGGGCCGTTCCCACTTGACGGCGTAGAACTCCTCGCGTGCCCGGCCCAGCACGCCTCCGATCCGCCGGAGGAAGGTCAGCGGATGGTACTCCCAAGGCCAGCGCCGTTCGCCCACGTCCCAGGCCCAGGCCCAAACGCGCCGGCTGAAGCGCCACACGCCCACAATCGCGGCCACCACCACGCCGACGGCCAGAAACAGCCAGCCGAAGGCCGCGCGCACCCGACGCAATTGCAGTGCGGAGTGGGCCTGTTGGTAGCCGCTGCGATCGCGCGCCGCTTTGAACCGCGCCATCGCCCGGCGGGGGTGGCCGGCGGCCAGGTCTGCTTGGCCAAGGCCGCGCAGCGCGAGGGGGTAGGCTGCGTCCGCGGCGAGTACGGTGCGCCAGCCGCTCGCCGCCTGGCGGTAGTGGCCCGCGACATACAGGCGGCTCGCCTGGCGCACCAAGCGGCCGAAGCGGGTGGGCGCGAACCGCTGCACGGTGCCCAGGCGGCGATCGAGGGCATAGATCGCCCCGTTGCGCCCCGCGGCCAGGGCGGACAGACTGCCGAAGCGACCACGTCGTGTGCCGCGGCCGCCGATGGCGAACAGGGGGGCTCCCTGCGGGTCGTACATGAAAATGCGTTCCCCGTAGGTGTCGGCGGCGGCGATGAAGCCGTGGGCGCTGACCGCT
>JAJZWQ010000212.1 GCA_021846605.1 Bacillota bacterium | reverse complement strand
GGTGCGCCACAAGGGCCGGCGCGGCGCTGGCCGCTGGAGGTGCGCGCCAGCCGTCACCCCGATTGGCGAGCCTTGTGCCCGAAGGCCCCCCACGAGAATGCCGACACCTGCCCCCACGAGCGCGGAGGCAGGTGTCGGCATGGGCCCGGAGAAAGCGTGCCGCCCGGAAGGGGTGGCGGAGGTGGCGGGCTCGGTCGACGTGGTGACACTGGGAGAGACGATGGTCGCCCTGGTGCCCGAAGGACGCGGCCCGTTGCGGCGGGTCCGGCGCTTCCGGCGGCATATCGCGGGGGCCGAAACCAACGTGGCCATCGGCTTGACCCGGCTGGGCCACCGTGCCCGGTGGCTGGGCCGGGTTGGCGACGACGCGTTCGGCGCGGTCATCCTGGAGACGCTGGCGCTGGAGGGCGTGGACACCCGCTGGGCGGTGCGCGACCCGGCGGCCCCCACCGGGCTGATGTTCAAAGAACGTCCCGTCAGCGGCGACAGCTCCAGCCTGTATTACCGACGGGGATCGGCCGCCTCGCTCCAGGACGCCGAGCAGATCGACGCCGCGGCCTTTGCCGACCCCCGCTGGCTCCACCTGACGGGCATCACCCCCGCCCTGGGCCCCGGTCCCCGGCGTGCCGTGACGCGCGCGCTGGATCTGGCGCGGTCCGGCGGGCTGGCGGTCTCCTTCGACCCCAACTACCGGGCGGCCCTGTGGGGACGGGCCGAGGCGGCCAGCGCCCTGCGCCCGCTGGCTGAGCAGGCCGATGTGCTGGTCTTCTCCCCCCTGGAGGGGGAGATTCTGTACGGCGCGGGCACGGTCGAGGCTCTGGCCGCCCGCGCCTTGGCGGTGGGGCGCGCCACCCTGGTGGCGGTGAAGGACGGGGTGCGGGGGGCGATCCTCTTTCCGGCCGCTGGTTCGCCGGTGGCCATCGCGCCACATCCGGTGCGCGCGGTCGACACGACGGGGGCCGGCGACGCGTTCGTCAGCGGGCTGCTGGCCGGCCTGCTCGACGGGATGTCGCTGCGCCGCGCGGGCCGCTTGGCAGCTCTCTGCGGCGCCCTGGCCTGCACGGTGCTCGGCGACTGGGAGGGCGTGCCGCGTCGCGCCGAGGCGGAGGCCTGGCTGGCTGGAGGGGAACCCTGATAGCGGGGTGGCGTGCGGGCCGTCATCCGCCGATCCGCCGGATCCGCCGACACCGTCCTTGTCAGAAGGACTCTGGGCCTGTTATACTGACGGACGCCAGCTTGGGGCAGAGCGCGGCAACAGGGGAGTGGGCATGGTCCCACTCTTTTCGCTGGTCGGGCCATGTCACGTCGTTGCCGCCCCCGGGGAGGATAGCCGCTGTTGGATGTGCGCGCGGTGGTGCTGGCGCTGGCCGAACCGCTCGCGGCGCAGCGCGGACTCACCGTGGTGGACGTGGAATACCACGGGGGCCGACGGGAGGCACTGGTGCGCATCGTGTTGCACCGGGCGGGCGGCGTCGACCTAGACGACGTGGAGGGGTTTCACCGCGCCTTTGAGCCGCTGTTGGATGCGGCGGACCCCATCCCCGGCGCCTACACGCTGGAGGTATCGTCGCCGGGCGCCGAGCGGCCTCTGCGCACAGAGCGGGACTTCACGATCTTCAGCGGCCGGGCGGTGCGCCTCGCCGCCCGCGAGGTCGTCGATGGCCGGCGCGAGTGGAGCGGTCAGCTACTGGGCGTTGACGACGGCGCCGTACGCATTGCGTGCGGTCCGGACGACGGGGACATCGTGGCGGTGCCCCTGGCGCAGATCGCGTGGGCGAAGTTGCGCCTCGAGTAGGGGCTTTCCTGACGCGGCACGAGGGGGAAAACCGGTGGCCGGCGACAACCTGGACCTGCTGGGTGCCATCAGCGAGTTGGAGCGGGAGCGCGGCATCGACCGCGAGACGCTCCTGGCGGCCGTCGAGGCCGCGCTGGTGTCGGCGTACAAGCGCAACTACAACAGCGTGGAGAACGTCGAGGCCCGCATCGACCGGCAGAGCGGCCAGGTGGAGATGTTCGTGGTCAAGCGGGTCGTGGACGAGGTGTTGGACCCCACCCAGGAGATCCCCGTCGAGGAAGCGGTCCGCATTGATCCGGCGTACCAGGCCGGCGACACGGTCGAATTCCCGGTGCTCCTCAAGGACTTTGGCCGCATCGCCGCGCAAACCGCCAAGCAGGTGGTCGTCCAGCGCATCCGCGAGGCGGAGCGCGGGATGATCTATGACGAGTTCACGCAGCGCGAAGGGGACATCGTCACCGGCTTGGTGCAGCGCGTGCAGAACCGCAATGTGTTCGTCGACCTCGGCAAGACGGAGGCGGTGCTGCCCCCGTCCGAGCAGATGCCGACGGACAACTATGTCCCGGGCGAGCGCGTGCGCATGTATCTGGTCGAGGTGCGCCGCACGCCCAAGGGGCCGCAGGTCATCGTGTCGCGCACGCATCCGGGCCTGCTCAAGCGCCTGTTCGAGTTGGAGGTTCCCGAGATCCACGACGGATTGGTGGAGATCAAGGCCATCGCGCGCGAAGCCGGCACCCGCAGCAAGGTCGCCGTGTTCTCGCGCGACGACAACGTGGACCCCGTCGGGGCCTGCGTCGGGCACAAGGGGATGCGCGTGCAGCACGTGGGCAGCGAGTTGCGCGGGGAAAAGATCGACATCATCCATTGGTCGCCCAACCCCGGCGAGTTCGTGGCCCTGGCCCTGTCTCCGTCCAAGGTCAGCCATGTGCTGCTCGATGAGGCCGAGAAGGTGGCGCGCGTGGTGGTACCCGACTTCCAACTCTCTCTGGCCATCGGCCGCGCCGGCCAGAACGCCCGCCTCGCCGCCAAGCTGACCGGATGGCGCATCGACATCCGCAGCGACGAGCAGCTGACCGAAGAGGAACGGGCGCAGTTGGCCGCCCAACCACCGATCGCATCGCTGTCCGCCCCGTGGGCGAGCGCCGGGTCGGGTGCGGTGGCGGCGCCGTGGGCCGCCGCGGACTCGGTGGCGGCCCCGTGGGGAGACACCGGCGAGGCCGGGCGGGTCCCGGAGGACAACCACTGAGGCGCATAGGGGGAGGGGCCGATGCCCAAGGCACGCCGGGTGCCGCAGCGGACCTGCGTGGGCTGCGGCGAGGTGGAGGGCAAGCGCGAGTTGGTGCGGATCGTGCGCGATGCCGACGGACGTGTGGCGATGGACGTCACGGGGAAGCGCAACGGGCGGGGCGCCTACGTGCACCGCGACCCCGCCTGCTTCCAGAAGGCGATGCGCGGCCGCCTACTGCGGGCGCTGCGCGCCGAGGGGGCGACGGACCAACTCGCGGCGCTCACGGAGAGCTTCGGGGCCCTGCTGGCGGCGCCGCCCCTGCATCGGCCGACGCTGCACCGGGCCGCGGCGCCCCTGCCCGAGCACCTGATCGCGCGTGACCGACGGGGGCCCACGCGCACCCCCTCGCGACGCCGCCCGGCGCCCCTTGGCGGCGCGGCGGTGCGTCCGGGGGGGCCGCGAGCTTCCACAGATCCGGCATCGGAGGAGGGCGACCGAAACGGCGACGGCTGACACGCGCGGGGAACAGCGCGAGCCCGGTTCACGGGAACGGCGGAACGGAAAACCGGAAGAGAGGCGCCTGGCGAATCCGGACCTCTACGACCACGAAGCCGAGGTCCACCGAGCGTCCACCGGACCCGTTTCGTCGGGACCCAGATCGGCCCCGCCCCGCTGGATGGCGGTGCTGGGGCTGGCACAGCGGGCGAAGACGCTGGCCTCCGGTCGCGTGGCGGCGCATGCGGCGGTCCAGGCCGGAAAGGCGAAGTTCCTCGTCGTGGCCAACGACGCGCCGGCCTCCCTTGTCGACCAGTTGCTGGCGGCCTGCCGGGAGCGGGGGATCCCGTGGGCGCGACCTGGGTCGAAACAGGAACTCGGGGCCGCTACCGGAAGGACTCCTCGGAGCGTGGTGGCCGTGACCGATGCCAACCTGGCCCATGCGCTGGCGGTGTCGCTCCCCGGCGGACCGCCGGCCCCGGGCGGCCCTGCGGTGCGGGGCCGGTCCGAGCGGGAGCGAAGACCGGCACAGGGAGGGCGGAACCGCCCGGAGGGGTGGAACCGCCGCGGGCGGCCCCCCAGCGGGCCGCCGGGAGACGGCTGGCGGGGCACGGGGGCACGGACGCGGCGGGACGGAGTGTCTGCGGGGGTGGAGCCTTTTGCTGAGAGGGATACGCGTCTACGAGCTAGCCAAGGAACTCAACGTCAACAGCAAGGACATTATTCAACTGTTGAAAGACGAAATGCACATCGACAAGAACAACCATATGGCAACGCTCAACGATCAGGTCGCGGCCCGGGTGCGCCAGTTGGTGGCGACCGAACGCGGCGCAACGGGCGGCCCCAAGCCGAAGGCGCGCGCGGCCGCTGGCGGGGCGGACCCGGCGGCGGCCCCGGCGCTCGCGGCCAATCCGACCGGCG
>JAJZWQ010000028.1 GCA_021846605.1 Bacillota bacterium | reverse complement strand
GCGAGAGCCTACGCTGGCGCCCACTCGCCCGCCAGGGCTGCGCAAGCCGGCCGTCGCCACCAAGTGCTCCGGTGACAGGGCGCAATGCCCTTCGGCATCCGGTGACATGGAATCCCGTCAGCTACAACTGGGGAGAAGGTGGGGAACGAGCGGTTCTTCCGGCGGAACGAGAATCGGCTGGCCAAGGCGCAGCATCGGTTGTTCTGCAAGCAGAAGGGCTCGCGCCACCGCAGCCAGGCGCGGCGGAAGGCGGATCGCATCCATGCCCGCATCGCCGATCGGCGACGGGACTTCACGCACAAGCTCACCACGCGCCTGATCCGCGAAAACCAAGTGGTGTGCGCCGAGGGATGGAACGTGAAAGGCAGGCTGGCGCAGCCGACGCTCGCGCAGAGCATCGCCGACGTGGGCTGGGGCGAACTCCTGCGGCAACTGGAGTATAAGGCACGGTGGTCTGGCCGGGCCTTTGTCCAGATCGACCGCTTCTACCCCCGCAGCAAGCGGTGCCCTGTCTGCGGGCACACCGTGGCGGCGTTGCCGCTTGAAGTGCGGCACTGGGACTGTCCCGCGTGCGGCGCCGTCCTGGACCGGGACGTGAACGCCGCACAGAACATCAAAGATGCGGGGCTCGCGGAACTGGCCGCCGGGCTGGCGGCGTCTGCCTGTGGAGGGGACGTACGCCCTACCCGGAAACGGGTGGGCGGACCCCGGAGAAGCAGGAATCCCGGTGGGCGATCACCGGGATTCCCCCGGCTTTAGCCGTGGGGAGGAGGTCAAGGTGCACGCAAGTGTGTGGGGGATATAATCGGTGCACAGCGTCGCACTGGGGGGCGGCCGCGGTGTGCACGGCCGAATCCGGGGAGGCTCGATCCTGCAGCCTGCTCGCACCGCTGGAAGAGGCAGTGTGGTTTGGCATGCTGCGCGCCCATACGGTGCTGACCCGGGCCATCGACGCGGAGTTGACCCGCGTGTGCGGGCTGCCCCTGATCTCGTTTGAGGTGCTGGTGCAGGTCGCGGGCGCCCCGGGGGGCAGCATCGGCATGTCGGATTTGGCACGGCGCGTGCTGTTGACCCCCAGCGGGCTCTCCCGGCGGGTGGACCGCCTGGAGCGGGATGGGCTCCTCTGCCGGCAGGCGAGCGACGAGGACGGGCGGGCGGTGCGGGTCGCCGTCACCCCCAGGGGGACCGAGCGCATGGGGGAGGCCGCCCGCACCCATGTGGCCGTGGTGCGGCAGCGGCTGCTCTCGGCGTTGAGCGAGGACGAGATGGTGCGGCTGGCCGCCCTCTGGGGGCGCGTGGCGGGGACGGGCCCGGGGCCCGGATAGCCCCGGGCGGCGAGCGGAGCAGTACAGGGCCCCCGGGGCCCGACGTCTGGAGGGCCTGATCAAGAGCGTGGCGGAAGACAAGCAGGCGGGCATCCGCAACTTCTGCATCGTGGCCCACATCGACCATGGGAAGTCGACGCTGGCCGACCGGCTGATCGAGCGCACCGGGGCCCTGGCCGCGCGCCAGATGCAGGAGCAGGTCCTGGACTCCCTCGAACTGGAGCGGGAGCGCGGTATCACGATCAAGGCCCAGGCCGTGCGCCTGGAGTACACGGCCGGCGACGGTCACGCGTACACCCTCAACCTCATCGACACCCCGGGCCATGTGGACTTCCACTACGAGGTGTCCCGGAGCCTGGCGGCCTGCGAGGGGGCGATCCTGGTGGTCGACGCCACGCAGGGCGTCGAGGCCCAGACGCTGGCCAACCTCTACCTGGCGCTGGATCACGACCTGGCGGTCATCCCGGTGATCAACAAGATCGATCTGCCCTCGGCGGATGTGCCGCGCGTGCAGGCCCAGATCGAGGCCCTGGGCTTCAACGCCGACGAGGTGCTGGCCGTCTCGGCCAAGGAGGGCCTGGGGATCGACGCCCTGCTGGAGGCCGTCGTGCGGCGCATCCCGCCGCCCGCGGGGGCGGCCGAAGCCCCCCTGCGGGCGCTGGTGTTCGATTCAACCTTTGACGCCTACAAGGGTGTGATCGCCTACGTCCGGGTGATGGACGGCCAACTGACCCCGGGGATCCGTATCCGGCTGATGGCCACGGGGCGGGCGTTCGACGTGGCTGAACTCGGCGTGTTCCGTCCGGCGCGCAGCGCGGTGGAGACGCTGCCCACCGGGAGCGTGGGCTACGTGGCGGCGGCGATGCGCAACGTGGCCGATTGCCGCGTGGGGGACACCGTGACCGAGGAGGCCTCCCCGGCGGCGGCCGCCCTTCCCGGGTACCGCCCGGCCAAGGCGATGGTCTTCGCCGGGGTCTACCCGGTGGACTCGGGGGACTTCGGCCGCCTGCGCGACGCGCTGGAGAAGTTGCAACTGAACGACGCGGCACTCAGCTACGAGGCCGAGACCTCGGCGGCCCTGGGCTTCGGCTTCCGCTGTGGCTTTTTGGGGCTGCTGCACATGGATGTCATCCAGGAACGCCTGGAGCGCGAGTACGACCTGCACTTGATCGTCACCGCGCCCTCGGTGCGCTACCGCGTGACCCGGACGGACGGCACCGTCGAGGAGATCGACAACCCCGCCCACCTGCCCGAACGCACCCTGATCGCTGAGATCGCCGAACCAGTGGTCCGGGCTTCCATCTTCACCCCCACGGACCACCTGGGGGCCCTGCTGGACCTCTGCCGGGAACGGCGGGGCGAGCAGACGCTGATGGAGTACCTGGACCCGACCCGGGTGCGGCTGGAATACAGGCTGCCGCTGGGCGAGATCATGTTCGACTTCTTCGACCAACTGAAGTCGCGCAGCCACGGCTACGCCACGCTGGACTACGAACTGGTGGGCTATGAGGCCGCCGACGCCGTCAAGGTCGACATCCTGGTGGGCGGCCAGCCCGTGGACGCGCTCTCCTGCATCCTGCACCGCGGCTCGGCGGTGCCCCGTGGGCGTCGCCTGATCGAGCGCCTCCGCACCCTGATTCCGCGCCAGCAGTTCGAGGTCGCCCTGCAGGCGGCGATCGGCGGCAAGATCATTGCCCGCGAGAATATCCCACCGCTGCGCAAGGACGTTCTGGCCAAGTGCTACGGGGGCGACATCACCCGCAAGCGCAAGCTGCTGGAGAAACAGAAGGAGGGGAAGCGGCGCATGAAGGCCGTGGGCGCGGTGGAGATCCCCCAGGAGGCCTTCATGGCCGTGCTCAAGACGGACGGGGACTGAGGCCGTGGCGGGGGGGAAGGGGCTGGCGGCGGTGCGGTCTGGACAGGCGGGAGTGCGCTGTGCCCGTGCGGGGGGTGACGACCGGGGGGGACCCGCGGCGCGGCCGTACCTGCCCGCGGTGGGCCGTTGAGCGGGCTGGCGGGTGCCGACGGGGCCTGGCGCTGCGGGATGGGGCAGATGCTCGTCCGGGGGGGTGACCTGAACGGCAATTTGGGGCGGGCCGCGGCGATGATCCGCGCGGCCGGGACGGCCGGTTGCCAGGCGGTGGTGCTGCCCGAGTGTCTGGACGTCGGCTGGACGCACCCGGCGGCGCGCACCCTGGCCCAGCCCGTCCCGGGACCGACCAGCGCGGCGCTGTGCGCGGCGGCGCGCGCGGCCGGCGTGATCGTGGCCGCCGGGTTGGTGGAGAGGGACGGCCCGCGCCTGTTCAACGCGGCCCTGCTGATCTCCGCGGAGGGGGAGATCCTGCTCAAGCACCGGAAGATCAATATCCTGGAGATCGCCCAGGACCTCTATGCGGTGGGGGACCGCCTCGGCGTGGCCCAGACGGCGGTGGGGACGCTCGGCCTGGACATCTGCGCCGACAACTTCCCGGATTCCCTCGCCCTGGGCCACGCCCTGGGGCGGATGGGGGCCCGCTGCCTGTTGTCCCCGTCGGCGTGGGCGGTGCCGGCCGACCACGACCAGGTCCGGGACCCCTATGGCGCCATGTGGCTGGAGGCTTACGGCCATCTGGCCCGGCTGTATGACATGGCGGTGGTCGGCGTCAGCAACGTGGGTCCGATGGAGGCGGGGCCGTGGGCGGGGCGGCGGTGCGTCGGCTGCTCGCTGGCGGTCGGCCCCGGAGGCGCGGTCCTGGCCCGCGGGCCGTACGACAGCGAGGCGCTGGTCCCGGTGGATATCCCGGCCGCCCCAGCCGCGGCGCGGGGGACGGGGATCGCGGCCGCGCTGCGCGCCCGCGGCTACACCGGCCCATAGTCCCGGAAGCGGCAAACTGCGGGAAGGGGGGGAGGCGGCGGTGCCGTGGGGCCTGTATGTGCACATCCCGTTCTGCCCGTACAAGTGCGACTACTGCGACTTCGTGGCCGTGACCGCGGGACCCCGCCTGGCGCCCTGGATGCGCGGCTACGCGGCCATGCTCGAGGCCGAGGCCGACTTCTGGCGGGGGGTGTTGGACCCCGCGCCGCCGATCAGCGTCTTCTACGGGGGCGGTACCCCCACGCTGCTGGCGGATCTGGCGGGCCTGCACCGCCGGCTGGCGCGGCGCTTCGGGTTGCCCCCCGGGGCCGAGGTCACCGTGGAGTGCAACCCGGGAACGGTGGGGGATGCGGAACTGGCGGCCCTGCGCGCCGCGGGGGTCAACCGCCTGTCCATCGGGTTGCAGGCGGCGCAGGACGGCCTGCTGGAGGGCCTGGGCCGGCAGCACACGTGGACTCAGTTCGCCGCGGCCTTTGGCGCCGCGCGCGCCGCCGGCTTTGCCAACATTGCGGTGGACGTGATGTGCGGCCTTCCCGGGCAGACCCTGGAGGACGCGCTACAGACCATTGACCGCGTGCTGGCGCTGGGCCCGGAGCACCTGTCCGCGTACTCCCTGCAGGTGGAGGAGGGGACCGTGCTGGAGCGGCGTGCCGCACGCTCCCCCGGGATCCTCCCCCCGGACGACCTGGTGGTCGCCCAGTTGGCCGGTATCCGCGCGGCCCTGCTGGCCGCCGGCTTCGAGCACTATGAGATCAGCAACTTCGCGCGACCGGAGCGGCGGTGCCGCCATAATCTCCTGTATTGGCGCAACGATGATTACCTCGGCCTGGGCATCGGCGCCCACGCCCACTGGCGGGGCCGCCGCTGGGAGAACACCCGGCGCCTGGCCGTCTACCGGGACGCGTTGCGCGCCGGGGACGGCGGGTGGGTGCACGGGAGCGAGGAGCCCGACGCCGCGCGCGAGCGCGGGGATGCGGCATTCCTGGAGTTGCGCCTTCTGGAGGGCATCGACCTGGAGGGCTACCGCACGCGCCACGGGGTGTCTCTGGAGGAGGCGTTCCCGGGGGTGCCCGAGCGCCTGGTGGCCGACGGCCTCTGCGCGTTGGAGGGTGGCCGCCTGCGGTTGCGGCCGGACGCCCTGCCGGTGGCCAACCGCGCATTTGTGGCCTTTGTCTGACGGATGAGAGGAGGCGCGCCCTTGCGACCCCTGCCGGTCCCCGCCCTCGACGCCGAACTGCGCCGCCTGCTGCCGCTACTGGCCGCGGCGGGCGCGCTGCGGGTGATCCTCTACGGGTCGTGCGCCCAAGGTAAGTGCGGGCCCGCCTCGGACCTGGACCTGCTGGTGGTGGTCCCCGAGGACGCCCAGCCGTTGCCACAACGCTTGGGGCGGCTGTATGCGCGCCTGGCACCCACCGTCCCCTGCGACATCCTCGCCTACACCCCGGCCGAGTTGGAAATGCTGTCCACCTCCCCGGTGGTCGCCGCCGCCCTCAGCGAGGGACTCACCGTCTACGAGTCCCGCGACTCCATGGGCACGTAGGCTGCGGCACCCGCCTCCTCGGCCGGGGGGGCGATCCACATCGGCGGGGGGGACGCCAGCCGGAAGCTGTGCGGGCGGGTGCGCCAGGCCTGGATCAGGCAGGTGCCGGCCCAGACCGCTCCGCCGGCCCGGGCGACCGGTCCCGCCAGGAGCCGGCCGGGCAGGCCCGCCTCCGCTGGCAGGCCGTAGTGCTGGGCCACCCCGAAGGCGTAGGCCAGGGGTAACGCGGCCACGATGATGCCGGTGACCGCACCGGTCAGCCCCATGCCCGGCCCGGGCGCGCCGCCGTACCCCGCAGCCAAGAAGAGCCCGAAGATCAGCAGCATTGCCCAGGGGAGCGCGGCCGGCATCCAGGCGGGCAGGCCGACGGGCAGACCATGGCCGCCGTTGGCCGCCCACTGCGCCAGCGCTACCAGCGCCAGGCCGGCGGACGTCCACAGCGCGGTGCGGAGCACGCCCACGCCACCCACCCCCAGCGCGGGGCGCCGCCCCGCTGGACTGGCCCCAGTATCGACTGCCACGGGCGGCGGAAGGCGTCCCTTTGTGTCGGGGGGGGATCGCACGATTCGCGGCGGCGCCGTCCGTCGTCGAGGAGGCCGCGGGGTCAGGCCAGCAGGGAGGCGCGGGGATGGGGCGGCCAGCGAACAACCCCGCGGTGACGGCTCCCCGGTCCAGGTCCACGACCGCCAGGCCGGGCATGCCGATCGACCGCCACCCGGCCACAGCGACGCGGCTCCCCAGGAGCGCCCCGAAGAAGACGCCAGGATCCCGCCGTGGGTGATCACCACCGGCGAGTGTTCCGCGGCGTCGGCGACGATGTTCCGCACGCGGCGCAGGATGCGCCGTTCAGCGTCCGCGTAGTGTTCAAAGGCCGGATCGTCCGCCCCCGCCAGCCAGGCGCCCACGCGGCCTTCGAACTCCGTCGTTGGAGGAACCCCACGTCCATGCGCACCTCGCGCAGGTCCGGATCGGCCGCCCGGGGGAGCCCCAGCCGGCGGCCGAGGGCCTCCGCCGTTTCGGCCGTCTTGGGCTGCGGGCTGTGATAGATTTGGGCGACGTCGTCCCAGGCGGCACGGTCCGCGCGGGCGCCCGCCGCGGCGAGGCCGGCTTCCGAAAGGTGCCACCGTTCGGGCGGGATGTCCGGTTCGATGGCCACCCGCGCGTGCCGCACCGCGTATAGCCGCACGTCGCCGCCCCCCTGCGGAGATGCGACACTGGGTGGGGGAATGTTGTTGCCCCGAAGGGATTCCTTTCCGGACGGTCGTGGGCCCCGGGCGGCCGAATGCCTGGGAATACCAAGATCCGCAAGCTCGCCAGCGCCGACCATCGACGTTGAATGCGCATCGTGCTATACTTTATTCTGTAGTGTTACGTTCCACTCTAAAGCTCTAAAGTTGGCTTGCATTGTATCGCCTGCTCCTGGGCGGTAGCCGCTTCGGTCGGTGCCCTTCCAAAGGTCAACGCCCCTGTGACGGTGGCCGCAGGGCCCTCCGCTCCCGGAAGAGACTATGAGGGGTTGGACGATGGGCAGCCAGGACGGCACGACGCCGGACCCCATCCAGGGGCGGCCCGCTGGGGCGCTCAATTCCCGCCGGGCGCTGCTGGCCGCCCTGGTCGGGGGCGCGGCGGTTGCCGGAGCAGCGGCGGTGGTCATCGCTCGGACCGGCGGCCCGCGCTCCAGTTCCGATCCCGGCGCCACGCCGTTCGTGATCCCCCAGGCGTTCACGTCGGCGGGTGTCCAGGCGGCGGTCGATCAAGCGAGCCAGCAGGGGCGCGGCACCGTCTACCTGCCGGGCGGCTCGTACACCTTTGCCGACACGGTGACGGTCGACAAGCCCATCTCGATCATCTCCGCGTCGGACGCCGTCATCAATCTGGCCTTTGGGACCGACGGGTTCCTCTTCCGCGGGTACAACGGGAACGGTCAACAGGTCTTCCTGCCCACGATCAACGGGGGGAACCACCAGGTCCGTCTGTCGGGCGTGGCGACGGTGAATCTCTACGTCGGAGCCTGTCAGGGCGGGCAGGTCGGGGTGAGCATCGAATCGGTACCGAAGAGCAAGAGTTCCGTTGCCACGCTGGACAATAACGTGTTCTTCCAGTTCATCGGCAACTGCACCTACGGGGTTCAGTTCGCCGGCTACGCCGGAGTCATGCAGGGCAACGTCGTGACCGGCAACTTCATCACCAAGTGCCTGCACGCCGTGGATTTTTACCGTAGCACCGACACCTGCGTGGTGTCGATCAACATCGTCGATATCGCGGCCATCGACGGCGGCGGGCGGACTGGCGCCACGGGCCTCTCCATGAGCGGCGTCGACAACGGCAAGAACACCGGGGGCAGTACGTTCTCGTTCCTGTCCTTCTTCGGGGGGTTCGACGAGACGGTCCCCTACTCGTACATCAATTTCCCATCGACCGCCCCCTCTGCCTGGAACACGCTCACCGTCCGGCTGGGCAGCATGACCTCGAATCCCAGCGGTCTGGACCTGATCAATTTCCCCGGTCCCGGAAACAGGTTGATCAGCAACGGCATCAATTCGTGGCCGTCGCTCCAGGACCATCCGAACGCCATCGCCACGGTCCCCGCAACACCCTCACTGGCCGCCTACAATAACGGGCTGCCGCCGGCGGCGAACAACCTGCGGGTGTCATGCGCCGTCGGTGCCCTGGCGGCGAACGGTTATCAGGACTTTTACCTTTATAGCCCGCTGATCAATGGCTACTCCGGGAACGTGCATGCCTCGCTGGCCGATGACGGGGGCTACCCGTTCACCGTCACCGCCGAGGACCAATCGGTCTTTCCGGGGACGACGTCCACGGTGCAGCGCGGCCTGATCCATCTCCGCCTGCGGAGCCCGATCGCCACCCAGGCCACCACGGTCATCGCGCATGTCCAAGTGGGGACCTGACCGGTCTGGCGCGCGCGTCCCGGGCCCTCAGGGCGTCCTCTGGGTGCGGCGCGGGACGGCCCCCGCCGGGTAGGTGCGGTCCAGGCCCAGCGCCCGCGGCGACGGGCGCGGGGCCGAGACGAGCACATCAGCGCCACTCGTGGTGGCCGCCCACCGCGGGGCGATCACCGGCCGGCCGGCTGCCGTGCGGGCCCCGGCGCCTCCGTTGCGGCGCCCGCCTCCCCGCCAGGCGGCGTCCCGGACAAAGGCGGACACCGTTTGCCCCGGGGGCCGGCGGGCGGTAACATGGATGCGGGTGCAGGCCTTGGACCGCACCGCCGCCGGTGACTGGCGCTTTGACGTGGGCGACCACGGGGGAGCCGGTGGTACCGTTGCCGCGCGCCTGGGCACGCACCGGATCACCCCCCTGTTGGGGGACAGTGGCGTGCAGGAGGCGACGACATTGGCAGAGACGACCCTTTCCCTGCGCTACGGACTCAATCCCCAGCAGAGCCCGGCCCGCGCCTCTGTCTCGGGGGATGCCTTCCCGCTGACGGTCTTGAACGGCCAGCCCGGGTACATCAACCTGTTGGACGCGCTGCACAGCTGGCAACTGGTGCGCGAGTTGCGCGCGGCCTTCGGGCTCCCGGCGGCGGCCTCGTTCAAGCACGTCACCCCGGCCGGCGCCGCCCTCGGGCTCCCGCTGCCACCGGACCTGGCCGCGGCGTGCCGCGTCCCGTCCGACGAACTGACGCCCCTGGCCAGCGCCTACGCGCGGGCGCGGGGCGCCGACCGCATGGCGTCCTTTGGGGACTTCGCGGCCCTGAGCGACCCGGTGGACGAGGCCACCGCCGCGATCCTGGCGCGCGAGGTGTCCGACGGGGTGGTGGCGCCGGGGTACGCGCCCGCCGCGCTGAAGCGACTGCGGACCAAGAAGGGCGGCGGCTACCTGGTCCTCCAGATCGATCCCGCGTGGGAACCCCCGGCGGTCGAGCGCCGCGAGGTCTTCGGCATCACGTTGGAGCAGCCGCGGCACGACGCCGTCCCCCACCTGGGAGAAGCGGTGACCCGCCGCCGCGATGTACCCCCCGGTGCGGAACGCGACATGCTGGTCGCGGCGATCACGCTCAAATTCACGCCGTCCAACAGCGTGGCCCTGGCTTGGGACGGCCAGGCCATCGGGGTGGGGGCGGGTCAGCAGTCGCGCATCCACTGCACCCGGCTGGCCTGCGGCAAGGCGGAGACGTGGTGGTTGCGGCGGCACCCGCGCGCGCTGGCGCTGCGCTTTCCGGCGGGCACCCCGCGCCCCGCCCGGGACAATGCGGTGGATGCCTGGTTAGAGGGCGAGGTCCCGAGCATATTGGTGGAGCGGGCCGAGCCGCTGTCGGCGGCGGAGCGGACCGCTTGGCTGGGGAAGCTGCGCGGCGTCGCGCTGGCCAGCGACGGCTTCATCCCCTTCCGCGACAACATCGACCGGGCGGCCCGGTCGGGGGTCGAGTACGTATGGGAGCCGGGGGGCTCGGGGCGCGACCCCGAGGTGATCGCAGCGGCCGACGAACATGGCATGGCGATGTGCTTCTCGGGGCAGCGGCTCTTCCTGCACTGAGCCCCGCCCCCGCCGGGCCCCGTCGCATTGACAGCCGCGAGAAGCGGATGGTATCGTCCAGACGCGCATTAGCACTCAGCACCAGTGAGTGCTAACACACGGAGGGGCTGGGGATGGACGACCGCAAGCGCCGCGTTCTGCGGGCCATCGTCGACGACTACATCCACACGGCCGAACCGGTGGGCTCTCGCACGGTCGCGCGGACATCCGGACTCGGCGTGAGCGCGGCGACCATCCGCAACGAGATGGCGGACCTCGAGGACATGGGGTACCTGGAGCAGCCGCACACCTCGTCCGGCCGCGTGCCCTCGGACAAGGGCTACCGCTTCTACGTCGACACCCTGGTCGCCGACAGCGACCCCGCGGCGGTCGACCGGGAGGCGATCCGCCAGGTGCTGGCCGTCAAGGCCCAGCGCATGGGCGTGATCGTGCGGCAGGCGGCGCACCTGCTCAGCGAGACCACCGAGTTCTTGGGTTTGGCGTCGCAGCCGGCGGGGCCGGGCGAACGCCTGGCCGCGCTGCAGTTCGTCCCCCTCCAGGGGAACCGCGCGGTGATCGTGCTCGTCGCCGACAACGGCAGCGTGCGCAACAAGATCGTGCAGTTCCAGCATGCGCCCGCGCCACAGGACATGGAGGCCATCGGCCAGGCGCTGTCCGACCGGCTGCGAGGTGCCGCCCTGGGGGATCTGGGCAGCGGCAGCACGCGGCGCATCGCGGCCGAGTTGGGCCAGTTCCGGGACGTGCTCAGCCACGTCTTGGCCCTGTTGGGGGAACGGACCGCCGACGGAGAGCGGCTGCTGGTGGACGGAACGACCAACCTCCTGCAGCAGCCGGAGTTCCGCGAAGTGGCCAAGGCCCGGCGTGTGCTGCATGCCCTGGAACGGGAAGAACTGCTGGTGGACATGCTGGGTGCGCTGCCACCGCCCGCCGGCGGGCTGGAGGTCGCCATCGGCCACGAACTGCAGGTCGAGGGTATGGATGACTGCGCCCTGGTGACCGCGGTCTACGCGATGCCGGGTGGGGTGCTGGGGCGGGTGGGCGTGCTGGGGCCGCGACGGATGGACTACGGCCGCGTCATGGGGCTGGTGCAGGGGGTGGCCGCGGCCGTGACGCGCTCGCTGCAGAACACGTCCCCCGTGGCGGCGGAGGAGCGCGGACCGGGCCCGGCGCCCGGGGCCCCGCCCCATCCGCAGAGGCGGACGCGCAGTAGAGGTGGAGGAGGCCGAGATGGAAGTTGAAGAGGGCGGCCGGCAGGCCGAGGGCGAACAGGAGCAAGAGGCTGCGGACGGGCAGGGGAGGGCCGAGGAATACTTGGCGGCGCTGCAGCGGCTGAAGGCGGACTTTGACAACTATCGCCGGCGCGTGGGGCAGGATCAGGCCCGTTGGGGCGATGCGGCGGTGGCCGGCTTCATCGTGCAACTGCTGCCGGTGGTGGACAATCTGGAACGGGCCCTGACCGCCTCAGGTGACGGGGCCGCGGTGCGGCAGGGGGTTGACATGACCCTGCGGCAGCTGCGGGATGTCCTGCAGGGCGTCGGCGTCGCGCCGATGGAGGCCACGGGACAGCCCTTCGATCCCACGCGCCACGAGGCCGTGGCCCGCGGTCCGGTGGAGGGCGTGGCCGCGGGCACCGTCGCCGAGGAGTACCGCAAGGGCTACCTCCTGCGCGACCAGGTGCTGCGACCCGCGATGGTCAAGGTGGCGGCGGAGGCCGATGACGCGGACAGCCCGGCGGAGGCGGCCGAGGCGAGCGCGACGAGCGAAGAAGGGGAGCACTGATGGGCAAGATCATCGGGATCGACCTGGGGACGACGAATTCGGTGGTGGCGGTCATGGAGGGCGGCGAGCCCGTCGTGATCCCCAACGCCGAGGGGAGCCGCCTGACGCCGTCGGTCGTGGCCGTCACCAAGGACGGGGAGCGGCTGGTGGGACAGGTGGCCAAGCGCCAGGCCGTGACCAATCCGGAGAACACCATCTTCTCGATCAAGCGCTTCATGGGCCGGCGCTTCAACGAGGTCGGGACGGAGACGGCGCGGGTGCCCTACAAGGTGGTGGCGGGTCCCGACGGCATGGCGCAGGTCGAGGTACGCGACAAGCGCTACACCCCGCAGGAGATCTCGGCGATGATCCTGGCCAAGCTGAAGGCCGACGCCGAGGCCTACCTGGGCGAGAAGGTCGCGCAGGCCGTGATCACCGTGCCGGCCTACTTCAACGACGCCCAGCGCCAGGCGACCAAGGACGCCGGCCGCATCGCGGGCCTGGAGGTCCAGCGCATCATCAATGAGCCCACCGCTTCGGCGCTGGCCTACGGGATCGACAAGGCCGGGGACCACGCCGTGCTCGTCTTCGACCTGGGCGGCGGGACCTTCGACGTCTCCCTGTTGGAGTTGGGCGAGGGCGTCTTCGAGGTCAAGGCCACCTCGGGCAACAACCACTTGGGCGGCGACGACTTCGATCAGCGCGTCGTCGACTTCGTGGCCGAGAGCTTTCGCCGCGAGCAGGGGATCGATCTGCGCAAGGACCGCATGGCGCTACAGCGCCTCAAGGAGGCCGCCGAGAAGGCCAAGATCGAGCTGTCCAGCGTGCTGCAGACCAACATCAACCTGCCGTTCATCACCGCCGACGCCCAGGGTCCCAAGCACCTGGACGTGACGCTCACGCGGGCCAAGTTCGACGAGTTGACCCACGACCTGGTCGATCAGACTATGGGGCCGTCCCGGAGCGCGATGGAGGACGCCGGCATGGATCCCGACAAGATCGAGAAGGTCCTGCTGGTGGGCGGCAGCACGCGCATCCCGGCCGTGCAGCAGGCCTGCAAGAGCCTGTTCGGCAAGGAACCATTCAAGGGTATCAACCCCGACGAGGTCGTGGCCCTGGGGGCCGCCGTCCAGGCCGGCGTCATCGGCGGCGAGGTCAAGGACGTGCTGCTGCTGGACGTCACACCGCTCTCCCTGGGGATCGAAACCCTCGGCGGCGTGTTCACCCGGGTCATCGAGCGCAACACCACGATCCCCACGTCGCGCAGCCAGACGTTCTCCACGGCGGCGGACGGCCAGACGCAGGTCGAGGTCCACGTGCTGCAGGGGGAGCGACCGATGGCGGCCGACAACAAGTCGCTGGGCCGCTTCAACCTGCAGGGGATCCCGCCGGCGCCGCGCGGCGTGCCGAAGATCGTGGTGGCCTTCGACATCGACGTCAACGGCATCCTGAACGTCTCGGCCAAGGACGAGGCGACCGGTAAGTCCCAACAGATCACGATCCAGGGGCATGGGGGGCTGTCCGAGCAGGACATCGAGCGCATGGTGCGCGAGGCGGAGGCCAACGCCGAGGAGGACAAGGCGCGCACCGCCCTCATCGAGGCGCGCAACGGGGCCGACAGCCTCGTGTATAATGCCGAGAAGACCCTGACAGACCTGGGCGACAAGGTGGACGGCGGCAAGGCCGCGGCCGTGCGCGAACAGGTGGACAAGGTCAAGCAGTCCGCCACCCGGGAGGATCCCGCCGCGATCCACCGCGAGTGTGAGGCCCTGCAGAAACTCCTGATGGACCTGGGGGCCGCCATGTACCAGGCGGACCAGCAGGCCGCGGGGGCGAACCCCGGCGCCGGGGCCGCGGGCCAGCCGGGCGCGGCGGACGCCGAACAGGTTGTGGATGCCGACTACGACGTGAAGGGCGGTGGCGGAGCCTAAGGCCGCCGCCCGCCTTCGGTTCCCCTGTCGGCCACCGGGACGGCCCGGTGGCCGACGCCTACCGGGGGACGGCGCGATGCAGGGAAGGGGCGAGCCGGCTTGGCCAACGAGGATTACTATGCCCTGCTGGGTGTGGGCCGCGGGGCGGATGACGCCGAGATCAAGCGCGCCTTCCGCAAGCTGGCGCGGCAGTACCACCCCGACGCCAACCCGGGCAATGCCGAGGCGGCGGACAAGTTCAAAGAGATCAGCCTGGCGTACTCGGTGCTCAGCGATCCGGAGAAGCGCGCGCGCTACGATCAACTGGGGCACCAGGCCTTCAGCGCCAGCGAGAGCGGCGGGGGCGCGGGCCCTGGGTTCGCGCAGGGGTTCGGGTTCGGCGGCGTGGACATCGAGGATCTCTTCCAGAGCGTGCTGGGGGATGCGTTCTTCGGAGGCGGGCGAGGGCAGCGGCGCGCGGGCCCCGCGCGGGGAGCGGACCTCCAGGTCCAGGTCCAGATCTCCTTCGAGCAGGCGGCCACGGGCGTCAAACGGGAGATCACCATCCCGCGCACGGAGATGTGCGAGGCCTGCGGCGGCAGCGGGGCGGCCCAGGGCACCAAGCGCACCACCTGCCCCACCTGCCGCGGCGCCGGCCGGGTGCGGGTGGGGCGCGCCACCCCGTTCGGGCAGTTCGTGACGGAGCAGGGGTGCGGCACCTGCGGCGGAACCGGCGCGGTGGTGGAGCGGCCCTGTGCCGAGTGCCAGGGCCAGGGCAGGGTGCGCCGCCGCCGCACCCTGACCGTGGATATCCCGCCCGGGATCGACACCGGCCACCGCCTGCGCCTAGCCAACGCCGGGGAGGCCGGCGAGCGCGGCGGGGCGGCGGGCGACCTCTATATTGACATCGCGGTGCTGCCTCATCCCGTCTTCCGGCGGGACGGGCAGGATGTGGTCAGCGACCTGCGCGTCGGCATGGCCGTCGCGGCCCTGGGCGGCGAGGTCGAGGTGGAGACGCTGGACGGCAAGCAGACGGTCCGCGTGCCTGAGGGCACGCAGCCGGGCGACGTGATCCGGCTCAAGCACCGCGGGATGGTCGCCGTCCATGGGCGGGATCGCGGCGACCACCGCGTGGTCGTCCAGGTGGAGATCCCGCGCCATCTGACCGCGGCGGAGCGAGACTCCCTGCGGCGCTATGCCGAGGCGCACGGCGAACGGGTGGACCCCGGCGAGCGCCGCCCCTTCCGCCGGGTGCTGGGGCGGTAGCGCGGGGCGCCGGGGAGGGGCCGCGGGTGGAGTACTGCGAGATCCAGCTCATGATTCCCGCGGAGGCCCTGGAAGCCGTGACCCACCTGCTGCACCGCGCCAGTACCGGCGGCGTGGTGATCGACGACGAGCGGGCCGCCGTGGTGCGCGCCTACCTCCCCCGCGACGAGCGGCTGGACGGGCGCCTGGAGAGCCTGCGGCAGGAACTGAGCGACCTGGTCGCCTTCTTCCCGGGCATGTCCGCCTGGAAGCAGGAGGAGCGCTTCGTGGCCGAGGAGGACTGGGCCAACGCCTGGCGGGCGCACTTCCATCCCCTGCGCCTGGGGCGCCGGCTGATGGTGGCCCCCAGCTGGGAGCCGGTGTCCCCGCGGCCCGGCGAGGTCGTGCTGCAGTTGGACCCCGGGATGGCGTTCGGGACCGGGGCCCATGCCTCGACCGCCCTCTGTCTGCGCGCCCTGGAGGATCTGGTCCAGCCGGGGGGCCGCGTCCTGGACGTGGGCACGGGGTCGGGCATCCTGGCGGTGGCGGCGGCCCTTTTGGGCGCCTCCGAGGTGACCGCTCTGGACATCGACCCGCTGGCGGTGCGCATCGCCCGCCAGAACGCGGACATCAACGGGGTCGCCGACCGCGTGCACGTGCACTACGCGGAGTTGGGGGACCTCCTGGCGGGAGGGCTGGCGCCCGCCCCGCTGGCGCTGGCCAACCTGACCCGGGACGTTCTGGTGCCGCTGGCCCCGCAGTTGGCGGCGGCGCTGGAGCCCGGCGGCACGGTGGTGGCCTCGGGGATCGTCGCCGGCGGGCGCGCGGCCGTCGAGGCGGCCTTCGCGGCGGCCGGCCTACGCCCCGTGCGCAGCAACCGCTTGGAGGACTGGTTCGCCCTCTGGGCCCGGCGGGGATGAGCGGGCCCGGCGCGGCCGGGAGCACCCGCATAGCCTGATGCCGGAACTGGGGGGAGGGAGCCGTCACGTCCAGGATCAGGGTGGGGGTGCTCTTCGGGGGGCGTTCCGGCGAACACGCGGTCTCTCTGCTGTCGGCGCGCTCGGTGCTCGCGGCTCTGGATCCGGCCCGCTTCGAGGCGGTGCCCCTGGGCATCGACCGCCAGGGGCACTGGCTGCTCCCGGACGACGCGCAGCGCGCCCTGGAGAGCGGCCCGGATGCGGTGCCGGGCCGCGCGGTCACGCTCCGGCCCGGCCCTGGGGGGGCGCTGGTGACCGCCGACGGCGCGCGGTCTCCGGCCGTGGACGTCGTGTTTCCCGTGCTGCACGGGCCCAACGGGGAGGACGGCACGATCCAGGGCCTGTTGCAACTGTGCGGACTGCCGTACGTGGGGACCGGGGTGCTGGGGTCGGCCGTGGGGATGGACAAGATCATGCAGAAGGACGTCTTCGTCCGCCACGGGCTGCCCACCCCCGACTACGTCGGCGTTTCCCGCGTGGACTGGCGCGCCGACCCCGGGGGTGTGGCCGCGCGGGTCGGCACCGCCGTGGGCCTGCCCTGCTTTGTGAAGCCGGCCAACCTGGGGTCCAGCGTGGGGATCAGCCGCGCGGCGGATGCGGCCGAGTTGCGCGCGGCGCTTGCTCTGGCGGCCCGCCACGACCGTCGCTTGATCTGCGAGCGCGCGGTCACGGGCTGCCGCGAGGTGGAGTGCGGGGTGTTGGGCAACGACCACCCCCGCGTCTCGGTGCCCGGCGAGGTCGTGCCGCACGCGGTCTTCTACGACTATGACTCCAAGTACACCGCGGGCGGCGCGGACCTGGTGATCCCCGCCGACCTGCCGCCAGCGGTGACCGCCCGCATCCAGACGCTCGCCCTGCGGGCCTTTGCCGCCCTGGACTGCGCGGGGATGGCCCGGGTAGACTTCTTTGTGCGCACCGCCCCGGACGCGGTCTTGGTGAACGAGGTGAACACCATCCCCGGCTTCACCGAGCGCAGCATGTATCCAAGGCTGTGGGCGGCCAGCGGCCTGCCCTACCCCGAACTCCTGGCGCAACTGGTCTACCTGGCGCTGGAGCGCCATGCCGACGGTGCGGCCGGGGAGGAGGAGCGCCCATGAGCGACTGCCTGTTCTGCCGCATCGCCGCCGGCGAGGTGCCGGCCCAGATGGTGCACCAGGACGCCCACGTGGTGGCCTTCCGGGACATCGCCCCCCAGGCGCCCGTGCACATCCTCGTCGTGCCCCGCCACCACTGGACAAGCCTGGCGGCGGTGCCCGCCGGCGAGGCCCCGGTCCTGGGGCACCTGCTGGAGGCCTGCCGCGACCTGGCGGGGGAGATGGGGCTGGGCGACGGTTACCGCGTGGTGGTGAACACGGGAGCGGACGGTGGTCAGACGGTGGATCACCTGCACGTGCACCTGCTCGGGGGCCGAACGATGGGATGGCCGCCCGGCTGACCGCGGGGAGGGGATGGGGATGACCAGAGAGACGCGGCGCAAGCCCCCCGATTCAGCCGTGGGGACAAGCCGACCGGTTTCCTGTTTGCGTTGTATCTGATATAATGCAACGCATGGAGCGCAAGGCATACAAGTACCGCTTCTACCCAACCGCGGATCAGGCGCGCGAATTGGCGCGGACCTTCGGCTGCGTGCGGTACGTGTACAACTGGGCGTCGAGCGTATCGACTACGCCGAGACGGATCGGCTCCTGGTGCGGATGAAGCAAGAGCCGGAAAGGTCTGGTTGGCCGAAGTCTCCTGCGTCCCGCTCCAACAGACCTTGCGGCATCTGAATGCCGCGTTCGTCAATTTCTTCTCCGGTCGCGCCAAGTACCCGCGCTTCCACCGCAAGCACGATCGGCAAAGCGCCACATACCGGATCGGCGGCTTCCGGTGGAAAGACGGGACGCTCACACTTGCCAAGATGGACGCGGACCCGACCAGCATCCCCATCAGCAAGGACCCCGCTGGCCGCTACTTCGTCTCCTTCTCGAGCGAGGAGGAGGTTGCCCCGTTACCCGTGGTCAACGCCACGGTGGGGATCGGCCGCCGGGCTGGCGGCGTCTGCCTGTGGAGGGGACGTAAGCCCTACCCGGAAACGGGTGGGCGGACCCCGGCGAAGCAGGAGCCCCGGTGCGCGATTACCGGGAATCCCCCGGCTTTAGAGCTGCAGGAACGCCTGACGGCCGATCGCCGCCAGGCCATGCGGGACCGCGCGGAGGGCAAGCTGCGCCTGTCGCTCGCCGCCGTACGCAACGCGGAGATCGCCTCCGGCCGGCCCCTGGACGACGCGGGCGTACTGGAGGTGCTGACGCGCGAGGCGCGCCAGCGCCGCGATGCGTTGCGCCAGATCGAGGGCCGCGGGCGGCCGGAGGCCGAGGCGCAACTGCACGCGGAGTTGGAGGTGCTGGCCGCCTACCTGCCGGCGGCGCTGGATCCCGCCGAACTTGAGGCCGGCGCGCGGGCCGCGGTGGCCGAGGTGGGCGCGACCAGCCCGCGCGCACTGGGGCGGGTGATGGGCGTCCTCATGCCGCGCCTGGCCGGCCGGGCCGACGGGGCCGCCGCCCAGGCGGCGGGTGCTGGGCGGCTGAGGCCTACAGCCCGCCGCGGTGTTCCCCGCCCTCCGGCTCCCGTTCGTCGTGCGGCTCCACCGCGAACGCCAGGTTGAGGTTGGCCCGGTAGCGCTGGATGCGGCCGTCCGCCACGATCGCCGTGAGGTTGGTCACCTCCACGCCCGTGATGTTGCGCACCGTCCGCGCCGCCTCGCGCACCGCGTCCTGCACCGCCTCGACCCAGCCACCCTCGGCGTCCGCCACCAGTTCGATCACGTTGACCACGCTGCCCACGCCTATCCCTCCCGTGCCGGCCCTGTTAGGCCACCCGGCCCAGCGTGCACCGGAGCGGCCGGCGGCATGCACGCCGCGCTTCTACCGCCCGGCGGCCTGGACATAAGAGTGCGCGGAAGGGGGCCAAGGCCTTGCCGCAACCTCGGCCCGGGGCGGCGGAGCCCGAACGGACCCCGCCCGGCCGTCCGGACCGCCGCCTGCGTTCCGCGCTGGTGGGCGTCTTGGATCTGCCTCCCGAACTGGTCTTCGACCTCGCCCGCCTGACGCTGGTCGTGCCGCTGCAACTCACGGTGGAGAACCACCGGGGCCTGGTGGAGTTCCACGCCGACCGCGTGGTCGTGGCCACCGCCTCGGGCCGCATCGCCGTGTCCGGCAAGGACATGCGGATCGACGCCGTGCGTTCCGGCGAGATCGTCATCACCGGTGACCTGCGGGCCATCTCCTTTGGGGACGGTGGCGGCTGATGTGGGTCGGAACGCGCTGGTGGCTGGAGGGCTACGTCGACCTGTGGGTGCGCGCCGAGCGTCCGGAGGGGCTGATCAACCGCCTTTTGGCGGATGGGGTGCGCTTCCGGGTGCGGCCGGGCGGCGAGCGGGGGTTTGCGTTGCGCTTGCCGATCGGCGACTTTCGCCGCCTGCGCCCGGCCGCCCGGGCCGGCCGGGCGCGCGTCCGCGTGCGCCGGCGCACCGGGCTGCCCTTCACGCTTGCCCGCCTGCGCCGCCGACCCGCGCTGGTGGTGGCGGCGCTGGTGGCGGCCGTGGGCCTGTATACGATGAGCGGGTTCGTCTGGTTTGTGCAGGTGCGGGGCGCCGATCGCGTCGCGCCGGAGGAGGTGTTGGCGGCCGCGGACGCGCTGGGGCTCCATCCCGGGACCCGGCGGTCCGCCCTGGACCCGCAGGCCATCGCCCGGCGCCTGCCGACAGAGGTGCCCGACCTCGCGTGGGCGGCCGTCAGCGTGCAGGGGATCCTGGCCCGCGTCACCGTCGCCGAACGCGTGCGCCAGTCCCCGGGGTATGCGGCGGCCAGCGTCGCCGGGGACGTGGTCGCGGCCCACGCGGGGCGCATCTGGGCCATCACCACGGTCAGCGGCACGGCCCTGGTGCGTCCCGGAGACGAGGTCGCGGCCGGGCAGGTGCTGATCCGCGGGGTCGTCCAGATGCCCGTCTCGCGCAGCCGCGGCGGCGGGGTGGAGGGCATCCGGGCGGTCCCCGTACACGCCTCGGGCATCGCCATCGCCCGCCGCTGGTACAGCACGTACGCCGAGGCCGGGCGGACCGTGGACCTGGGCACGCCGACCGGGCGCGTGGCGGTGCGACATGCCCTGGTCCTGGGCGGACTGCGCCTGGCGCCGCGCGCAGGGCTCAGCCCGCCCTTTGCCGCCTATGAACTGGAGCAGTCGCAGTGGGGGCCGTTGGAGTGGGGCCCCCTGCGGCTGCCCGTGCACGTCCTGACTCTGCGCTATACGCAGGTGACCCCCCATTATCGGCGCCTCACGCTGGACGAGGCGCAGGCGCTGGCGACGGCGGAGGCGCGCGCCTACCTGCTGACGCTCATCCCCCGGGGCGCCCGGCTGGTCGCCCAGCAGGAGAGCTGGAAGGAGCTGCCTGGCGGCGCCGTGGGCGTTGAATTGCACGTGGAAAGCGAGGACAATATCGGCGTGTTCCGCCCGTCGGTGCCCTCGGCGACGGGCAGTGTCCCGGGCGCTGGCTAGCGCCGGGGCGAGGGGGGTCGGCATTGGCGGTGACGGAGGCCGAGCCTGGACGCTTTGCCGTGGCGGACAATCGCAGTGCCGTGCAACTCTATGGGAAGCAGGAAGAGAACCTCCGCCTGCTGGAGAAGGGTCTGGGCGTCTCCATCCGCGCCCGCGGCAACGAGTTGCTGATCAGTGGGACGCCCGAGGCCACGGAGTCCGCCGTCGGGCTGCTGCGAAAGCTGGCGCGGCTTGCCGCCGAGGGCCGCGAACTCACCGCCGCCGACGTCCGCTACGCGGTCGACGTCGCCGCGCAAGGGGATGTGGAGCGGTTGGACGAACTGTGGAACGACACGGTCTGTGTCACGGTCCGTGGAAAGGCGATCCGGCCGAAGACCCTGGGCCAGCAACAGTACGTGGAGGCGATTCGCCGGGACTCCCTGGTGCTCTGCATCGGGCCCGCGGGGACAGGCAAGACCTACCTCGCCATGGCGATGGCCATCACGGCCTTCAAGAAGCGGGAGGTCAACCGCATCGTGCTGACCCGGCCCGCCGTCGAGGCGGGGGAGAAGTTGGGCTTTTTGCCGGGGGACCTGCAGGACAAGGTCGATCCGTACCTCCGGCCGCTCTATGACGCGATCTATGACATCATGGGGGTGGAGGCCTACGAGCGGCACAACCAGCGCGGCGCGATCGAGGTGGCGCCGCTGGCCTACATGCGCGGCCGCACCCTGGACGACGCCTTCGTCATCCTGGACGAGGCCCAGAACACCACGCCCGAGCAGATGAAGATGTTCCTGACGCGCATGGGGTTCGGCAGCAGGGCGGTGGTGACCGGGGACGTGACCCAGGTGGACCTTCCGGCCGAGCGCCCGTCGGGGTTACAGGAGGTGCGGCGGATTCTGGCGGACGTCCCGGGCATCTCCTTCGTGACCCTGGACGACGCCGACGTCGTGCGGCACCCGCTGGTGCAGGAGATCATCAAGGCCTACGAGCGCCATGCGGCGGCCGTGGGCGCGCCGGCGCCCTCGGGAACCGGCTGAGGCCGGCGGGGTGAGAGGGGAGGCCCCGGTGGGACGGTCATTCTGGACCCATCTGGGCTCCACCCTGCAGGCGCTGGCGGGCTTGGCGCGGAGTTCGGCCGTGCGCCGGGCCGTCTGGGTGCTCGTGTTCGTCGTCGGGGCCACGATCGTGTTCGCCTCGGTCAGCCTGCACCAGCAGGTCAACCTCACCGCTGGCGAAGTGGCGCCGGTGACCATCAAGGCTCCCACGAAGATCGAAAACGGGCCCGCGACCCAAACGGCCCGGCTGCAGGCGGCGCAGAAGGTCGTCCCGATCTACACGACCGACACCTCGATGACGCAGGCCTCCCTGAACGCGCTCTCGCAGCAGGCCACCGCCATCGAGAAGGCCCAACAGAACTGGAGGTCCGCCCTGGTCAGCGCATCCGCGTCCTCGGTCTCCGCGTCGCTGGCGTCCGCCGCGTCCAAGTCGTCGGCGAGCGGCACGACGGCCACCGCGGCGACACCCGCGTCGGCCCAGACGAAGGCCTCCTCCTCCACGCGCTCGGTCCCGGCCCCCTCGCTCTCCGCCGCGGCCGCGGCGCTGGGCAAGCGCCTGGGGGGCAGCACGCCGACCGACCAGTTGGAGGCGGCGCTCACCGCGAGCAGCACCCAACTGACCGCCGCGGTCTCCAAGGCCTACTCCGAGTTGCAGAGCGTGATGCAGGCCGGCGTCGAGCCGGCGCAGGCGGACACCGCCCGGCAACAGATCACCAGCGCCGCGGCGGCCGCCGCCGCGCCGGCGGCCCTGGACGCGTTGGTCGGGTCGCTGGCCGCCGGGGACCTGCAGATCAACAAGACGGAGGACGTGGCCGCATACAACGCGGCGGTCCGCGCCGCCAAGGCCGCGGTCAAGCCCGTGTACATCCCCGCGGGCGCCGTGATCGTGCGGAGCGGGGACCAGGTGTCCCCCACCGACATCTCGATCCTCACGGCCGCGGGCCTGCTCAACACGGGCGGAACCTTCGGGGTGCTGGCCGGCGCGGTGGCCCTGGCCCTGCTGCTGCTGGCGCTCTGCTGGGCCTTTCTCTCGCAGTTCTACCGGGCCGTGCTGCGCGACGAGGTGCGGTTGGTGCTGTTCGGCTCCCTGGTCGTGGCCAGCCTGGCCACGGTGCGCCTGGGGCACGCCCTGTCGCCCTTTCTGGCGCCGACCCCGTGGGCGGCGATGCTGGCCAGTGTGGCCTTCGGGCCGAGCATCGCCATCTTCGTCGGCGGGGTCACCGGGCTGGGTGCGGGCCTGATCGACCACAACCTGACCGTGGCGGCCTGCGCGCTGGTGGGCGCCTGGACCGCGGTCTTCGCCCTGTGGCGCGTGCGCCAACGCTCCGACCTGCTGCGGGCCGGCCTGTATTCGGCGGTGGCCGAAACGGTGGCCGTGCTGGTCCTGGTCGGCCTGTTCCTGGGGCAGAGCACCGGGGCATCCACGACCCTGCTATCCCCGGCGCTGGCCAACACGCCGCCGCTGCTGCTGGACGTGATCGCCACCGCCTTCACCGGGATCCTCTCGGGGGTGCTGGCCATCGGCACCCTGCCCTACGCCGAGGTGCTCGGGGTGTTGACGCCCTTCCAGCTGTTGGAGATGGGCAACCCGAGCCAACCGCTGCTCCGGCGGCTGCTGATTGAGGCCCCGGGGACCTACCACCACTCGCTCATGGTGGGCAACCTGGCCGAGGCCGCCTGCGAGCAGGTGGGCGGCGACGCGCTACTGGTGCGCACCGCCGCCTACTATCACGACATCGGCAAGATGAAACGCCCCGCCTTCTTCGTCGAGAACCAGCAGGGGGGGCGGAACCCCCACGACGACCTGCCGCCGCGGCTGTCGGCGCAGATCATTACCAGCCATGTGCGCGACGGCGTGGATCTGGCGCGCCAGTCGCGGCTCTCGCGCGAGTTGGTGCACTTCATCCGCACCCACCACGGCACGACGCTTGTGCAGTACTTCTACCACTCGGCGTGCCGCGAACAGGAGGCCAACGGCGGGGAGCCGGTCTCCGAGAGCGACTTCCGGTACCCGGGCCCCCTGCCCTCCACCCGCGAGAGCGCGGTGCTCATGCTGGCCGACGGGGTCGAGGCCGCGGTGCGGTCGTTGCAGCACCCCAGCGAGGAGGAGATCGAGGCCACCATCCGCCACATCATCCGGGACCGGTTGGAAGACGGGCAGCTGGAGAGCGCCCCGCTGACCCTCGCCGACCTCCACGCCATCGAGGTCACCTTCCTGCGCACCCTGGTGGGTGTCTACCACACGCGCATCCAGTACCCCGAGTCGCCCGCGCTGGATGCCGGTGGGGTGGCGCCGGGCGCCTGACCGTCCGCACCCGCGCGTTTCGTGTCCCCGGCGCCAGGGTGTAGAATGGGGCCCACAGGTGGGCGGTGCGGGGGAACGGTGCTGTGGCTGCCACGCTGACGCTGGCCGAGGATCAGCCGCCGCTGCCGCCCGACGTCGAAGCGGCCGTGGTGGCCGCCGTGGAGGCCGCGCTCGCTGCCGAGGGGAGCCCGTCGGCCGACGTCTCCGTGCACGTGGCGGGGGACGATCTGCTGCACACGCTGAACAGGACCTACCGCGGCATCGACCGGCCCACCGACGTCCTCTCCTTCCGCCTGCTCGAAGACGGCGAGGTCCTGCCCCCCGGCGAGCGCGCCGCACTGGGCGATGTGGTCATCTCCTGGGCGCGCGCGCGGGCGCAGGCGGCCGAATTCGGGCACACGCCGCGCCGCGAGGTGTGCTACCTGGCGGTGCACGGCACGCTCCACCTCCTGGGGTACGACGACCAGACGCCTGCGGGGGCCGACGAGATGGCCCGGCGGGGGGAGGCGGTGCTCTCTGCGTTGGGTATTGGACGGTGACCGCGCCCCGGCGC
>JAJZWQ010000211.1 GCA_021846605.1 Bacillota bacterium | reverse complement strand
GCCTGAAGAGCACGGCGCAAGCGGAACGAACGGGCCTCGACTTCCCGCCAATGGCGCTGGCCGAGGAATTGGGCCTGGGAAGTTACGGCGGGGCACACAATGCCAAGATCAACACCGACCACCTCTCCTGTGGGACGCACTTGCGGCTCCGGGGCCTGGACCACGACGTGCAGCCCAAGCCGACCCTTGCGGTCTGCGCAGAGGTCGGACGAACAAACAGGTTGCTTCGAACGGAGGGTGGCCCGCACCCGGGGCTCTTGCGACGCGTGCCCGGATGCGGAGCGCCGCGGTGCCCGCGTCCCAGGCACGCTCGGCCTCACGGACCGCAGTGCGATCGACGGCGTCACACCCTCTCCGACCCCATCGGCGAGTTCCGACCACGCCGGGGTCGGGCGTCGACGCCGGGCGCCCCGCCATCGGCCCTGGTGGCGGCGCTGGACTCCCCGGCGCCCGCGCGCGTCATCCAGACCGCCGCCCCCACCTCCCCGGACCTCCCCCCGCGGCCCCCACGCCGATCATCGCCGCCGCGACCAACCCCATCGATGGGCGAAGGACCGCGTGCCGGCGCGTGGAACACGGTCGCGCGGACTGTCCCACTCTGGCAACCGCGCAGGGGTGAGAGGGCCCGCTGCCCGCCGCCCGGCCGGCGGCCCCCCACCAGCCTCGGGAGTGCCGCCCGATGTGCGGCCTTGACTGGCCGCCCACCCCTCCTCTACCGTTTTCCGTAACCCGTGCTTCGCGCGCGGACGGACGGGCGCCGCGGTGCCGTGTTCAGGGAGACGCGCCGGGAAGGGAACATGCGCTTTGCCCGCTGCCTTCCGGCGCCTGGGAGACCGCCTCCGCCAGGACTGGCGCGCCGTGTACGGCGCCGCCCTGATCCTATGGGGCATCGAGGCGCTCCTCTTTCTCCTGACGCCAGCGGGACCGCTGGTCTCGGACATGGCCGCCTACTGGGCCAGCGGAACGGCAGACATCCGCACGCACGTGCTCGGCGCCTACTTCCCGCCCCTCTACCCCCTGCTAACCGTCCCCTTCCACCATTGGGGCGGGCCCGCGGGACTGGCTGCGGCCCAGACCGGGATGGCCTTCCTGCTCGTGCTGGGGGTGGCCTGGTACCTGCGCCGCGCGGCGGGCACGGCCACCGGCGCCCTCTTCCTCGCCGCCAACGCCCTCTTCCCGATCCTGCTGCTGTATGCCCGCTTCGTGCTGACCGACGACTGGATGGTGCTGGCGCTCTTCGGCTGGGTGCTCCTGGCCGATATGGCCGACCGGCGGGGGCAGGACTGGCTCTTTGCGGCCGGCGGGGTCTGCCTCGGCTTGGGCGCGGCCATCCGGCCCGAGCCCGTGGCCGTGGGCGCCCTGGCCGCCGTCTGGCTGCTGCTGCGGCGGCGGCCCCTCCCCGCGCTGTACACCGCGGCGCCCATCGCGGCCGAGGCCATCGCTTTTGGCGCATACACGCACGCCGTCAGCGGGGTCGTGGTGGGCTCCCAGCAGGGCTTCTGGCAGACCCTGTGGCAGGGCAACAACCCCCGGGCCTTCGGCTTCTACGTGCCGCTGGAACCGGCACATGCCGCGCCGGCCGTGTACCGGCACCTCTTCCTGACCTGGCTGGCCGGCCACCCCCTGCGCTTCGTCCTGCTCTGCCTGGCCCGTGCCGTCGAGTTCTGGTTCTCCTCCCCCCAGTTCGTCCAACTCCTGGCCGTCCAGACGCACGTGGTGCCCGGTCCCTGGGTGGTGCTCTCGGGCCTGGCCACGGGCGCCAGCACGCTGGCCTTCTTTTGGAGCGTGCGGCGGCTGTACCGGGAGGGGCGCCTGGCCACGGCGACCTGGGCGCTGATCGCGGTGGCGGGCAACTGGTGGTTCTGCGTGCCCTTCCTGGTCGGCGGGCGCTTCCGCGAGGACGCCCTACCCTTCGCCCTTGCTGTCGTGGCCCTGGCCTGGGGCGGTCTGCCCCGGCCCTGGGGCGGGCGCGGTAACACGACGACGGGTGCGCGGCTGGCGGATGGGGCGTGACGGGCCTCCACCATGCGGTGGCACGTGCGGCGTGCGTGTCCGGGCGCGGGCCTGCCCGGGACGGCTCAGTCCCCCGGGCCGGGGAGGCTGGGTTCGGCGCGAAGCGCGTGACGGCCGGTGGCGCGGCCGCCCGGGGGCGCCAGGCGGGCGATGGCGGCCACCATCGCCTGGCGCATCCCGGCAGACAGCCCATCGGCGTTCGGCGCGCCCTGGACCAGGGCGGTCAGGATCAGCCCGTCCTCCGCGGAGATGGCGCCGAACAGGGCCCCCTGGGGGCTATCGATGCGGGCCAGACGCAGGCGGGGATGGGGACCGACGTCCCCATCCCCCTCCAGCCGCAGCGCGACACAGGCCGCGGAGAGCAGCGCCGCCCGCCGGGACATGCTGGTCGCCAGCAACACCCCGTCCTGGCGCACCAGCGCCCACCCGGCCGCGCCGGGCAGCAGCCGCGCCACATCCTCCGCGTCCAGGGCGGGCACGGCGGCGAACGCGGAGATCGCCGCGACCGCGGGCCGCGCCTCCGCCTGGGGGACGGCCCGCGGCGCCGCCGGGCGCGCCGGGGCGGCCATGCGCTGATCGACGTAGATGGCGACGGCCATGCACGCAAAGAGCACGCCCATCACCCAGTAGGCAAAGCCCAACCGCCGCCCTCCCCCCGCCGGCTAGTCCGCCGCCATCCCCATGGGGCGCGTGGCGCCGCTCTCCTGGCTGGCGCCCTTGCCGCTCATGAACGCGCCCGGGATCACCGTCGCCAGGCCGATCATCGCCAGCAGCACGAACAGGACGTCCAGAGTGCGGGCGAAACTGGCCGCGCTGATCACGTTGGCGATTTGCTGGTACACCACCGATTCCGCCCCCAGGGTGCCCAGGCCGGTGCCGGCAAGGCTCCCCATCAGGTTGTGCAGCAGGTAGACCGCCGGGGTGCCCGGGGCGTAGGCGGCGGCCGCCAGGCTGGCCCGCTGCGTGATGCCGTTGTCCAGCATCACCGTCAGCACCGCGATGCCGAAGGCGCCCCCCAGACGCTGCACGATGTTCTGCACGGCCGAGGCCCGACCGAGTTCCAGCGGCGGGATGATCGCCATCCCCGCCGTGGTCGCCGGCATCATCGCCAGCCCCATGCCGATGCCGCGCAGCGCGGACCAGATGGCCAGCGTGGAGTCCGGCGTGGTCAGGCTGAGGTTGTGGAACAGGAAGGTCGACGCGGCCAGGATGACCGCCCCGGCGACCACGGGGACGCGGGCGCCCATCTTATCGTAGAGCTTGCCGCCCACGGGCATGAAGAGCCCGGTGACCAACGCCCCGGGCATCAGGATCAGGCCGGTGTCCAGGGCGCCCATCCCGCGCGCCAGCTGCAGGAACACCGGGATGAAGAACACGGCGGCGAACAGGGCGACGCTCATCCCGAGGACAAAGAGGCAACTCAGGGTGTACTCCGTGTAGCGGAAGACGCGCAGGTCCAAAAGGGGCCGGGCGACGCCCAACTCGATCCAGATGAAGGCCAACAGCGACACGCCGGAGATGAAGAACAGCCACACGATGGCGTGCGAGCTCCAGCCCCAGGTCTGCCCCTCGGACAGCGCCAACAGCAGGCTTCCCAGACCGGCGGAAACCGCCAGGAACCCGACCCCGTCAAACGGGCCCGCGTCATGGCGCGGGAACTCCGGCAGGCTCGTTGCGGCCAGCAGCCCGCCAAAGACGCCGATCGGCAGGTTGATGGTGAAGATCCAGCGCCAGTTCACGTACTGCACCAGGTAGCCGCCCAGGGTCGGCCCCACGGCCGGCGCCAGCAGCATCGCCATGCCGAAGAAGGCCGTCGCCGTGCCGATCTGCTTGCGCGGGATGATGCGGTACACCATGGACATGGTCGTCGGCATCACCATGCCGCCGCCGACCGCCTGCAGCACGCGGGCGGCCACCAGGAACCCCAGGCTGGGCGACAGCGCCGACAGCCCCGAGCCCAGCGTGAACACGGCCAGGGACAGCAGATAGAGGCGCTTGAAGCCCAGCTTGTCGCCCAGCCACCCTGAGGCCGGCACGACCACCCCCAGGGCCAGCAGGTAGATCGTGACCACCCACTCCATCTGCTGGGTGCCGACGCTGAAGGCGTGCTCCATCGCCGGAATGGCCACGTTCACAATGCTGCTGTCCAGAAGGGCCATGAAGGCCCCGACCACCAGGGCCAGCATCGGCAGGCCCCAGTGCTCGATCACAAAGTCGCCGTCAGCGGGCGGGGCCCCGCCCGGGGCCCGCCCGCCGCCCCGGGGCACCAGTTCCTGCCTCCCGCCGTGTTGCCGCTCGCTCATCACATCTTCGCGCGGCCGTCTGATACCCCCGGCTTCAGCCGTGGGATTGGCCGCGCGTTCCCTCCCTTGTGTGAACAGACTGTCCGTGGCGCTATATGAGTATGGACTTGACGCTTCGGGTGCGTGTCGTAGCGGATGCGGGGGCGAATGCGGCCTGGCGTGAGACAATCGCGCA
>JAJZWQ010000210.1 GCA_021846605.1 Bacillota bacterium | reverse complement strand
CTGGTCAGCAACCGGGCCGCGTAGTGCGCCCGCGCATATCCCAGCCGCCCCAGTTCGGCAAGGCCCGCCGGCCCCAACAGGCTGAGGTAGATGGTGACCGCCAGGGCGCACCACGCCTGGTTGGTGCACACGTTGGAGGTGGCGCGCGCGCGGCGGATGTGCTGCTCCCGTGCCTGCAGGGTGAGGACGAACGCCCGGCGCCCGGCGGCGTCCTGTCCCTCGCCGCAAATCCGGCCCGGCAGGCGCCGCAACCACTCCTGCCGCGCGGCCATCAGCCCCAGATAGGGACCGCCGTAGGCCAGCGGCAGGCCCAGTGGCTGGCCCTCGCCCACGACCACGTCGGCCCCCTGGCGTCCGGGCGCCTCCAGCACGCCGAGCGTCGAAGGATCGGCGGCGACGATGCCCAAGGCACCTGCGGGCCGGCGCGCCAGCAGACCCGCGACGTCCACGACCCGGCCGAAGTAGTCGGGCTGTTGCACGACCCACGCCGCCACGTCGCCGTCTGTGCCGGACGCGTCATCCAGATCCACCAACGCCAGGCCCTGGCCCTGACCATACGTTTGAACAACGGCGCGCCACTGCGGATGGACCCCCGGCGCGAACGCCACCCGCCGCCGGCCGGTCGCCGCCCGGGCCATGAGCACCGCCTCCGCCAGCGCCGTGCTGCCGTCATACAGACCGGCGGTCGCGACCGGCAGACCAAACAACTCGCTGACCATCGTCTGAAACTCAAAGGTCACCTGAAGCGTGCCCTGGCTAACCTCCGGCTGATAGGGCGTATAGGCGGTGAGAAACTCGCCGCGCTGGGCCAGGGCGCAAACCGCCGCCGGCAGATAGCGATCATAGACCCCGCCGCCGGCAAAGCAGACGAGGCCGGACCCGGTGTTCGCCGCGGCCAGCGAGCCAACGCGGCGCGCCAGGGACGCCTCGTCCAGCGCCGGTCCCAGATCCACGGGATCGGCCAGCCGCAGATCCGGCGGCAGTTCGGCGAACAGGGCCTCGATATCCGGCAGTCCGAGGCGCGCCAGCATGGCCGCCACATCCCTTGGGGCGTGCGGCAGGTAGGGCGCTTGGGGTCCAACTTCCTCCACCAATGTGCCCGGACGCGCGCCGGATGGTCCGCCGTGCCGAGCGGCGCGGCGGGGGCGCGCTGCCTCCCTTCAGGTTCGAGTCGCGCCGCCGCCCCGCGGCCGGAGCCGCCGGATCGGCGGCCTCCGGCTAGCCGCCCTCGACGAGCCGACGGTACGCCGCGGCATCCAGCAGGCCGGCGGGGTCACCGGCCGGTTCCACCCGAATGAGCCATCCACCGCCGTACGGTTCACGGTTGACCAGTTCCGGTTGGTCGGCCAGCGCGGTATTGGCCGCCACGACCGTGCCGCGCACCGGGGCGAACAGATCGGACACACTCTTAACCGATTCGATGGTGCCAAAGGGCCGGCCCGCCTCGACCTCCGCGCCGACGGCCGGCAGTTCCACGTAGACCACATCGCCGAGCGACCGCTGCGCATGGTCGGTCACCCCGATCGTACCGTCCTCGGCGCGGTACCACTCATGTTCGGATGTGTAGGCCAGACCTTCCGGGAACTCCGCCACCGCCCTACCCCTTTCCCCGCGCGTAGAACGGCAGGCGCACCACGTCGGCCCGCACCGCCCTGCCGCGCACCTCGACGACCACCGTCGACCCGATCGGCGCCGCCCCGCGACGGCACCGCGCCAGCGCCGCCGCCCGCCCCAGGGTCGGGGCGTAGGTACCGCTGGTCACCACGCCCAGCGGTTCGCCCGCTGCGGTCCGCACCGGGGCTCCGGCCCGAGCGATGGCCGGCGGCTGCGGCAGCAGGCCCACCAGAGACCGGGCCGGACCGGATGCCGCCTGGCGCGTCAGGGCATCCCCGGCGCAGCAGCGTCGCCCCTCCACCCGCACGAAACGACCAAGCCGGGCCTCAAGCGGGCTCGTCTCCAGGTCGAGTTCGTGCCCATACAACGGCAACGCCGCTTCCAACCGCAACGTATCGCGGGCGCCCAGACCGCAGGGCAAAAGCCCCCGGTCCCGCCCGGCCTTCAAAAGCGCATCCCACAGACGCCCGACGTCCTCGGGCGCGCACGCCAACTCGAAGCCATCTTCACCGGTATAACCGGTCCGCGCCATCAGACAGGAGACACCCGCCAGCGTACCGGTCCGGAAGGTGAACGCGCGCATGGCCGCGATCGGTTCACACCCCTTGGGCGCCAGGGCCCCGACCACGTCGACGGCCGCCGGTCCCTGCACGGCCAGAAGCGACGTTCGCTCCGATTCGTCCACCACTTCTGCCCCAAGGGCCGCGATCCCTGTTTCGCCCAGTTCGGTGCGCATCCAGGCGGTATCGGCCGCCACGTTCGCCGCGTTCACGATGAACAGGTAGGCCTGTCCCGGCTGCAGGCAGTAGACCACGGCGTCGTCCTGCGCACCCCCGTCCCGCCGGCAAAGCGGCGTATACAGCGCCGCCCCCGCCACCAGCCCGCGCGGGTCATTGACACACAGCCAGTCCATCGCCTCCGCCGCAGCCGGACCACGCAGCGAAAGCTCCCCCATGTGGCTGACGTCAAACAGGCCCGCCGCCAAGCGCACGGCGCGATGCTCGGCCAGGATGCCGGCCGCATACTGCACCGGCAACTCCCAACCGGCGAACGGGGCGAAATGCGCCCCCAGGGCACGCTGACGCTCGAAAAGCGGCGTGCGCCTTCCCACCACCCCGCCCCCCCCCGCCATGGAGTGCCCGCGACAATCGGCGGCTAGCGTACCACACCGAGACGGCGCGCCAAGTGCCGGGAGGGGCCGGCAGCGCCACTGTAGAAATAAACCGCATCCGCATCCGGATTCGACGTGGGTGGGGGAACGCTACTCCTGGCCGAGGGGCGATCCACTCCGGTGGGCCGTTGACCAGCCGGAATGGGGCGGACGCAAGGGTGGTGGCGATGGCCACGCCGCACGGGGGGTGCGCGGTTGGATAGCCCGCAGCGCGACGCGTTCGCGGCCCGGGTCCTTGAGATCCTGCGCGAAACCGCCGGCACCGACGAGGTCTGCACCAACCTCGATCTTCCACTCTATACCGACGGGCTGCTCGACTCGCTGGCGACCGTCATGCTGATGGCGGCCTTCGCCGAACGGCTCCAGATCGATGTCTCCCCGGCGGAGTTCGATGTGAATGCCTGGAGAACGCCCCGCCTGCTGATCGACGACCTGTGGCGGCGCACCCCTGCGGGCAGGCCGGAGGCTTGAACGCGCGCCAGCGGTTGCTGCAGTGCCTGGACACCGTGGCGCGCCGCTGGCCCGACCGGGCGGCACATCGCCGCGAACACGGCGCGTACCGCTACGGCGACCTGCGGCAGGCGGCACTGGAATGGGCGGCCCAGCTCGCGGCCGACGCCCCCCACCCGGTACTGGTCTACGGACATAAGGAATCGGAACTGCTGGCCGCGTTTTGGGGCTGCGCCCTGGCCGGCCGTCCCTACGTACCCGTCGACGTGTCGCTGCCGCCGGCGCGGATCACCCGCATAGCCGCCATCGCGTCCGTGCGAACCGCCATCGCCGCCACCGCCTTGCCGGCCGAACTGACCGAGCAGCTGGCCGGCAAGGGCGTGCGGATCCTGCCAGGCACCCCCGCACCCGTGCGCACGCGCACACCCGAACCGCCCGCCCCGTCACCGCTTGCCTACATCATTTTCACCTCCGGTTCCAGCGGCGATCCCAAAGGGGTGCCGATCCTCTGGGAGGCCCTGGAGCACTTCACCGATTGGCTGCTGAGCCTGAGCCGACCGCGGCCTGGCCAGGAGGTGGTGCTCAACCAGGCCCCGTTTTCGTTTGACCTCTCGGTCATGGACCTCTTTTTGGCCCTGCGGTCGGGAGGCAGCCTGTGGTCACTGACGCGGCAGGACATCGCCGATCCACGCCGGCTGTTTGCGAACCTGGCCGGCAGTGGGCTGACGATCTGGGTCTCCACGCCTTCCTTCGCCCGGTTTTGCCTTGCCGAGCCGTCGTTCGGCGCGAACATGCTCCCGGATCTGCGCCAAATGCTCTTTTGCGGCGAGGCCCTGCCGCCGGGTGTGGCCCGGGCGCTGCTTTCGCGCTTCCCGCAGGCGGAACTCTGGAACACGTACGGTCCGACCGAGGCCACCGTCGCCGTCACGGGTCTGCAGATCACGCCGGCGCTCGCGGCCGAGGACACCCCGCTGCCCATCGGCTACCCGGCGCCCGGGATGCGGGTCTGGGTGGCGAGGCCCGACGGCCAACCACTCGGTGAGACCGAGCGCGGCGAGATCCTCATCGCAGGCCCGCAGCTCAGTCCGGGCTACCTGCAGGACGCGGATGGCCGTCCGGGCCCAGGGGGGTTTATCACCCTTCCCGCAGGCATGGGCGGCGGTCCCGCCTACCGTACCGGGGACGCGGGACACATGCGCGACGGCCGGCTGTATTGCGACGGCCGACTGGACCGTCAGGTGAAGTTGCGCGGTTACCGCTTGGAGCTTGAGGAAATCGAGGAGCAGTTGCGCCGC
>JAJZWQ010000209.1 GCA_021846605.1 Bacillota bacterium | reverse complement strand
GGGTCTCGGCGGTCGCCAGGGCACGGCCGCTCATGTGATAGCGAAGGGATTGCTCCACCTCGGGCGGGACCCCGACCAGCATGATCGGGCGGGGTCCTGTGGTCTGTGCCATGTCTCAGTCACTCCTTTCCGCAAAGAGGCTCTGGGGCTTGGGTTGGGGGCCAGAAGGGAGCCGGTGGCGCATCCCCACCGGCTCCGGCGGGGTCTTCCCTGGTCGCCAGGTGCAGCCGCACGTCGGGTCGTCGGCGTTGACCGCGAACCAGCCCGGTTGCCCGAGTTTGGTGGGCCAATACAGCCGCCCGGTGGTGACCAGGGTTTGAAGGTCTTGTTCGTGCAACCGGGTCCCTTGCCAGTGCCGCACCACGCTGAAACTGCAGCGCCCGAGCTTCGGGCCCCACCGGGCGCACCTCCAACCCCGCTCCGTGGTCACGAGCGGGGCACGGCAGAGGGGGCACCGGACACTCACGGCCTCACTCGGCATGTCACCCTTCCTCCTTCGCTGCGAGTGTGGTCGTGGTGGTCTTCGTCTTGGTCTGCTGGTGCTCGGCCGTCCGGTAACAGGTTCGGTGGCCGCAGGCGTAGGGCACGGTGTTGGTGGTCGTCACCGTGTAGGTCCAGGCGGCAACGATCTGGACTTGCGTGGTCCCCGAGGTGCTGACCGGGACCGGGAGCCACCAAAAGGAGGAATCGGGTGGGGTTGCTTGCTGGAGGGCCTTTGGCGCGGCACCGGACGGCCGAGCCGTCACTGGGGACCCGTTGACCGTCGCGGTCACCGACGAGGGGGTCACAAGGCCAGTCCATGTCTGGCCGCCGTACTGGCGGCTGGCCCCGGCCGGGGCAGCGGCCGTGACGATCACCCACGTCTGCCCGGTGCCGGCAACCGCCGGTGCCAGCCACGTTCCGCCGCCGATGAAACCGAAGGTGCCGCGTTTCTGTTGCCCACCGACTGGCCAGGCGTCCAGGACGGGGCCGGCCTCGAACCCGCTGGCCGCACTGAGCACGTCGCTGGCAAAGGTGGCCGATGGCGTTCCTCCCAGGCCAGCCATCATGGCGGCGTAGGTGTCGAGTCCAGCAGTGACACTGCCGTTCGCCTGGGTCACGTCCCCCGCCAGAAGCCGGATGCTGGCCGCGATGTTCGCCGCTGGCGTATACGGGTTGCTGGTCGTCAGCCCAACACCCGTCCACCCGGCGTCAGCCGGGGATGCCCCCGAGTTGATTTGACCCAACCCGGCATCCGTGGTGCCGCCGGCGGCCGCCTTCACCGTCAGGTAGTTGCCCCCGCTGGCTGCCTGGAGCACCCCAAGTTCCAACGCGGACGGGATGCCGGCCGCCTGGGCCGGCTGTTGCACCGCTGGCACCCAGAGGAGGGTCAGGGCCTGTGGACTGACGCCCTTGGCCCCGCCGGCAACGACGCTGACGGCCGCCCCGGCCAGCACCACGAACCCGATGAACACGGCGAACGCAGCCGCCGCGATGACTGCCCCGACCTTCACCAGCCCATCGTCCATGCGCCGCTCACCCCCCCCATATAGAAGAAGGCCGCCGGTCCATCCCCGGCGGCCCAGTCCCGCGCTAAAGACCCCACCCGATCTGTCCCGTGTCCCCCTTGCCCGGCGTCACCCAGCCAGCGGCGGCGGCGCCGACCCGTACAACGGCTCGCCGTGCTGCTGCAGCGCCGGGTGCATCCATCCGGGATGCAAAGCCATCGAAAAACCGACAGCCACCGCCGGCAGCACGAGGAACACGGTCACCAGCCCGAGGACCAACCCGCGCCCCATCAACGGCCCACTGACCTGCCGCCACTTCGGCACGAAGAGCGAGATCACACCCGCGCTGAAGAGGCAGGTGCTCTGCTCCGCCAATGCCAGCGCCGCCGCGAAAGCCAGCAGCGCCGGAGACCAGTGCAAGAGATAGGTCCAGGTCGCGTGGTCGTGCAGCCGGGCAACCGCGAGGGTTCCAACCGCCGCCACCGCCCACCACCCCAAAAACAAGGGTCGCCACTTCCGCAGCGGCCGGTACGGCACTTCAAGGTATCGTCCAGTGGCTCCGTATCGGGACATCTCCATCACTCCTCGTTCCCGAACGCTCTATCCAAGGCGCTCTCCCTGGGGTCCCCGCCGCCAGGCGCCGGTTCCGTTATCTTCGCCGGTCCCGCCCCCGCCGCAGGCGCCGGGCCTCCTCCGGCCGCCAGCCGCTCCACGGCGGCCGCGATGCGGCGGAGTTCCGCCAGCGCCGGCCCGCCCGCCGGTCCCAGTCCGGCCTCGGCCAGCCGGAGCAGGGCCGCCGGCCGCTCCGACGGCTGAAGGGGGGCCAAGGCCGCATAGAGCGGGGACCGGCGGCTGATTGTCACCCGGAACTGGATGGCGTCCGCCGCCACGTCACGCCACCCCCCGGTCGGCAACCCGCCCAGCGGCACGGGCGAAGCCCAGGGCGTTTGCGAACACCGCTTCCTCCGCCGACACCGGCACCGCCTGGCCGGGCAACACGTCAGCCAGGCGGTCCCCGAGGAGAACCCCGCCGCCCCCGACGACGGCCACCGCCAGGACCCGGCCGGCGTCAGCGCCGAAGCGCCGCCGCACCTCGTCCCGGATACCGGCCGCCAGGGAATCCAGGTGCGGCTCGGCTTCGGGACCGCCGAACGGGCGTCCACGCCAGGAGACCGGCTGCCGGAGTGCGGCCATGGTCAGGTCGGCCGGGGGCAGGTGGCCGGTGGCTGCCTGGGACGACGCGGCCAGGGATTCGGCCGCTGTGGCCGCTCCTGCCTCCAGGCTGAAGCACAGGGCCATCACCGGCGTAAAGTCGGCGGACTCCAGCGTCAGCACGTCTGTCGTCCTGGTGCCCACGTCGATGAGCACCAGGTACCCCATGCTCTGCGGCAGTCGGCCTTGCGAGACAAGGTACTGCGCCGCCCCAACGCCCTGCGGCCGCAGCACGAGCCGGGCGATGCGCACCGTGGTCGTGTGCGTGCCATCCCCGAGGGTCAGCACCCGCCCCTCCAGTGCCTGTCGGGCGGCATCCCGCTCTTGGGCGAACATCCCCAGCGGCGTGCCGCTCCCAAGGATCACGTCGCCGCCGACCCCCGCCTGCCACAGGGCCTGCGCCAGCAGCGGCAGCGCATCCGGGTCGGCCAGGCGCCCGTCGGCGAAGGGCCGGTGCGCACCCGGCCGACTCGCGGCTCGGTCCCCGACCAGAAGCGCCTGCCCGTCCAGCGTCAGCGGTCGGTCCGCCGTGCCAATACCCCATGTCTCCGCGCCGGCCGTGTGGGGTGCCCACGCCGAGGCGAACGTGCCCCGGCCCAAAGACCCAGCCCACTTCACGGCGCCGTAGCCAACATCAACTCCAATGGCCTGCATCCGCTCAACCTCCCGTGACGGTCGCATGTATTGGTCCCCTTGGTCTGAAGCGTGCCCCGTCAGCCGCCACTGACAGTCTACTGCGTGCCGGATGTTCAGGCGTCAGCACTTCGTGGCGGCAGATTGGGGTTGTGTCTTGTGCCAGTTGCTCTAGCGGGCGTCAGCAGTGGCCAGAACGGCCTGTCAGTGGTTTTTGTCTCAATGCTGGACCGGCGTTGGGTCTCTAGTGCTCGGCCCGTCAGCACCCCCCCCGCCGCCGTTTAGGCCCTCACCGCCCGCCTCGCCGCGCGGCGTCAAGGGCGGCCCAGAGGGCAGCCGCGTAGCGGGGGAACCCCTTGCGCCAACAGCGGCACGGCGGGCACGCTCAGAAGAGCGGCGGCGCTCCCTGCTCCTCGCCGCCGTTTCCTCCTGAAGACCCGACAGGAGCGGCTAGGTCAAGGGCGGCAAGGCCGGCCGCACTGCGGCGAACCCTTGACCCGGCAGAAGCGACGGCGGGTAGCATCCCGAACGCGGCGGCGGTGCCCTGGCTCAGGCCCCGAGCATCCCGGCCAGGGCCACGCTCTCGGTCACCGCCCAGACGGCCACCACCACGCCGGCCGCCAGCGGCGTCCGCCACCCGGCGGCCACGGCAACCCACAGGGCCACCAGGGCCAGGAGACCAGCCAGACAGCCTCGGAGCCGTGCCGTGTCGTCGGTCACGGTGCATCGCCTCCCCTCGGGACCGGCTCCGGCCGGGCTCAGTGCCCACAGAGTCCAGAAACGAACAGGGCAAGGTCCAGAACCATCAGGCCCAGCAACCAGCCGAGCGCCGCCGGCGTTCGCCACCCAAACGCAATCGCCACGCCCATCACGACCAGCACCAGCAGCAGCCAAACCATTGCGCGTAGGGATGGTGTCAAAACGCTCTGACCGTCATACACGGCGACCACCTCCCTTCACCCGGTCTTCCGGCGCGCAGCGCCGGGCAGGGCCTCCGGGGCCACGATGCCCGCCAGCCCAAGGGATGTAAGGATCTCCGCCAGGGATTCTCGGGTCTGGATGCCCGCCGCTCGCGCTCGCCGGGTCCAGGGACCGTCCGGGACCGGGACGAACCGGACGTTGGGGACGACGGATAACGCTGCCGCTGCCGCTCGCTCGGTTCGGCGGCCTCCCCCACCGGGTCCGACCTGGAGGATGGTCCAGACTGGGGCCAGTTGGGCCAGGAGGTCTGCTGGGATGGTCTCGTTT
>JAJZWQ010000208.1 GCA_021846605.1 Bacillota bacterium | reverse complement strand
AGCAGCATATTCGCGGGCAAGACGCTGGGGGTCAATCTGACCCTAGCCCTGGGACCGGAGGGGATTGGCTTGCAGACGATCACGGGCTCCATTCAGGTGGCGGCGGTTCCGGCATCGTTCGTGTTTACGAATAGCTCGGGGCAGCAAATCAGCAGCCTCGGCACGCAGAGCGTGAAGGTTGGCTCCTACTGGCAAACGACGGTATTCGTGCGAAACACGGGCGGGGTGGCGGCCGTACCCAAGTTCAGCGGCGTGACCTCGCTGGACGGCACTCAGGAGGGCAGCATCATCAGCGCCTACAGCGCCAGCGTGGCGCCGGGGGCAGTGTCCAGCCCGGTGGTGATTCAGTCGGCCGGCCCGATTGCCGCGCAGTTCGGCGGCAAGACGCTCGGCGATTCCGTGACCGTGACGCCGTAAGGGGGTGTGTGCCGTGGCGCAGACCATTACCGGGTCCATTCAGGTGGCGGCCGTGGCGCCCAGCGGCACGCCCAATTTTCAGTTCGTCCTCACGGGATTCGGGGTCAATGCTCAGGCGGGCACCTACCTTTCATTTGCGCTTCAGGTGCGCAACATCGGCACGGCTGCCGGCGCGCCGACCCTCGCCAGCAGCGTCCTCACGGGCCCCCTGGCGTACCCCGGGGCCATGCAGGTGGTATCGCCGCCGACCATCGCGCCGAATGGCGGCGTGGCCTATGTGCAATTCCGCGCCACCGCGCCGTTCGCCAGCGGGCGCACCGGGAGTTTCTACACCAAGTTGGTGCTGCACTCGGGCAGCACGTCCATTGGCACCGGGCCCGTGGCGACCCCCGTGACCACCACGAGCAGCAGCGGGTCCACGAGCGCGTCCTCGTCTTCGTCCAGCACCTCCAGCAGCAGCGGGTCGGATGTGGCGGCGGGCACGGGCTCGACAGTCTGCGCGCAGGCGCAGTCCTACCTGCAACACCTGGAGGCGAGCGCGTCGGCCATCATCGCCAGCTATATTGCTGCCGGAATGTCGTCTGCCACGGCCAACGCGCTGTATCAGAACACGCTGCAGAACCAGCGCAACTACGTGTCGCAGGTGTGCGGCTAGGGGGTGGGGCCGATGGCGGCATGGCGGATTCTCCTGGCCCGCCCCGTGGGCGCCATGGCAACGCAGGTAATGGGCCAAACTGATCCCGTGGTGCGGATCAGCGGCCTGACGCTGACGGGTCCGCTGGCGGCGGGGGCGGTGGCCCAGTGTGAGTTCACCGCGACGAATACCCGGTCCGCCCTGATCGGCGAGTTCGTGGATCGCGAGCAGGTCGTAACTGGGTGCGTCGTCGGGCCGGGCAACGTCGTGATGGCGGTATTCAACCCATTCACCATCACGACGGGCCCCTTCGGCGGCCCCACGGGGACGCTCTACGCGGGGGACTACGCGTTGGTCCACCTGACGAGCACGACACCCCTGCCATCGCAGGCGGCGGGGCAGCAGGCGACGGTATTCGTCGGGGACCTCGGCGCGTTCGCCGGTGTGTCGGTGAATCAGACATTCAACCCAAACCTGGGCCTAGTCCTGGCTGTGACGAAGACCGTCCAGGGCAGCGCGACCGGGACTTATAAGTACCCGACCTCTGGCAGCGGCGGCGGCATCGTCGTGGTCGGGCATACGGGCGTCCCCAAGACATTCGCAGGTCTCACGACCACGAATTGGGCGCTGATCGGCGCGGGCGCGGCCCTGCTGGTCGGCGGCGTGCTGGTCTACCGGACGGTCAACCCTCCCGAGGTGGCGGCGGCGCGCGAGATGGGGCGCGAACAGAGGGCGATGCAGCGGGACATCGCGGAGCAGAGGTTGATGGACCAATACACGCTCGGGCGCGCGCGCCTAGCGGCTCAGCAGGAAACCGCCAGGTACGGCATCGATGCGGCGGCTGCCATGAGGGCACCGCGGGCGCGGCGCGTAAAGCGCGTGGAGCCGCGGGGCCACGTCGCGCCCGGAACTTAGCCCTAGCGGTATGGAGGTGCCACGGATGGCACAGACGGCGGGCCCCACGGCGAGCATCGGCTTCTCGGCCCTGCCCACCGCTACGGCGGGACAGTTGGCGACGGTGCGGGTGAGCATCAAGAACACCAGCGCCAGCGGCACGCCCACGGTGACCTTCGGGGTGGACGGCTCGCTGGAGGCGCCGACTACTGGCAAGGCCGTGGGCTACTGGGGCTACCAGACGGTCAAGCTCGCCCCGGGGCAGGAGGTTGTGATTACCCTCCGCACGGTGAGCGCGCTGCCCAGCGGCTACAGTGCGCTGACGAGCGTGTTCCGCGTGGTGTACGGCGGCAAGACCTTGGACAGCATCGAGGGGACGATGCACTTCTCCACGAGCACCACGGGGAGCGGCCACCAAACGTCGCCGCCGACGCAGCACACGAGCAGCGGGCTCGCCGCGCTGCTCACGCCGACCAACATCGCCATCGGCGCGGCGGGGGCCGTGGGCCTAGGCCTGATTGGCTACGCGGTGCTCGCCAAGCCCCGGCCGCGCTACGCCCCGATGGAGTACGCCGAGAGCGCCTAGGGGGTGGCGGCCGTGTCCCTGCAGGAGTGCGCGGCGGCGGCCGTCGCCACCTGGCCCTGGGTGATGGTGCAGACGCCGGCCGGCGCCTACCCCGCGCCCGTGGTCATGACGGCCATCGGCGGCGCGGAGAGCGGCTGGCACCTGCAGCCCTGCGGCATCGTCGGGCCGTGCGACCCCAGCTATTCGACGACGTACAACTGCAAGGGCCGCAACGCCGCCGGGTGGCTGCAGGTCGAGCTCGTCCACGGCGCGTGCGTGCAGGCGCTTGGCGGCGGCTCCACGCCCTGCGAGTGGTTCGATTGGCTGTCGGCATCGGCCGCCAACTGCGCGCTGGCGGCGCGGCAGTGCCTCACCGGCCAGGTCCCCACCGCGTCCAGCCTCAGCGCGTGGACCACATTCACGGGCGGACAGTGGGTGTCCTATCTGCCGCAGGCGCAGGCGGCCTGCCAGGCGGCGCGTGGCACCACGGGGACCCAGCCGCCCACCACGCCGCCGACGCAGCAGGCACCGCGCATGACCACCGGCCAGGTCGTGACGGCCATCGTGGTGGCGGCGGCGCTCGGCGGCGGCGTGTGGCTGGTGTGGCGACGGGCGCATGAGCAACCGGGCGCACGTAGCGCGTGAGGAGGGCGGCCGATGGCGACGACACAGGTGGGGCCCCTGACGGTGATCGCGTCCTGCGCGCCCGACGTGGCGCTCCCGGACATGGGCCTCGTGCTGCGCTGCGGCGGGATGCTGCGCAACGGCGGCTCGCACGCCCTGTGGGTGCAGGCGCAGACCCAGCCCTGTGGCTGTCAGGGCGCACCAGGGGCCGCCGTGGGCGTGCCCATCACGACGCTGGAGCAGACGCTGCAGCCGCAGGCGTCCATGACCCTGCCGGCGCCGGCCACGGGGCAGCAGTGGGTCATCGTGTTCGCCGCGCGGCGCAACTTGGAGGACATCGGCCTCGCCGTGCTGGGCGGCGGCTTGGTCGTCCTCGGCCTAGCCGGCGTGGGCCTGGTGGATGTCGTCAAGTGGGCGGCTGGGGGGAGGAAGCGGCGGCGGCGTTAGCCGTCTGCATCCTTCGTTGGTGCGCCCCGCAGGAGTCGAACCTGCATCCCCGGGTTCGTAGCCCGGAATCCTGTCCCTTGAACGAAGGGCGCGTGCGCCGGGGCGGACTCGAACCACCATTACGGGCTTCGGGGGCCCGCGTCCTTTCCGTTGGACGACCGGCACATTGGCGCGGCCCGGGCCCGTGGGCCGCCGGGGGATTATATCACCGCGCGCGCGCGCTGCAACGGCGCACGATCGCGCGGAACGCGGCTCGCTGCGCCGCACGGCTACCGAAGCGCCGCCCGCGCATGCCGGCGGCGACGCAGGACCGCTGGCGGCGGACCTCGGCGGGGACGTGGCCGGTGCGTGACCATTTGCGGTGCGCCTGCTGGCCCGCGACGCTGCGGGCGATGTAGTCCGCTCGCGCCGGGGAGAAGCCCTTGCCCCGGTATTCGGCCGATACGCGCCCCCGCAGCCGCTCGAATGCCGCGCTCGCCATCGCTAGGCCCCCCTGGCTGGAGACGGCGGGTCTGCCGGCGCGGGTATCCCGCTGGGCCGCGCCCGCCCGCCGTCCGTGGCCCAGCGTAGCACGGGGGCGCGGCGCGGCGGGAATCAGTCGTCGGCACCCATTTCCGCGAGTGCGCCGGCCTCAGCGAGCCCCTGAATCTGGCCGCACAGCTCCGCGACGCGGGCCTCCAGGTCCTCGGCGAGCCCGATGTCCCACAGGCCGGATTTGGTGATGCTCCCCCTGGTGTTCTGTGTGTGGTCCTCCACCACACCAGATGGGAGCACGTGCAGCTTCCCTGGCCGTACCGGTCCGCCGATAAACTCGACGTATAGCGACATTATGTAGGGCGCAGCTTCAAATACCCCAAGCGGCACCAGCCTGCCGCAGAGAGGGCAGTTGCACTTCTCTGTGGCGTACGCTCCGGGCGGCGCCTGCGGGATCACCGGGGCCCCGGGGCGGTTACCGCCCGCGAACACGGGCTGGGGGCGCGGCTGCGGGCGGGGCTGCGGGCGGGGCGCGATGCGCGGCGCAGGCTGTGTCCGGGGGCGCGTCGGCAGGGGTGGCCGGCGGC
>JAJZWQ010000207.1 GCA_021846605.1 Bacillota bacterium | reverse complement strand
TTCCGCATGGGAGCACAACGCCGTCCTGCGCCCCCTGGCCGCCTGGCGGCGGCGGACCGGGGGATCCGTGCTGGTGCTGCCGCCCAGCGGCGGCCAACCACTGAGCGCCGAGGCGGTGGAACGGGCCATCACACCGGCCACACGGCTGATCGTCCTGACCGCCGCATCCAACGTCACCGGCGCCTTCAACCCCGTGGCCGAAGTTGGAGAGATCGCGCGTCGCCGCGGCATCCGCTTCCTGGTCGACGGCTCTCAGACCGCGGGCCACCTGCCGTCGCAACTCGATGCCCTGCCCGTCGACCTGTGGGTCACCGCCGGCCACAAGGGCTTGCTGGGGCCCCAGGGGATCGGGGTGCTGTATCTGCGGCCGGGCATCGAACTGGAGCCGCTGATCCGCGGCGGCACCGGTTTCCATTCGGAGGAAGAAGACCATCCGGCGGAGTTGCCGGAGCACCTGGAGGCCGGCACGCTCAACACCCCGGGCATCCTCGGCCTGGGCGCCGCGGCCGAGTTCCTCCTTGCCCAGGGCCCAGCCCAACTCCGAGCCCGGGAAGAGCAATGCACCACCGCCCTGCGGGACGGTCTGGCGCGGCTGGCCGGTGTGGAAACCTTCACGGCGCGCACCCCCCGCCATGGCGTGGGGGTGGTGTCCTGCCGGCTCCCAAACTGGAGTCCGGCGGACGCCGCCGCGGCGCTGGACCGCGAGTTCGACATCGCGGTCCGCAGCGGGCTGCACTGCGCGCCGCTCGCCCACCGCGCCCTGGGCACCGCCCCCGAAGGCACGCTGCGCCTCTCGCTGGGCCCGTTCACCACCCTGGACGATATCGCCGCCACGCTGGACGCCCTGGGCCGGCTGCTCCGCCGCGATCCCGCCGAGGTGCGGCCGCATGCCGGATGACGGCCCGCCAAGCGCCGCCGAGCCGTCGGTCTGGTTGACGTTCACCGGCCCCACCGCCTTGGTGCGCGCCCACCACCTGCTGCGCGCGGCGGGCCAACGCTGCGCCATCACCGCGGCACCGACCGGCCAAAGCCCCTGCGGTCTGGCCCTGGCCGTACCCCGCGACACCGCGGAGGCGGCCCTGCTCACGCTGCGTGGCCTGGGGGCCGCCCCCCACGGCATGGTGGCCCCCGAACCGCAGCACCAGGGCTGAGGCCGCGACCGCAGGCCGCAGGATCCGGTGGAAGATGCATGCGGGATTCCTTAATACTCCCATGGCAACGTAGCCGTGGGACCTGTTGAAACTGCGCCACCTCAACGAACCTTTCCACACAGGCCGTCCCCTCGCACGACGGACGGACCCGGTGGATGCGGCGGACGAAGAAGGTGTCGCGGGTCAACGACCGTCGGCCAACACGGACGCCGGTCCAGCCGGACCGCCAGACATTGGGCCCGTTGGCGGTGGCACGCCGGGAAGGCGCGGGCCGGGTATGCCCAGGCAATGGTCCGCGTGCCGTCGGGGTCCGCGTGGAGACGGAAGCCGCAGGATCGGCAGGTGACGTCGCGTTGAGGACAACGGGTGCCCGCAGTGGTGTCCCCACGGCCCAAGCAACACCGCCAAGCGCGCGGTGGGTTGATGGCTGCGGCGGCGCCGCCTGCCACCGGGGCCGCACACTACGACGACCCGCACGGTTGCGCGATGGACCAGGCGAGCCGGCGGCGGAACCGCCTGCCGCGCCGCCGTGCACGCGCCCGCACGCGCCCCGGGTTCTCCACGACGACCGCGGTGCCAGATGCCACGGAACCCACAGCGCGGCGGCCCCGAACGACGCGGGCGCGGCCGCCCGCCACCCCAGGACCGGCACGCCGCCCGCGTGGGTGGTCGGGTCCGGCCGTGCGGCCCAGACATACCCCTTGGCCGCACGGCGGGCGGGGTCGGCCGGGACCATGCGGGTGCCCGCACACCTGGCGGGGTGCGTGGCCGGCGCAAACCGGATCGCCCTGCGGTCGGCCGTGGCGGACGATCCCGTCTGGCGGGCATTCCACATCGCGCCGGCGGCGCCGGTGGCGTTCCAGCGTCACACGCAGAGCCGGCCCCGGCGGATCCCCCGCGCGCAGGGTATGGCCCATGTGCCACCATTCGATACCAAAAAGGGAGGAAGCGGCGCTTGCGCCGTCGCCTGAGCGCGACGGTCCGCGCGCCGCGCGATCGATGGAAAAGATGGATGCACGGTTCATGCGCCGGGTCGATGCGCTGGGCAGGGTGGTCATTCCCAAGGCCCTGCGCGACGCCCTGGATGTCCAACCGGGGCAGCCGGCCGAGATGTATGTGCGCGACGGCTGCCTCGTGGTCCAAGGCTGGGCGCCCGGCTGCGTCTTCTGTGGCGATACGCACGACCTGTCCACCCACCGGGGCAAGCCGGTCTGCGCCCGGTGCGGGGAAAACCTGCGCGACCTGGCCGGCGAAACGGCAACCTCGCGGTCCGCCCGTCAGCGACTGCGCGGGGCCTGAACGCCTGCGCCGCACGGCCTGCCCGGCGCAGGCGCCCCCGCCCCCCGGCGGGTCGGTCGTCGCTGGGATGGAACGTGCGGGGCGCACGGGGGCCGCGGTTCCAAAGCCCGTTGCCGACCCCGACGGGAGGGGCGACGCGGCACCTCGTCCAGACGGTGCGACCCCGCACACCCGCCAGCCGCGGTTGCGGGGTCGCACAGGTCGCACACTGCCCGTTGCACCCGCCCGGCTGCGGCCACGAAACGGCCTCGTCCCTGCGGGGGCGTAGCCGCCTTGGTCGCTGCGACCCTGGGGGGCGAGCGCAGCAGCGCCCAGGGCGGCTGGCCCTGGAACCCGGGCGGCGGCCGGGCCGGCCGGTACCCACCGTGCCCAATGCGTCGCCGCCGAACGGCCTGGTCGGGACCCCGAAGATCTTCCGGCCCGTGGGAGCGGCCAGGCCGACGCTGCAGCCGCCCCTGACCGGCGGTTGCCCCCCACCTTGTTTGGCGGGCTCGGTCCCGGACGGGGCGTCGCGCCCCCACCGACCGAGGGCTGACGCGGGCGCAGCCGGACCCCTTTCTCAGTGGCGGGTATGCGAAAGCGGTCCTGCCCCGGCGGCCCCTGATCCGTCTTGCCGCCCGTCCGCGTGCCGGCGGAAGCACGGCAGCACGGGCACACCTGCCCGCCGCCCCATGTGGGACCAACGGCGCCAAACGGCCCGGGCCGCCACGCCCTGCCCGAGGCCTGCCTGGGGTCGCCTATGCCCGCCATGCGACGCCGGCCCCGCTCCAAAGACGGTTCTTGCACCCCTCCGAGAGGAGAGGCTTAGTGTGAAGCAACGCGCGTCCTGCCTCTGGCGATTCCAGTCATCTCGCCAGGGGACAGGACAGACTCCATCCGAATCCATGCGCCGTGTTCTTCGAATTCCAGAGTATAACCAGTCTCAGACCCACTTGGTCCACGTGAGCTCACCTAGATAACCCGAACATCTTCCGCTGCTTGTCAATCCAGATCCTTCGCGATCCTCCAACTCCCACCGCAGGCGCGTAATGACCGTTGAACGCACGGCTGGATGCGTTCCTGCGGTATGCCAGGCGCGCAGGCGCGCTTGACTTGGACGCGCCGGAACTGGATGGGCCGGACGAAAGGCCTCCGGGTCGACGCTTGGCTTTCCCGCGACGCCCGAAACGACCGCAGGCCGTCAAGGCCACACTCGCGGTGAGCGCGAAGGCAAGTACTGCGCGCGGGTTGATCCCTCGCCGGTTCACCATCGTCCCCGCCCTTCATCGAGAACGCCAAGACGATCCACGCCCCGTCGCCACCGCTGCCGACCCGGCCGCGGCAAGCGTTGCGCCGCCTGCACCCGAATCTCCTCCAACCGGCGGGCCGAGGCCGGCTACCCGCAGGCCCCCGAAGGAAAACCTCATGACGGCGACGGCTTCCGCGTGCTGCGCTTGCGTTCAGGAACCGCAGCGGCCCGCTGCCAGGCAGCTCCTCAGGGCGCGGCAGCGGGGCGATGCGTCATGAGAAGACCGGCCTGGGCCGACGCGCGCGGAGGCCGACCGCCGGCCGGGACGCATCCGGCGATCCCCTCGGGCTTGGATTTTTCTCCGCCATCGTTACCGTCGCACAGGTGACGCCCGGGACGGGCGCCAATGTCCCAACCGACTCGAGAGTATTTACGTAAACATAGGCAGGTGGGTGTCTTGTTGCAGGTCGCGGTGGTCGGGGCCGGTCCGGTGATGCAGCGGATCCATCTTCCCTCGCTGCGGGCCCTGGGGGGGGTGGAGGTCGTGGCCCTGGCCGACCTCGACCGCAGCCTGGGGACGCGGGTCGCCCAGGCCTTTGGGATCGCGCGGGTGTATGGCGACGTGCGGGAACTCCTGGCGGCCGAGTCCCAACTCGACGGGGTGATCGCCGTCACCGGCAAGGCATGGCACGCCGCCGCCTGCCTGCCGGCGCTTGAACGCGGGTTGCCCGTGTTCACGGAGAAACCACTCGCCGGCACCCTGGCCGACGCCCGCGCCATGGTCGACACGGCCGCCCGCACCGGTGCCCGGCTGATGGTCGGCTACATGAAGCAGTATGACCCGGCGGTGATCGAGGCCCGCCGACGCCTGGAGGCCGGCGCCATCGGCACGGTGCGGTACGCGCGCGTCCACGACTTTGGCGGCGACTTCGTCTGCGGAGCCCAGGGCGTGGACACCCTCCCCCTGGTCCCACCCCA
>JAJZWQ010000206.1 GCA_021846605.1 Bacillota bacterium | reverse complement strand
CGTCATCGGCCCGGAGCAGGGTCTGACGCAGCCGGGCATGACGATCGTCTGCGGGGACAGCCACACCTCCACCCACGGCGCGTTTGGGGCGCTCGCCTTTGGCATCGGCACCTCCGAGGTCGAGCACGTGTTGGCCACCCAATGTCTATGGCAGCGCCGGCCCCAGACAATGGAGATCCGGGTGGACGGGGAACTGTCTCCGGGGGTGACGGCCAAGGACATCATCCTGGCGATCATCGGCCGCATCGGCACCGCTGGTGCGACCGGGCATGTGATCGAGTACCGGGGTGCGGCGATCGCGGCGCTCACGCCCGAAAACCGCATGACGATCTGCAACATGTCCATCGAGGCCGGCGCGCGGGCCGGCATGATCGCCCCCGACGCCCAGACCTTCGCCTATCTGGAGGGGCGGGAGTTCGCCCCCAAGGGCCGGGAGTGGGAACGCGCCGTCGCCCAGTGGGAGCGCCTACCCAGCGACCCCGGCGCCACCTTCGACCGCACAGTTGTCCTGGACGCGTCCAGCCTTGCGCCCCAAATCAGCTGGGGCACCAGCCCCGGCATGGTCGCGCCGGTCGACGGACGCGTGCCCGACCCGTCCGACTTCAGCGACGCCAGCGAGCGCCGCGCGGCCGAACGGGCCCTGGAGTACATGGGGTTGGTTCCCGGCACGCCCTTCTGCGACATCCCGGTCGACCGCGTGTTCATCGGCTCCTGCACCAACGGGCGCATCGAGGACCTGCGCGCCGCCGCCGCAGTCGTGCGTCGGGCGCTGGCGGGGAACCGCAAGGTGGCGCGGACCGTGGATGCGATGGTGGTGCCGGGCAGCCAGCGGGTCAAGGCCCAGGCCGAGGCAGAGGGGCTGGACCGGGTCTTCCGGGAGGCCGGATTCCAGTGGCGGGACTCCGGCTGCAGCATGTGCCTGGGGATGAACCCGGACATCCTGCAACCGGGCGAGCGCTGCGCCAGCACGAGTAACCGCAACTTCGAAGGGCGCCAGGGCCGCGGCGGCCGGACACACCTGGTCTCCCCCGTCATGGCGGCCGCCGCCGCGATCGAGGGTCACTTCGTGGATATCCGTGCATGGGATTCGGTCGCGGTCTAAGGGGGCAGGGCGGTGCGCGAGGACGTGGTGCGGGAGTTCACCCACCAAGCCCCGGCCTTCGACCAGGCTCCGGTGTATCGGTCGGCGGAGACCCTGGACCGGTTGGTCGCCGCCCTGCCGCTGAACCCCGGGGACGCCTGGCTGGATGTCGCCTGCGGCACGGGCATCGTCTCCCTCGCCCTGGCGCCCCACGTGGCCCGCGTCGTCGGCCTGGATCTGACCGCGGCGATGCTGACCCAGGGGAGATCCGCGGCACGGGAGGCCGGCATCGCCAACGTCGATTTCGTCGAGGGGGATGGCCAGGCGCTCCCCTTCCCGGACGCGACGTTCGCCGGCGCGATCACGCGCTTTGCCCTGCACCACCTGCCCCTGCCCGAACGCGTGGTGGGCGAGATGGCCCGGGTGGTGCGTCCCGGGGGCTGCGTCGCCCTGGCCGACCACCTGACCTCCGGCCAGGCGGTTGCCGCCCTCTGGCATCAGAGCATCGAGCGGTTGCGCGACCCATCCCCCTGGGCCTGCCTGCCCCCCGACGCCTTCTTCAGCCTTGGCGCGTCGGTGGGGCTGCACCTGGCCCGGCGCGAGGAGATCCCCTTCAGCCTGGACTTCGCCGACTGGCTGCAACGGGGATCGGGTGGCGCGACCCACCGGCAGGAGATCGCCGCGCTCTTGGCGCGGCCACCGGCTGGCGCAGCGGAGGCGATGCGGGTGGCCGGAGGGCGCCTGCACTACCGTTTGGGCATCGGTCTCTGGCAGCGTCCCCAGGCGAATTCGGTAAAGGAGTGACCGGCATGACGCCGTTTCGCGTGCACACCGGCCGGGTGGCCCCCCTGGACCGGGCCAACGTGGACACCGACCAGATCATCCCCAAGCAGTTCCTGAAGCGGGTGGAGCGCACCGGTTTCGGCCCCGCGCTCTTCTTCGACTGGCGCTATGAGGCCGACGGCACGACGCCGAAGCCGGATTTCGAATTGAACCGGCCGGAGTACCAGGGGGCCAGCATCCTCGTGGCCGGCGCCAACTTCGGATGCGGCAGTTCGCGCGAGCACGCGCCCTGGGCCCTTTTGGACTACGGCATCCGCGCCATCCTGGCGCCCTCGTACGCGGATATCTTCTACAACAACTGCTTCCAGAACGGCATCCTGCCAGTGCGGTTGCCGCAGGCCGCCATCAATGACATCTTCGCGCGCATCGCCCGGGCGGGGGCGGCCGGATACACCCTTACGGTGGATCTGGAGGGATGCCGCGTCACCAGCTCCGACGGCCTCGACCAACCCTTCGAGATCGATCCGTACCGACGCGAATCCCTGCTGCTCGGCCTGGACGAAATCGGGCGCACGTTGCAGTTCGAGGCAACGATCGCCGACTACGAGCGGCGCTGGCAGGGTGGCCGGCCCGCGGCGGGCGCCTGACACATGGGGCGGCGGCGCGCGCCTCGCGTGTCCGCCGCCCGCGCTATCCCCGACCCGCGCCCGGCAACTCGGGCGCGGCACCGAGCCAGCGGCACGCCCACCACAAGAGCAGTGCCGCACGGGCTGCACTTGCATCCCGCCACACCGGCACGGCCGTGCGGCCGACCCCGAACGCAGCCAAGGCGGCCCACACACACAGGACGGCCGCCGAGGGTGCCCACAGGAGCCATCCCGCCGTGCGGCCACCCAGCCGTTGGCCCAGGCCCGTACGCCCGTGGCGCCCAGGGCCAACGGCAGGGCCAGCAGGGCGGCGACCAGCGCCCCGCGGATGCCCATCGCCAAGCGGCTGTCGCCAGCACGACGTCCGACGACACCGAGGGCAGCGCCACGAGCAGCACACATTGCACCAGGTAGACCACAGCCAGACCGGCGGCCCCTCCCCGCACGGCGCCGCGGGCGGCCTTGGGCAGGTGGCGCAGACCGTGCGCTGGCAGGGAGAAACGGCACAACTCCAGGGGATAGAGCCGCTCCAGCCGATCAGAGGCGTCCCGCACGGACTGCACCGACGACGCCCCCCCCCGCACCCAGTCCTCCAATGATGCCTCCACCCGTTCCCGCAGGGCGCCCTGCATCCTCGTCCCACTCCACGCGCCTTGCGGCCAGCACGGCCAAGCGGTCGGCCAGCCGCTCGACCTCCGCCAACTCGTGCGTGGCGTGCCCGGATCTCCAGATCGATGCCGGCCAAGGGCTCGTCCAGCAAGGGCACCTCGGCCGGCCGCGCAACGGCCAAGGCGAGACGAGGCCTGGTCTGCTGCCCCCAAGGGAGCACGGAGACGGGCGGTCTTGCGGGATATCCAGGAGGGAGAGGACGAGGCGAAGCGGGCGTCGTCCCAGCCGAGCCATGGGCCCCCGAGAGTTCCCCCGCGCGCGGCGCCGTGGTCAGGTAGAGGCCGCCCTGATCCGGACAGTAGCTTAGGGCACGCCGCAGGCCATCCGGGGTGGCTGCCGCCCCGCATGCGACCTGGCAGCCCTGGGGCGGGACAAATCTCCGGAGAGCACGCGTAGAAGGCACGTCTTGCCGGCGCCGTTCGGCCCGACCAGGGCCACCACCTCCCCGGCCGGGTCCACGCCATCCAGTACCTGCCTCCGGCCGTAGTGGAGGCTCACGCCCACCGCCTCAATCCCCTGGCCCCTCCTCCTCCGCCCCCCCTTGCCGCGCCCGAAGGCGCCCGATCACGTCATCCGGTCCCAATCCATAGTCAGCCAGCGCGGTCAACGCCTGCTCGATGACCGCTGCCACCAGACGCTCCCGCACCGCAGCCAGCCGGGATTGATCGGATTGCACGAACATGCCGCTGCCGGGCCGCGGTTGCACCAGCCCCTCGCGCTGCATGTCGCGGTAGGCCTTTTGCACCGTGTTGGGGTTGATCCCGAGCGTTTCCGCCAGTTCGCGCACCGACGGCAGCGGCGATCCCCCGGTCAGTTCGCCGCGGGCGACGGCCCCGGCGATCCCGTCGACGATCTGGCGGTAGAGCGGGGCCGACGGGTCCAGATGCAAGTCTAACGCCACCCGGCCACCTCACCGACCGTACCATACACGTAGTACAGTTCTTGCAAGCAGGCGCGGGCCAAGGGGTGCCATGATCCTCGGCCGCATAGGGATCGTTTCGGGTGGTGGCCATGCGGGCATGGTGCGTCCTGATCCTCGCGGCCCTGGGCATCCTGCTCGCCGCATGTGGCGCCGGCCAGCGGAGGGCGGGTGTCAACCCCAACCTGGTGCGGCCGAACGTCCGGGTGGCGGGGGTTGATGTGGGCGGCATGTCTCGGGGAGACGCGGAGCGCGTCCTGGAGGGACTCACCGAACAACTCAACCGTCCCGCCACCGAACCCACGGTTGCCCCCAACACCCGCGGCCTCATCCCTGGGACGGACGGTATGGCCCTGGATGTCCCGGAAACGCTGCAGCGGGTGCTGGCGGCTCCGGCAGGCGCAACCGTGCAGCCGATGATGCTGCCTGTCCCGCCCCGGCGCACCCTTCGCGACCTCCCGCCCGCGCCGATCTACAACGGGCCGCGCAACCGGCTGGCCGTGGCCGTCGTGATCAACATCGCGTGGGGAGACACCTCGGTGCCGGGCATGCTGGCCGCGCTCGCCAGTGCGCATGCGAACGCGAGCTTCTGCCT
>JAJZWQ010000205.1 GCA_021846605.1 Bacillota bacterium | reverse complement strand
GCGGGGCGCGGGGGTGGGGCAAGGGGGGGGGCGGGGGTGGATCTCGCCATCAGACTGATCTTCAACGGCTTGAGCGAGGGATCGATTCTGCTGCTGATCGCCGTAGGCCTGGCGTTCACCTTTGGCCTGATGGGCGTCATCAATATGGCGCACGGCGAGTTCATCATGGTTGGTGCCTACGTGACATATGTGCTGCAGCAGACGTTACGTGGGCATCCGTCCTTTGTGTTGCTCTTGGGATTGCCGGTGGGCGCCCTGGTCGGCGGCGGCCTGGGTTGGTTGTTGGAGTGGACCCTGGTGCGTTTTCTGTACGGGAGACCTTTGGATACGCTGCTTGCCACCTGGGGGGTCAGCCTCCTGCTGCAGCAGGCGGCGCGCAGCATCTTCGGTGCCCCCAACGTCGAGGTCCGCGGGCCGGCCTGGCTCGCGGGTACCTGGCGCCCGCTGGACGGCATCGTGCTGCCGCAGGCGCGGCTCTTCATCCTGGCGGTGGCCGCCCTGGTGCTGCTGGTGCTGTATCTCTATCTCTATCGCAGCGGTGCCGGCCGGCGCGCCCGGGCGGCGATGCAGAACCGCGAGATGGCCGGCTGCCTCGGAATCTCGACCCGGCGGCTCGACGGCCAGATCTTCGCCATTGGCTCCGGCTTGGCGTCGTTGGCCGGCGTCGTCCTGACCCTGGTCGGCCCCATTGGGCCGAGCATCGGCCAGCACTACATCGTCGATGCCTTCATGGTGGTGGTGCTGGGCGGCGTGGGGCAACTGAGCGGCACCGTCCTGGGAGCCGGTGTGTTTGGCGGCGCCAAGACGACGCTGCAGTTTCTTACTTCCTCAAGCATCGGCACCGTGCTGGCCTTCGCGCTGATCATCCTGCTGCTGCAATGGCGGCCTTCGGGCCTGGCGGCGACGCGCGGGCGCCAACTCGACGGGTGACCCCGCGGGCCCTCGGGATCCAGACGCGCGGCGGGCGACGGGGGGAGAGACGACCATGTCGGCAGGGATCGGGGTATCGCCAGTGGCGACGGTGGCGGAACCCGCGCGGCAGGCGGGACGGTGGGCCAGGGGGGGGCAGTTCTTGCCCCTGCTGGCGGTCGCCGCCCTGGTGGGTGCGCCGTTCGCGCTTGGACCCTTTCAACTCAGCCTGTTGGGCCAGTTCCTCTGCTTTGGCATCGCCGCCATGGGGCTCGACCTGCTCTGGGGCTATGGCGGGATGCTCAGTCTGGCGCAGGGGACCTTTTTCAGCCTCGGCGCCTACGCCATGGCCATGCACCTGAAGCTGGTCGCCTCGGGCAACGCCCTTCCCGATTTCATGGGCTGGAACGGCGTGCGGCGCCTGCCGGCGTTTTGGGTGCCGTTCCATTCCTTTGCCTTCGCCCTCCTTGCCTCCGTCGTCGGACCGGCCCTGCTGGCCGGAGGCATTGGGTTGCTCATCTTTGGCCAGCGGGTGCGCGGGGTCTATTTCGCCATCCTCACCCAGGCCTTCGCGGTCGTGGCGGTCACGCTGTTCACCGGGGCGCAGGGGATGATCGGTGGCTTCAACGGCATCACGAGCTTCACAACGCTCTTTGGCGTCGTTCTGGCGCGCCGCGCGGGTGTGCTCTTGCTCTACGGCGCCAGCGCCTGCGCGGTCGTGGCGGTGTATGCCGTCTGCCGCCGCCTGGTCGGGGGCCGGTTCGGGCGCCTGCTCTTGGCGATTCGCGACGGAGAAAACCGCGTGCGCTACCTCGGCTACGATCCCTCCCTGTTCAAGGCCTTCACCTTCGCCCTGGCCTCGGGTCTGGCCGGCCTCGGGGGTGCGCTGTATGTCGGGCAGATCGGCATCATTTCCCCTTCGGCCATGGGCGTTGTGCCTTCGATCGAGATGGTGATTCTGGTGGCGGTCGGGGGTCGCGGCACGATCGCCGGGGCGCTCGTCGGCGCGCTGCTGGTGAAGTTCATGGAAAACGGCCTGAACACCCTCTACCCGGGGGGCTGGCAATACCTGCTGGGCGCGTTGTTTGTCCTGGCGGTCGTGGCGTTCCCGCGCGGGATCGTCGGCACCGTCGCCGACGTCTGGCGGCGCAGCCGTCAGGGGAAGGGGGGGGCGCTTTGGACGCGATCCTGAGCGTGGAGCGGCTTTCCGTGGTGTTCGACGGCTTCCAGGCGCTGGACGGCGTGGACCTGCAGGTGCGCCGCGGCGGGGTGCACGCCCTCATCGGCCCAAACGGGGCGGGCAAGACCACCCTGTTGGACGCCATCGGCGGCCGTGTGCGGCAGGCGGCCGGAAGGGTGTGGCTGGATGGGCGTTTGGACCTGGCGCACCTGGCGGAGCACCGGCGGGCGCGTCTGGGGATTGCGCGCAAGTTCCAGACGCCGTCCGTCTTCCCGCACCTGACCGTCCGGGAAAACCTGGAGCTCGCCGCCGCACCCCCCGGTCTTTGGGCAACCATCGTGCGGCCGCTGTCGGCGACCGCACGTACCCGGATCGACGAGGTGTGTACGCTGATCCGGCTGGAGGGCGCGGGGGGGCAGATGGCCGGGACGCTGGCCCACGGTCAGAAGCAGTGGCTGGAGATCGGTATGCTGCTGGTGCGGCAGCCGAAGGTGCTGCTCTTGGACGAACCGGTGGCCGGCATGACCGGCGCCGAGCGCGGCGACACGGCGGCGCGCCTGGCCGAGGTGGCGCGGCAGGCGACCGTGCTGCTGGTCGAGCACGACATGGATTTCGTCCGGCAGGTGTCCGGTCGCGTCACGGTGCTGCACGGCGGGCGGGTCCTGTGCGAGGGCAGCATGGCGCAGGTGGCGGCCGACCCTCGGGTGATCGCGAGCTACCTCGGGCGGGAGGGGGAGCGGCATGCTGCGGGCTGAGGCGCTGGATGCTTCCTACGGCGAAGGGTTGGCGCTGCGGGGCGTGAGCGTGGAACTGCCGCCGGGGGGGCGGGTGGCGCTGATGGGACGCAATGGCGTCGGCAAGACCACGCTGCTGCGGGTCTTGGCCGGGGTGCTGCGCCCCAGGGGCGGCCGCGTCTGGTTGGACGGGCGAGACGCGACGCGCTGGCCCACCTGGCGGCGTGCCCGGGCCGGCCTCGGCTACGTGCCGCAGGGCCGGGGCATCTTTCCCCATCTGACGGTGCGCGAGAACCTGCGGTTGGGGATCGAGGCGGGCGCGGATCGCGATCCAGGCACCCTCGACGAAGCCCTGGCCACCTTCCCCGCCCTCGCCGCCCTGCTGCGGCGGGCAGCCGGAACGCTCAGCGGCGGCCAGCAGCAGCAACTGGCCATCGCCCGGGCCCTGGCGGCCCGGCCCCGCTGGTTGCTGCTGGACGAGCCGACGGAGGGCGTGCAACCGTCGATCGTGGCGGAGATCGAGGCCGTCCTGCTGCGGGTGGCCGCGGGGGGGCAGACGGCGATCCTGGTGGTGGAGCAGTATCTGGCGTTCGCCCTGCGCCTGGCCGACCACTACTACGTGATGGAGCGGGGTTCGGTGGTCGACCAGGGGAAGACGGACGGCGTCGATCGCCATCGGGTGGAGGGGATGCTCGCCCTCTGATGCGGGGCACCGCCGCGCAGCGCGAATCGGATGGGCGGGCGTGCCATCCGCCCGGGGTCCGGTGGATCGGCGCGGTACCGCTCAGGGACCGGGCACGGGGCGGCGGGGAAGGGAGTACGAGATGCCCCAGCGGTAGAGGTGGTTGCCGATGGCCGGCAGCGCGTTGACCACAGTGAAGACGGCCTGCGGTGCGGCGTAGATCACCTGGGCCCGCAGGCGCGCCTCGCCAAAGCGGCGGTACAGCAGCCGCAGGACGTCTCGCGCATACTGCGGGGGATCGCCGCCCAGGATGGCGGCGGCGGCCAGGTGGGCGCTTTCCAGCGCGTAACCGATCCCCTCACCGAGGAAGGGGTCGGCGAGGCCGGCGGCGTCCCCGATCCGCAGCGCGTGCGGGGTGACCAGTTCGTGTTGCGGCAGGGATCCGCCCACGGGGATGGGGTGGCCCCTGGCTTTGGCGGCGACGTCGGGCAGACCGAGTTGGGCGCAGTAGGCGGCCAGGGCCGACCGCAATGCGGCGCCGCTGAAGCCGGGTACCCACGAGCCGACGCCCACCGACGCCATCCGGGCGCGCGGGAAAACCCAGCCGTAGCCGCGCGGCACCAGGCAGAAGTCCGCGCGCAGCCAGGGCTCGCCGTCGGACGCCCAGGGCACATCGGCCTCCAGCGCGGGGATGCGCGCGGCACGACGGCGGAACCCCAGGGCCCTTCCGAGCGGCCCGTTGCTGGGCCCCGTGGCACCATCGGCGCAGGCGACCAACCGCGTCCGCCAGGACCCGCCGGCACCCTCCACGGTGACCGCCCCGCGGCGGATGGTCGCCGACCGCACGGGGGTGTTGGTGTGTACGCGGGCACCGGCGTCGGCCGCCAGGCCGGCAAGCAGGGCGTCCAATTCGGCGCGGGTCACCGTGGCCGCGGCCGGTTCGGGGGCGTGGACCCGCACGTGATGGCCGCGCCAAAAGGCGTCCAGACCGTGGATGCGCGTGTGGATCGCCGTCTGTGCTTCGGGGGGCAGCAACCGCAGGGCCCGGGCGGTCAGGCCGCCGCCGCAGAGTTTGGCGCGCGGCAGGCGGCGTGATTCCAACAGGACCACCCGGGCGCCGGCGCTTGCCACCTGAATCCGTGACGGCACGACACGTAGAGCAGTTGGAAGTAGCGTAGTTGCGGCGTTTTTGGCGCTGCCTCGGTGGCACCCGGAGGGTGTGGCGGACTGCGGCGAGATTCGC
>JAJZWQ010000204.1 GCA_021846605.1 Bacillota bacterium | reverse complement strand
CCGCCACAAGTCAGCGGCCGGACTGGCTCGGCTGCATCGCCGTATCCGCTGCCAACGTACTGGCGAAAACCAAGTCGGTCATCGTGGTCGAAGACCTGTTCGTGCACGGCCTGATCCGCAACCGGCATCTGTCGCGGACCATCGCGGACGCCGGATGGGCGGAGTTCCGGCGGATGCTGGAGTACAAGAATGGTACGGGTCCCGGCTGATCGTCGCCCCCCGCTTCTACCCGTCGACCAAGACCTGTTCGGCCTGTGGTCACACCAAGGCCGAGATCTCACTGGGCGAGCGGGTCTTCCGTGGCGCGGGAGGTGGGGCAGAGATCGACCGGGACCTGAACGCGGCGCGGAATCTCGCGTCGCTTGTCGCCGGGAGTTCCCCGGAGACGCGAAACGCCTGTGGAGGAGAAGGCTCTGGCTGAGAGCACTGCCCGGCGAAACCGGCTCCTGCGAAGCAGGAATCTCCAATCAGGAAACTGACCGCGCAAGCGGTCGGAAACAAACGGCTATGAGGAGAGGAACGGTCCACCCGCCGTTGCGGCCCGTGGCGTTTCGACCGATACTGAACCATGGCACGGTCGCCGGTCGCCTTGGTCGTCTTCGATCTCGACGGTACGGTGCTGCGGGGTGACACCGTGTGCGAGGCGATCGCCGCGCACATCGGGCGGTTGCCCCGGATGCGCGAACTGGAGCGCCTCCCCTGGTCGGCTGTCTACTCGGCGCGCGCCGAGATGGAGTCGTGGTACGCGGCGGGGGCATCTACGGGCCGCGCCGAGATTTGGTGACGCCGGAGGGCCCCGTTGGTCTCGTAGCACCCCAAGGAGGCGATGCCGTGCCTGTCGCCCTGCACGCCGGTTGGGACGGCGGCGCCCTCCTCCTGTGGGCGGAAGGGGCACCGGTGGCGGGCGGCCGGGCCGGCCGTCCACGCCGGGGCCGGTCGCGCCCCGGGGACGCGGCGCTGCCGCGACACCCGGCGGCGCTCCCCGTTCCCGCACTCGTGCGGGCCCTCACCGCGGACAGCCCCTCGCTCGCCGAAGCGCTGGCGCAGGCGCCTGCTCGCGATGTGGCGGCGTGGCTGCCGACCGCTGGCGCGGCGCCGCTCCCCTCGCCGGCGGCGGGCGGCGTTCCGGAGCCGGTCGCGGCCCTGGAGTTGCGTCCCTGGACCGTGGCGGCGCTGGTCCTCCCGGCCGACGCCCTTGCGGCGCTACTCGTCCATTGCGAACTGGGGCGACTCGCTCCAGGCCTGGTCGCCGCCCCCGACCTGACGTTCTGGGCCGGCCCCCTGCGCCTGGCGACCGCCATGGGGGCCCGCGGGGCCATCCTGCCGTCGCTCCGGATGCGGGCCGATGGCCGCTTCGCGGCCGTCTGGGCGCCCATCCTGTCCCCGCGGGAGCGCGCGGCCTTGGCCGATCTGGCGCGGGCGATGCCGGCCGCCTGCCGCGCGCTCTCGGGCGGACCGGAGACCCTCCCGCCCCAGCGGCTGCTCACCGATCTGGTCGCTTCCCTGGTCGACGGCCTCCCGCGGACGGAGGCCGCCGCGTCGCGCGGCGGGCGGACGCCGCACGACCGGTGGCTGGCCGCCCTGACCGCCCCAACGGGCGTGCTGGAGGGCCAGCCCGGCGAGTTGGAGTCTCTCACCGCCGCAGTCCGCGATTGGGCGGCGCCGGTGGCCGTCCGGCATGACGCCGCGTACCGCCTCTGCTTCCGCTTGGAGGAGCCGCTGGACGCCGAGACGAACGACTGGCCCGTACGCTATGTGCTGGAGGCGGCGGACGACCCCAGCCTGCGCCTGGAGGCCGACCGGGTGTGGGACCGCCGGTCCGGTGTTCCGCAGGAGGCGCGGGGGGTGTTGCTGGCGGCGCTCGGGCGGGCCGCCGCGCTCGTGCCCGAGGTGGAGCGCACGCTGCAGGGGGACCGCCCCGCCGGCTATACGCTGGACGTGGTCGGTGCCCACGCCTTCCTCACCGAGACCGCGCCCCTTCTGGATCAGGCGGGGTTCGGACTGATGCTGCCCGCGTGGTGGGTGGGGCGCGGCGGCGCGCGGCTGGTCGCGCGGGCCGCCGCCCGTGCGCCCAAGTTCTCGGCCAAGGCCGGTCTGGGCCTGGAGGCGGTCGTCGAGTTCGACTGGAGCGTGGCCCTGGGCGGCGAGACCCTGACGCGCGAGGAACTTGAGCGTGTGGCCGCCCTGAAGCAGCCGCTGGTCCAGATCCGGGGTCGCTGGGTGCAGGTGGGACAGGACGAGATCCGGGCGGCCCTGGCCCTCTGGCAGGGCCGCGCCTCCCGACGCGGTACCCTGCGGGACGCCCTGCGGCTGGCGGCGGGGGTCGGTCCCGACCGCGGCGCCGGCCTGCCGGTCGAACTCGAAGGGGCCGACGACTGGATCCATGCCTTCCTGGCCCGGCCGGACGACCCGGGCGCCGCCTTCGCCGAACTGCCCCCTCCCCCGAGCCTGCGGGCCACCTTGCGCCCCTACCAGGCGCGCGGATACTCCTGGCTGGCGTTCCTGGCGGAGCGAGGGCTCGGGGCCTGCCTGGCGGACGACATGGGGCTCGGCAAGACCCTCCAGACGCTCGCCCTGATCACCCGTGACTGGGAAGAATGCCGCCGTCCGGCCCTCCTGGTCTGCCCGACGTCGGTCCTGGGCAACTGGCGCAAGGAGGTCGAGCGCTTTGCCCCACACCTGCCGGTCCTGACCCACCACGGGATGGAGCGTCTACGCGTCGCGGAGTTCCAGGGGGCCGCGGCGGCCCGCGCCATGGTCCTCACCACCTATCCCCTGCTGGCCCGTGACCAGGAGGTGCTGGGGGGGGTGGCCTGGCGCGGAGTGGTCCTGGACGAGGCGCAGAACGTGAAGAACGCCGAGACCAAGCAGGCGCGGGCGGCGCGCGCCCTGCCGGCCGACTACCGCATCGCCCTGACCGGCACACCCGTGGAGAACAGTGTCGGCGACCTGTGGTCCCTGATGGAGTTCCTGAACCCTGGGCTGCTGGGCGGCCAGGCCGAGTTCCGGCGCGGCTTCTTCACCCCGATCCAGGTGGACCGGGACGCGGAGGCCATCGCGCGCCTGCGGCGCTTGACCGGGCCCTTCACCCTGCGGCGGCTCAAGAGCGATCCCGCCATCGTGGCCGACCTGCCGGCCAAGAACGAGGTGAAGGTGTACTGCACGCTGACACGGGAACAGGCGTCTCTGTATGCCGCCGTGGTGGCGGACCTCGAAGGGCGGCTCTCCGAACCGGACGAAGACGACGCGATCGGCCGGCGCGGCCACATCCTGGCGGCGCTCTCCAAGCTGAAGCAGGTGTGCAACCATCCGGCGCAGTTCCTGGGGGACGGCTCGCCCCTGCCGGGACGGTCGGGCAAGCTGGAGCGATTGGTGGAGATGGTGCAGGAGGCCGTGGCCGCCGGGGACCGCCTGCTGATCTTCACCCAGTTCGCGCAGATGGGGACCCTCCTGCAGGGCCACCTGCGCTCGGCGCTCGGCCAGGAGGTCCTCTTCCTGCACGGGGCGGTGGCGCGGGCAGAGCGCGAGCGCATGGTCGAGTCCTTCCAGCAGGGGGAGGGCGGCCCCCCGGTCTTCCTCCTTTCCCTCAGGGCTGGCGGGACCGGGCTGAACCTGACGGCGGCCAACCGGGTCATCCACTTCGACCGCTGGTGGAATCCGGCCGTCGAGGACCAGGCCACCGACCGCGCCTTCCGCATCGGACAGCGGCGCGATGTCCAGGTGCACAAGTTCGTCTGCGCCGGCACCCTGGAGGAGCGGATCGACGCGATGATCGACGGCAAGCGCGAGGTGGCCGAACGCGTGGTCGGGACCGGCGAGGGCTGGCTGACGGAGCTCTCGCTCGCCGAACTGCGGGATGTTCTGGCCCTGCGGCCGGAAGCGGTGGAGGACTGATGGCGGGCAGGCGTGGGCGACGCTCCGGATGGTGGGGGCCCGACTCGGGGGAGTTCTTCGCCCCGTCGCGTCCGCGCGCGGCGGAGGGGGGTATTCGCGCGCAATCCACCCGCGGGGCGTTTGGCAAGAGCTGGTGGGCCAAGCGCTGGCTGTCGTGGCTGGAGGGCCTCGGGTTGGGAGCCCGCCTGGCCCGCGGACGGACCTACGCGCGCCGGGGGCAGGTGTTGGAGGTTGTGATCGAGCCGGGGGTGGTCAGGGCCCGGGTCCAGGGGTCCCGCGCCACGCCGTATCGGGTCACGATTCACGTCCCCCCCTTGGATCCCCCGGAGTGGCGGCGGGTGGGGGCGGCCATCGCCGCGCGCGCCGCATTCAGCGCCAAGCTCCTGGGTGGGCAGATGCCCGACGACATCGAGGAGGCGTTCACCGCCTCCGGCATCCCCCTCTTCCCATTGCCGAAGGCGGACCTCCGTACCGACTGCAGTTGTCCGGACTGGTCCAACCCCTGCAAGCACGTGGCCGCGGTGTATTACCTGATCGGGGAGGAGATCGATCGGGACCCCTTCCTGCTCTTCAGGCTACGTGGGATGCCGCGCGACGGCCTCGTCGCGCTTCTGGCCGACTCCGGCGCGGCGGCGGGTGAGGCGGAGCCGGAGGTCGGGGCCGAGCCGCTGCCCACGGACCCGGCCGCCTTCTGGCGGGGGACGGCCCCGGCCCCCGCGTCGCCTCCGCCCACCCCGGTCCCCGGCGGGGCCATCGGCCTGGCCCTTGTGCGCCGCATGGGCAACCTGCCCTTCTGGCGGGCGGTGCAGCCGATGACTGAGGCGCTGGAACCCGCGTACGTGATCGCCGCGCGCCGGGCTGCCCAGTGGCTGGACGGCGAG
>JAJZWQ010000203.1 GCA_021846605.1 Bacillota bacterium | reverse complement strand
CGGCGGCGCGGTTGAAGGTCGCCATCACCGGCCACAAGGCCTTGCCGCTGAACCCCTCGGCACCCCTCGCACCGAACGATGGCCTTTCGCAGCGGCCGCTCGGCAACGCCAAACTAAGCGGTATTGGCTTTAGCCGTGGGGTCCTGACTGCCAGCTGGTGATCACGGCCGGATTCTGGGGAGAGAGTTGCACGTGGTAGATGAGCGCCAGTTCGCGGATCACGTAGGTGGCCAGCACGTTCTCTCCGGAGAAGGAGTAGTGGATGCCGTCCGACTGGCGCAGGGTCGTGCTCTGACCGTTGACCTGCGCCGCGGACTGGAACGCCCCCTGGGGGTTGGAGAAGAGCGACCAGGTGGAGACAAACGTGGCATTGGGCTGGGAGGGCACCACCTTGGCGTAGATGCTGTCGATCAGCTGCATGCCCTGGTTGTAGCCGGTCGGCTGCATGATGGGCATCCCCACCCAGAGCACGTAGGCGCCGGCCGCGGTGGACTCATTGACCATCTCGCGCACGCGGGCGGCGTAGTCCGTCTGCCAGGCGGCGGTCGGGAAGTTCACCGCAGAGCCGTTGACCATCATCCCCTGTTCGTCGTTGCCGCCCAGGGAGATCAGCACCAGTTGGGGCTTGTACTTCTTGAGGTAGGTGGCCAGTTGCACCGGCCAGTTGTAGTAGGCGGCGTTGGAGAGCCCCGTATCGGACTGGTCCATCTGCACCAACTGGAGGCCCGAGTTCGGCGGCACGATGCGCGCCAGACCCCAACCGAGGTTGTTGCCGATGGAGTCGCCGATCTCCAGGACGGTGCAGGTGCCGACCGCTGCCGACGTCTGCGCGGCCAGGGACAGACCGCACGCACCGGGCGCATGCGCCTCGGTGATCGGGCCGCTGAGCGCGCCGGGCACGGAAGCGGTCGTGGACGACGACGACGACGTGGACGACGACGTGCTGGAGGGCTTGGACGAGGACGACGAGGACGACGCGGACCCCGAAGAAGCGGACGACGACGCACTGGACGACGCCGAGGTGCGCAGCGGCGCCGTTGTCGCCGCCGACGGCATGCTCCGCACGATCCACGCGGTCGCGATCAGCGCGGCCAAGGCGGTGAAGAGTCCTCCGCGCAATGTCCAGTTGGCGGACTTGGCCGCCCGGGATCGCCTGCGTCCGGCGGCGTGTGCCCCGTGCCTGTTCCCCATGGCGCAACCTCCACGCGGGCGACCGTCCCAGACCGGCGCGGTCGGGGACACCCGTCCAACACGCTACCGTCGTGGATATGCCGCGTCAATGACCGCGTGCGGCGGTCGGCCGGGGCCGGGACTTCCGTCGCGTCTTACAGGCGTCTGTCGAGGATCTCCCGGAGTTCGGCGATCTCCTCGGGGGTCAGGTCCTCGTCCTGAAGGAGCGCGACCACCATCGGCTTGAGCCGCCCGCCGTACAGCCGATCGAGAAAGGAGTGGTTCTCCGCGCGCATGGCCTGGGCACGCGTCAGGCGGGGCACATACCCGTAGCTGCCGGCGGTGCCCACCGTGCCGACCGCCCCCTTGCGCACCAGGCGGCGGACGAAGGTCTTGATGGTGTTCGGGTGCCAGGTGGACGAGCGCGCGACCGCGTCGAGCAACTCCCCCAGCGACAGCGGCGACCGCTCCCACAGCACCTGCATGACCGCCCACTCGGCCTGGGAGACATGGGGGGACGGTTCCACGGGCGCACCTCCAGCGGGCCTTTCCTCTGAGAGTACATGCGTCCTCCTGGCGCGGTCAAGGCGGGGCCGGCCGGGGCGGGCGTCCTGGGCGACCCTTGACCCTGGACATCGTCGCGCTCGTCAGTGGTGGGGCTGGTTGCTGGCGAGGCGCGAGTGGCACGGGGGCTTGCTCCCGACAGGCGTACTGCGACTCCTTGCCGTGTGGACCGCGGACCTCTGTGTCTGTGGCGGGCCCCGGCCTCACAGCCGGTCCTGTGGCAAGGGCGGCACGAATGGCAGATGTCGGGGTTGGTAAGGCGGCACATCGGGCACCTGCTGACGCCACGACATCAAGAAGGCCGTGCCGAAGTGGCGGGCCGACACCCACCGCGTGTGACCGCCGGCCTCCGCGCGCACCCGCGCGGGGGCCGCAGGGAAGGCGGGCGTGCGTTCCGGAGCGGTCGCGCCACGCTGGCGCGCTCAGCGCTCGAGGGCCCCGAGTTGCTCCCAGAGCCGGGCAACCTCTAGGGCGGCCAGCGCCGCGTCGGCCCCCTTGTTCCCCTCGCTGCCTCCGGCGCGGGCCATCGCCTGCTCCAGGAGTCGGCAGGTCAGCACGCCGAAGCTGATCGCCACGCCGTGGCGCCCCCATTCCACCGCATCCTGGGCCAGGCGGGTGAGGGCCGCGGTCACGGACTGGCAGACATACGTGTAGTGGTCGGTACCACCCTCGATCACCGCGCCCAGGCAGACCACGGCGTCCACCTGCCCGGAGGCCGCCAGGCGCCGCGCGGTGGGCGCCAGTTCGAAGGACCCCGGCACCCAGACCGTCTGCAGGTCCGCCTCGGCCACGCCTTTGGCGCGCAGGGCCTCGACCGCCCCCCGGCACAGGGCGCCGGTCACCTGCGCGTTGAAGCGCGCGGCCACCACCGCCACGCGGAGTCCCGAGCCGTCCAGCGTTCCCTCTGTCTGCGGGCGCCCGAGGTTCACCGGCGCATCGCCCCCATCTCCAAGATCGGCGGCATCCACGGCTCCGGTCCCCTTGCCGTCACGGTTGCTCGGCGGGCGCGCCGTGGCGCGGCCGGTGGGCCGGGCGCACGTCGGGCACGCCAAAGAACAGCAGGATCCCCAGCGCGGACGCCAAGGCCACGAGCAGGAACATGGACGGGAAGCCGTCGTGCGCGGCGATGAGCATGAGGAAGACCGGGCCGGCGGCCAATCCCGCCGCCCGGAAGACGGCCACCAGGGAGAGCGCCTCGCCGGCCTGCTCCTCGCGGTACAGGCCCAGGGCCATGCGGTTCAGCGGGGCGCCCATGGTGAAGGCCGTGGAGACGCCCAGCGCCAGCATGGCCAGCACGAAGATGAGGATGGTCAGGTGCCGCGTGCTCAGGAGCAGCCCGCCCAGCACCGCCGTCAGCAACCCGACCTGCAGCACGGTGCGCGGTCCGATGCGGTCGACCAGGACGCCGCCGGCGCCAGCGAGGATGGCGCCCATGAACGCCGCGGGCATCAGGGCCACGCCGGACAGGAGCACCGAGAACCCCAACTCGCGCTGCACCAGGGTTGGGACGAAGACTGCGGCGGAGAGATCCAGCCCGATCACGACCGCCCCGGCGAGCATCGCCAGCCCGGACCGCTTGGCCAGCGGGCGCGTGTCTAAAAAGGGCGTCGCGGCCCCGCGCTGGCGCGCCCAGAAGAGGCCGGCCAGGCCCAGCGCGCCCGCGGCGGCCAGGACGCGCCAGATGCCGGGGAGGGAAAAGGTCAGGAGGATGGTCGCCAGTAGGCCGGCGAAGCTCACCCCGCCGATCCAGTCCGGCAGCGCGCCGCCGGAAGAGACGCTCTCGGGCAGCGTCCGCGTGCGCGCCAGCACGATCAGGGCAATCGGCACGTTGAGCAGGAAGATCGAGCGCCAGCCCAAGTACTGGGCCAGGACGCCGCCCACGTTGGGGCCGATGATGCTGGCCAGGCCGAAGACGGCCCCGAAGATCCCCAGGGCCATGCCGCGGCGTTCGGCCGGGAACTGTCCGATACCCTCGGCCTGGGCGTTGGGATAGACGGCGCCGGCGCCCATCCCCTGCAGGCCCCGCGCCACCAGGAAGAGCCAGAACGTGCCGGACAGCGCCGCCAGGAGGGACGCCACGCCGAAGGTGGCCACGCCCAGCGTGAAGAGGCGCCGGCGGCCGGCGCGGTCGCCGCCAGCGCCGGCCAGCACCGTGCAGCCGGCGTAGGCGACGGTGTATACGGTGATGGCCCAGGCGTTCCAGGCCAGAGAGACGTGCAGCCCGTGCGCGATGAGCGGGAAGGCGGGGCCGATCACGGTGGTGTCCAGGGCGCCGATGAACACACCCATCAGGTAGATTCCCAGCACAGACCAGTTGGGACGCAGTGTGCTCGCCTCCCGACGCCGATGCGGCGCGGCCACGTGCATCCTAGCAGAAAGCGGGACGGACCCGCCCGGGCGCGGGCACGGCGTCCCGGGGACCGAGGGCGGCGATGCGGCGTCGAGAACCTGAACCCGGCTTTAGCCGTGGGGAGGTTCAGGGCGTCTGCCTGTGGCGGGGACGTAAGACCCACTCGGAAACGGGTGGGCGGACCCCGGCGAAGCAGGAAGCCCCGGTGCGCGATCACCGGGAATCCCCCGGCTTAGCCGCTTTAGCCGTGGGGAGGAGGTCAATCGGTCCTGTTTCTCATGGTCGGCCGGTAGGATTCGCGCTTGGGGTAGCGTACCGTTAGGTAGTCCCTATTCGGGCCAGTGAGGGGTTTTCTCCCGAGGATTTCGTACTACTCAGGTGCCGTCATTCGCGTGGGGGGCCTTCGGGCACAAGGCCCGCCAAGCGAGGGGGCGGCCGGTGCGCAACTCCATTCGGCCAACGTCGCGCCGGCCCTTGCGGCGCACCGGCCGCCACCGGCATCACCGGACCAGGGGACAGACATACGCCACGAAGTGGCGCCGTTTCGGCAGGCGCCGGCGGGCCAACGCGATCGGCGATGAGAAGTGCATGGCCACCCAGAGGGCGGACGCGGGGAGCGCTTGGACCTTCGGTATGGCGCCGCGGGAGGGATTGGGTGCGGAGCGCGCTGTTTTATTGGCTGGCCGCCCTGGTGGTGTT
>JAJZWQ010000027.1 GCA_021846605.1 Bacillota bacterium | reverse complement strand
CAACGTCGCGAATCTGGCACCCCGCCCGCACGCGCCGAGGGCGGCGCCTGACGCCGCCAAGGCGGCGCAGGCCGGCGGTGCCGGAGCCAGGGAAGGCTCCCGACAACCCGGGCGGGCCGGACCCCGGCGGCAACGCTGGCCACCGCGGCTGGCGGGAGGATCAGTCCACCACCGCTGTGGGGCAGGCGACGCCGGTGCCGCCCAGTCCGCAGTACCCGTCCGGCTGCTTATGCAGATACTGCTGATGATAGGGGTCGGCGTAATAGAAGGGCCCCGCCGCGACGATCTGGGTCGTGATCGGCCGCCGTATGGTCGTCGCCAGGGCCGCCGCATAGGCGTCGCGGGTCCACTGGGCTTGCCCCTGCTGTTGCGCCCCCACCGTGAAGATGGCGGACCGATACTGCGTGCCGATGTCATTGCCCTGGCGCATGCCCTGCGTGGGGTCATGGCCTTCGAAGAACGTCCGCAAAAGCGCCTCGTAGGAGCCCAGTGCCGGATCGAAGACGACCTGCACCGTTTCGGCGTGCCCCGTCCGTCCCGTGCAGACCTCGGCGTAGGTCGGATGGGGCGTGATGCCGCCGCTGTAGCCAACGGCGGTCGAGTACACGCCGGGCAGACGCCAGAACAGCCGCTCGGCGCCCCAGAAGCAGCCCATGGCGAAGTAGGCCAACTGGAGTCCCTCCGGGAACGGGGGCACGATCCGGGTGCCCAGCGCCGCGTGGCGCTCCGGCACCGCGAACGCGGGAACGTCCCGGCCGGGCAAGGCCGTGGCGCCGGTGACGGGCAGGGTCCTCCCGCCCAAGCCGCGCATGGGCCCACCTCCGCGTGCAGTATATCCCTGCCCGGCCGGAGCGCCGCTGCCGCATGCGGGGCCCGGCCTCGATGGCATCTTAACATTGGGCGATTAACCTCATGCCAATACAGGCAGTCGGAGGTGCGCATCGATGCGGTTGAATCGTCGTGTCCCCCTGCACCGCGGCGCGGTCAAGCCCGCCGCGCCTATCCGGATCGCCGAGGCGGCACTGCCGCCCCTGGCGCCGCAGACCGCGGCGCCGCGGCGGCCCTGGGGCCGGAGTGCCGCGGTGGCGCTTTTGGGCGTCGTCGTCGGCGGCGCCGCTGTCTATGCGGGGTTGCCCGCCTATCGGGCTCTGGCGGCCAGCTACGCCCAGATCCAGACGGTGCCCGTCACGCCCGCGCAGGAGCAGCAGGACAGTCCCGCCGTTGCCGTCTATAACGCGGTCAGCCCGTCGATCGTGCTGGTGCAGAACCAGAGCAGCGTCCAAAGCGCCTTCGGGACGACAACCAGCCAGATCGCCTGGGGGAGCGGCGTGATCTTCGACTCCCGCGGGTACATCGTCACGAACGACCACGTGGTGGCGGGCGCCACCAAGGTGACCGTGACGCTCAAGGACGGCAGCACCTACCCGGCCACCGTGGTCGGGGGCGATCCCTCGACCGATCTGGCCGTTATCAAGATCAACACCGGCAAGCCCCTGCCGGCGGCCACCTTCGCCAACAGCACCGATGTGGTTCCCGGCGAGATGGCGATCGCCATTGGCAACCCGCTCGGTCCCACCTACGCGCAATCGGTGACCGAGGGGATCGTGGGTGCCCTGCGGCCGATGCTGTATGGCCTGAGCAGCACCAGCGAACGGGTCACGGAGATGATCCAGACCGACGCGGCCATCAACCCCGGCAACTCCGGTGGCGCCCTGCTGAACGTGCAGGGTCAGGTCATCGGCATCACCAGCATGAAGGTCGCCCAGACCGGTGAGCCTGGGGTGTCCGCCACGGGGCTCGGTTTTGCCATCCCGTCCAACACCGTCGAGAGCGTCGTCAATGACATCGTGCGGTACGGCTACGTCAAGTACGCCTGGTTGGGCATCGATATCGAGGCCACCGGCGGCTCGACGACCAATCCCTCGTCGACCACCGCTCCCGAGACGCTCACGGTGACCGCCGTGATCCAGAACGGGCCCTCGGCCGGCAAGCTCCAGGCCAATGACATCCTGCGGTCCTGGAACGGCACGCCGATCACCAACCAGTACGACCTGGTAACGGACATCAACGCCGCCAAGCCGGGGCAGACCGTGAGTCTCGGGATCGTGCGCGGCGGCACGCCGCAGACGGTCCACATTAAGCTCGGCACCGAACCGGAATCGCAGGCGAACGGCACGGCGCAGATCGTGCCAGCGTCGGCCACCGGCAACGCCAGCACGACGAGCCCCTTCCCGTTCCCCTTCCCGTTCCCCGGCGCCTGAGGCGGCCAGCGGGGGCCCGGACACCGGATCCGGGCCCCCCCCCGCGCCACCTTGGCTCCTCCCCCGCGGCGCGGTGCCGGTTCCGCATCCGGGCCGACCGGCCAACCTCCTACCGACGCGCTGCCGCAAACCGTGGCATTCTATGATCTGCATGGACGGGCTACGGGGCGGCCGTCCCCCGTACCCCCTGCATGCTGGGGACCGGGCCCCTGGGCGCACGCGCGACCCGAGGCCCAGCCAGATGTCCCGGATGGGGGAAAGAAGGATTGGCGACGCCCAGCGGTGACCGGCGCGCCCAGTGGGCCTGGGCACTTGCCGTGCTGGTGCTGTTCATCGCGCTGCGGGCCTACCACCTGGGCGCCCCGCTTTTGGATCACTCGGATTGGCGCCAATCGGATACCGCGTCGATCGCGCGCTTCTACTACCTCCAGGGCGTACGGCTGCTGCACCCCCAACTGCTCTACGACGGGCCGGGGCCAAACTACGTCCAGGTGGAGTTGCCCCTGGGAGAGGCCCTGGCCGCGGAGGCGGCGCACGTATTCGGCTGGAGCGCGGCGCTGCTGCACGCCACGGCCATCGCGCTCTCCGCCGGATCGCTCCTGGCCCTGTACTTCCTGCTGCGGTTGGAATTGGGTGAGCGGGCGGCCTTGTGGGGCGCCCTGCTGTATGCGATCTCACCCCTGGCCATCTTTTACGGCCGGGCCTTTCAGGCCGAGCCGGCGATGATGTGCTTTGGCCTTTGGGCGCTTTGGGCGTTCAGCAGTTGGTCGCGGCGCCCGACAGGCGGCCGGCTGGCGCTGGCCAGCGCCCTGTTCGCCCTAGCGATCGCCGCCAAATTGCCGAACGCGATCCTGGGCCTGCCCATCCTCGTGCTCCTGTTGCGCCGCGGGTCCGCCCGCCGCTCCTGGCCCCTCCTGCTGGCGTTGGGCCTGCCCTACCTGGCGGCCGGCCTATACACCGGGGTCTCCGGGATGATGGCCCGGGGCCAGGGGGCGTTCGTCTCCCGTCTGGCAGTCGCGCTGTTCACCCAGCCGGGATGGCAGGAGGGCAGTCCGGCGGTCACCCAGTTCTGGATCCACAATCTCGTGATCGGGGCCGCGGGTTGGGGGATGGCCGCCCTCTTGCCGTGGGGGCTGCTGGCCGTGCCCCGCGCGGCGCGCGGCTTCATGATCGCCTGGGGTGTGGCGCTTCTGGTCTGGTGCCTTGTCATCGTCACCCGCATTCGCCAGGATTATTACCTCCTCCCATGCTGCGCGTTCCTGGCGGCCGTCGGCGGTGCGGCGCTGGACGCGGCATGGCGCGACCGCCGCAGGCTGCTGGCCGTGGCCGCGGCTGCCGCGGTGGGCCTGGTGGTGCTGGCCGACGTGCTGTTCCTCCCCCCGCTCTACCGGCAGGACACCGCCACCGGGCAGCTTGCGCAGGCCATGGACCAGGCCTGCCCCGCCGGCCCCGTGGTGGTCGGGACCGGGAACTCGGCCATCCTCTATGCGGCATGGCGTGAGGGTTGGCGGACCGCCGCTATCGACAGCGCGGAACTACAGGCCTGGTCCCGCGCCGGGGCGACGGTCCTGCTCCCGCTGGGCGCCCCCCTTACCCCGGCGGCCAAAGGCTGGTTGGCCGCGCACGCGCGGCAGGAGTCCGCCAGCGGCACCCCCCTCTATGTGCTACCGAACTGCGCCCGGGCCACCTGAGCCAGCCGCCCCACAGGCCCCCCCAGACACAGCCTCAAAGGGGCTTGCCGGCCTGCGCAGTAGCTTGCCGGGGCCAAGACGCCGGCAACTTTACCCTGGCCGGGAACGCACCGCCTCTTTCAGGCATACTGCCGCGAGCGCAGCCCGCAGGCGCTGCTCGAAGGGATGCCTCAGGTTCCGCTCCCGGAGCCGGTGGAGATCAGGGCAAGGACGGCGACGCCTTCCTCGGCCAGTACCAGCTGGCCGACACGGCCAACGGCAACGCCTCGCCGCATATCGCTGTGCCTGCTGCTTCCGCCTGGCCCACGTGGCGCACGAGAGCGCCCGCTGGGCGTGCATGACCGATATCTGGCGGGAGAGTGGGACGGGATGCGGGCGTGCGTGGGGGCGCGGGCCTGACCGGAAGGGGGGGAGGGCCCGGTGTGCTGGACCCTCCCCCCTGCCGCGCGGGGGGATCAGCCGGCCCAGCCGCTGCTGGCAGAGCTGGTGTTGGTCGCCGTGGTCGAGCTCTTGGTGGTCGTGGTCGCCGCGGTGGTACTACTGATCCCCGTGGTCACCAGGCCGCAACTGGCCGTCACCGCATTCCACAGCTTCAGGTACCCCTGGCCGTTCGTGTTCCCGGCCGCCTTGTCGCCGGAGAACGTGTACAGCGGAAAGCCGTTGCAGGTCACCTGCTCCTGGCCGTTGGAACGCTTGAGGGTGCCCAGATTGCCGGTCACGCCGCTGCCGGCGCTCGGCTTGCCGCTGACAATCAGGGGCGGCCAGATCCCGGCGCAGGTGCCGGAGCAGGCGCTCTTATTCGCGCTGTCCTTGTGGAACCGGTAGAGGGTCATGCCATTGGCGTCCACGAGGATGGAGCCCAGGGTGCTGTTGTTCGAGAGCTGGACCGTTGCCGGCTGCGAGGTGGCCGCGGCGCCCCCCGCCCCACAGGCAGTCAACCCGACGGCGAGCGCGGTAACCGCCCCGACAGCCAACCAGCGCATGCGTCTCCGCCCGAACCGTTCCTCCATTGATGACACCCCCTGCACTGCGACTCCGCGTGTCCGCGGAACCATACATCCTTTAACAGCGGCACGCCGTTTCCTGCATCAACCACCACCTACCGCGTCGCGCTGAACGGCCGCGATCTCCCGGTAGACCGAACAATCCGGGCGGTGATCATTGACCAAGCCACATGCTTGCATCAGGGCATAGGCGGATGTGGGGCCGATGAAGCGGAACCCAGACCGGCGCAGGGAGCTGGCCAAGGCGGCGGACTCCGCGGTGCTGGCCGGTGGTGGCCAGCCGCCAGGGCCGCCAGCGGCCGGCGGCCGGTGGGCCCAGACGCGCTCAACCAACGTGGTGCCCAGCGCATGGAGGGCCAGCGTCGCGCGGGCGTTGGTGATGACCGCCTCGACCTTGCCCCGATGACGGATCACGCCCGGGGTTTCCAGGATGGCCGCGATGTCCTGGGCGCCAAAGGCCGCGATCCTCGCCGGGGTGAAGTCGCAGAAGGCCTGCCGGAGCGCGGGCCGCCGCTCGAGGACGAGGCGCCAGGATAGCCCGGCCTGGAAAGCCTCCAGGCAGAGATGCTCGAAGAGCTCCCGTTCATCCCGCACCGGGCGGCCCCACTCGAAGTCGTGGTAGGCGGCATACAGCGGGTCGCCCTCCCCGAAGCAGCGCACGTGCTGTGCACCCCCAATGCCCGTGCACAGACGATACGCCAAGTCGTCCGACCGGCCTGCCGGATTGCGTCGGTTCCCTTGGCGGGCGCTCCCAGATATGCTGACCGTGGGGTGCTGCCTTCGTACCGGGGTCTACGGCGGCCCCATGGGGGGGACGGGGCATGGCGCAGGCGTGGCGGGTCGGGCCGGACATCAGGGATCTGCACGAGGCGTTCGCCCGGGACGGGTACCTGATACGTCGGGGGCTCCTGGACGGGGGCGAAGTGGCCGAGCTTCTGGAGACCTTCATGGCGATGCATGCGGCCGGGTCCATTCCGGGGTGCTTTACGGCCGTGTCCCCGGCGGCCAGCGGTGGCGACCTCCTGCGCGTCTATCCCCGGATGATGCACCCCCACCGTGTCAACGAGACGGCTCGCCGCTATCTGCTGCATCCCGCGATCCTGGAGATCCTGTCCGCCGTCTTCGGCGAGGACCCGCTGGCGGCCCAGAGCATGCTCTATTTCAAGCCGCCAACGGCCCGGGGCCAGGCCCTGCATCAGGACGACTACTACCTGAAGACCAAGCCCGGCAAGTGCGTGGCGGCCTGGATGGCGTTGGACGCCTGCGACGAGGAGAACGGGGCGATGATGATCGTCCCCGGTACCCAGGACACCCCGATCCTTTGCCCGCACGAGGCGGATCCGACCCGATCCTTCACGCGCGATGAGGTCGACCCGCCGACGGGGCTGTCGCCCGTGACGGTGCGGATGGCGCCGGGCGACGTGCTCTTTTTCAACGGCAGCGTCATCCACGGCAGCTATCCCAACACCAGTCGCTCCCGCTTCCGCCGTTCGTACATCGGCCACTATGTCAGCCGCAGCACCCAGCTGATCGCCCAGTGGTACAACCCGCTGCTGCGGGCCGACGGGAGCCTGGTGGTGCTTCCAGGCAACGCCTGGGGCGGCCCGTGCGGGGAGGAGCAGGCGGACCTAGGGGCCTGAAGCCGGGAGGGGCGTCCTCTGGCGCCGCCGACCGCCTTGCGGCTCGGGACAGCCCGGCTTGCCGGGCCGGCGAGGCCCGCGGAGCGGGAGTCCGGGTGGCTGCCGCGGTCACGGCCTATCCGGGCCCCGGCGCCCGCGGCCGCCGCCTCCGCGGGGTCTGGGTGCGCCAAGCGGGCGAGGGGCCCTCTTTGCCGGGCGGCTAGTGGGAAACCTCCGTGGTCTTGAGGCCCGCTGGCGACCCTCAGCCGGGCGCCCCCCGTCCTACAGGACCAGTTCCACCACGGCGACTGCAGCCGGTGGCAGGGCCACCTCCAGCCCCCCCGGGGAGAGGGCCAGTGTCTCCAGGGGCTGCGGGCGCACCGCGTCCGGGGCGGCAAACGTGTTGTGCGCGTTTGGCCGATCGCCGGTCAGCACCCGGGCGCTGGCTGCTGTCGGGGTTCCACCTTCCATGCTGCACTCGACCCGGATGGTGTCGGTGGGGTGGGTGTTGCAGAGCGAGAGGTGCACGCGTCCCTGCGCATCGCGCGAGGCCGAGGCATGCAGGACCGGAATGTGCTCGCCGCCGGCACCGTACTCCTCCGGGCGGACGCGGGTCGCAAGCGCCCGCGCCCCCTGATGCACCCGGTACATCTCGAAGACGTGGTAGGTGGGCGTCAGGAGCATCTGGGGGCCGTGGGTTAGGATCATGGCCTGCAGGACGTTCACCGTCTGGGCGATGTTGGCCATGCGCACGCGCTCGGCGTAGCGGTGGAAGGTGTTGAGCGTGAGGCCGGCCACAAGCGCGTCCCGCAGCGTGTTCTGCTGGAAGAGCATGTACCCCGGCGGGGCATCCGGATCGCTGTCATACCAGCTGCCCCACTCATCGATGACCAGCGCCACACGGCGGGCGGGGTCGTAGCGGTCCATAATTTCGGAGTGGCGCTCGATCAGGGACTCGATGCGCAGGGCATTGCGCAGTGTCGCCACCCACTCCGCCTTGCCGAACGCCGTCGCCGAACGGCTGGTGGCCCCGGCCGTCCCGCCCGGGCCCGTGTAGTAGTGCAGTGCCAGGCCGCCCATGTGGTGGGCCGCTTCCCGCATCAGCACCTCCGTCCAGTGCGTGTCCCCGCCGTTGGGACCGCAGGCGATCTTGCAGACACGGTTGCCGCCGAAGTCGCGCACATATGTCTGATACTGCCGGTAGAGGTCGGCGTAGGCTTCCGGCCGCATGGTGCCGCCGCAGCCCCAATTCTCGTTGCCCACACCGAAGTAGGGGAGGGCCCACGGCTCGGCCCGGCCGTGGCGGCGACGCAGGTCGGCCATGGGCCCGCTGCCGCCGTGGGTGACGTACTCGACCCACTGCTGCATTTCGCGGACGGTGCCGCTGCCCACGTTGCCACAGAGGTAGGGGGCGGCGCCGATCTGGGCGCAGAGATCCAGGAACTCATGCGTGCCGAAGTGGTTGGTTTCGGTGACCATGCCCCAGTGCGTGTTGACCATCGTGGGACGGTCGGCCCGGGGTCCGATGCCGTCCATCCAGTGGTACTCGTCGGCGAAGCAGCCGCCGGGCCAGCGCAGAACGGGAGGCCCCAGGCGCCGGAGCGCCCCGACCACATCGTTGCGGATCCCGCGTGTGTTGGGGATGGCGGAGTCCTCGCCCACCCAGATGCCTCCGTAGATGCAGCCTCCCAGGTGCTCGGCGAAGTGGCCGTACAGGCTGCGTTCGATGCGGGGCCCGTCCGCTTCGGCCCGGATCACGACCGTGTTCATGGCGTGTCCCGCCCCCCGGACCAGGCTGATTCGGGTGCACCCCTGGTGGGGCCTGCCGGCGCAACAGCCTCTTGGCAGACCTGAGGGTTTATGGCTAAACTCTCCCCCGGAGGGGGAGCCTGTGCGGCCAGAGGCGGCCGCCTGGATGCGGCTGGCCCGGGTCTACGGCAAGCTCAGCCATCTGATGATCGAGCACCTGCGGGAGTTCGGCCTCTCGCCGGCGCAGTTCGACGTGCTTGCCCAGGTTGGCGCCGCCGAGGGGCAGACGCAGCAGGAACTGGCCCGGGCCCTGGTGACGACAAAGGGCAACGTCTGCCAGTTGCTGGACCGCATGGAGGCCGCGGGTCTCCTGCGCCGCCATCAGGACGGTCGCGTGAAGCGCCTGTTTCTGACACCGGCCGGGCGTGGCCTCTGGCGGGAGGTGGTCCCGGCGCATGAGGCCTGGCTCGCCGGCCACTTGTCTGTCCTGAGCGCCGCAGAGAGGACTGCCTTGGCGCGGGCGTTGCGGCGGCTGGAGCATGGGCTGGACGACCGGCTTCCCTAACCGTGTGAGGAGGAGTGGGATCGTGGCGAAGGTGGCCATCGTGTACTACAGCATGACGGGCAACACGTTTCGCGTCGCCCAGGCGGTGGAGGAGGGGGCGCGCGCGGCCGGCGCGGAGACGCGGCTGCGCAAGGTGGGGGAGACCCTGCCGCAGGAGGCGCTGGCGGGCAACGCCGCCTGGCAGGCCTATGCCCAGGCTTCGGGAAGCGTCCCGGAGGTCACGTTGGATGATCTGGACTGGGCGGACGGCATGGTGCTGGGGGCTCCCACCCGGTATGGCGCGCTGGCCGGCCAGATGAAACTGTTCCTGGATTCGACGGGTCCGCTCTGGGGGCAGGGGAAGCTCGCCAACAAGGCCGTCGCCGCCTTCACCGGTGCCCAGAACCCCCATGGGGGCCAGGAGACCACTCTGCTCACGATCTACAACGTGATGTATCACTGGGGAGCCGTCATCACCCCGCCCGGCTACACCGATCAGTCCGTATTCGCGTCCGGCGGCAACCCCTACGGGGTAAGCTTCACGGCTTCCCGGGACGGGCAGCCGGCTGCGGAGGTACTGGCCGCCGCCCGCTACATGGGGGGGCGCGTCGCCCGCTTTGCGGCGGTGCTCGCCGACAACCGCTCGCGTCTGGTGGCCGACTGACGTTCACGCCTGGCCGGCAGGGGGCACGCCCGCTGCCGGCCAGGCCTAACCGTACGCCCCCCGCACCCGGGCGGCTGCGCCAACTACGGCCCGCGTATGCACAGCATCTTGATCATTTCTGGCTACCCTACCCCCGATCCAAATCGTGCGAACCCGGGGGAGTGCATGCGCCAATGAATCGTTTTCCGCGCTGGGTCCTGGGGCTCGGTCTGGCGGCGGCGCTGGGTGCCGGCAGCCTAGTGGTCGTTGGGATGGCGTCGGCTTCCACCGGAAGCGGATCCCCTCCGTCATCCACGGGTTCGGCGGTCGGTGGCTTCCTGTCCGACCTGGCCAGTCACCTGGGCATCTCGCGGTCCACCCTGGAGACGGCCATCAAGCAGACGGAAAGCGATCAGGTGCAACAGCGCTTGACGGCGGGCAAGATCACGGCCGCAACGGCACAGAAGCTGGATCAGCGGATCCAGAAGAGTTCGGGCATCCTCCTGCCGCGTCGGGCCGGTCGCCCCGGGATGCCCCAGCCCGTCAACCTGATGCAGGCGGCCTCCACGTACTTGGGGATTCCGGTGTCCCAGATCCGCGCCGACCTGCGCGGCGGACAGAGCCTGAACGCGATCGCCGCGGCTCAGCCCGGGAAGTCGGCCAGCGGCTTGGCGGCGGCCCTGGAGGCAGCGGCGCAAAGCCACCTACAAAAGCAGCTGACGGCGGGCAAGATCACTGCGGCCGGGGAGCAGCGGCGCCTGTCCCGCTTTGACGCCATGCTGCCCAAGCTGCTGGCCCGGGCCGGTGGCCCGGCGGCACCCGCGCGTCCGAGCCTCCCCAAGATCCTACCGGTGGTCTCCCGCTACCTCGGGATTTCGGTGGCGCAGATCCGTGCCGATCTCCGGGGTGGACAGAGCCTGAACGCGATCGCCGCGGCCCAGTCCGGCAAGTCGGCCAGCGGCCTGGCGGCGGCCCTGGAGGCGGCGGCGGAAAGCCACCTGCAAAAGCAGCTGACCGCGGGCAAGATCACGGCCGCACAGGAAGGGCAGCGCCTGGCTCGCCTGGAGTCCAGGCTGCCAAAGATCCTGGCGCACGTGTCGGCTTAGAAGCGATCGGGGAGGAGCAACGCTCCGGTTCCGGCTCCGCTGGGCGCGGGCCGCGCCGTGGCGGCCGCCAAGGGCCCCCACCCCTCGGGCGAGCGCGCGCAATAGGCGGAAGCGGCGGGCCACCAGTGGGGCGGTGTATCGGAGGCGGTTGTGCCCCAGGGCGTGGCCCCAGGGCAGCCGATGCCAAGCGTTCCGTGGTGGGCGGTGCGTTGCACCCTGGGTGGTCGCAGAAAAGGGGAGAGCGCGGGCTTGGCCCGCGCTCTCCCCTTACGAACGGCCTTACGGCAGGCGGAACGCGTCGGGGTGGGGCTTGAGCGGCCGCAGCATGTAGATCGGCCGGCGCAGGTTCCCGCTCCCGGACACGGGCCGGCAGAGCCGGGTCCACCGCTGATAGACCGCCTTGGAGGCCTTGGTGTCCACCGCGATCTCCCCGTAGCGGGCGGTGTCCGGCGCCTTCTGGACGCGCACCTTCTGGTGCCAGCAGTGCTGGCCGCTGATGGGGTCCGGTTGTACCGGGAAGATCAGGTTCTGGTGCACGCCACCGTCGCTCCACCAGATGCGGGACGAGTCGGGATCGGGGCTGGTAAAGGGCTGGACCCCGTGCACCACGTTCATCTGCCAGCGGTTGCCGTCCTGTTGCAGGCGGACGAGGGACGAGTTCCAACGGTCGGTGCCGTGGTCCTCGCTGACCCGCCAACGGCCCAGGTGATGGCTGCACGCGATCACCCCGGGGTGAATGGCCTCGGTCACCCAGGCGCGGTCCACGAAGTGTCCGATTTCGCTCTCCACCTGCACGAGGTCGCCCGTCTCCACGCCCATCCGCGCCGCGTCGGTGGGATGGATCCACACCGGGTTGATCTGGGCGATCTCATAGAGCCACTTGGCGCCGTTGGTGCGGCTGTGGATCAGGACCGGCAGGCGGAAGGTCGGCAGGAGCGCGAACTCGCCCGCCTCGGGCCGCACCACAGTGTGGTGCACCTGGCTGACCAGGTGCGGCATGGCTTGGCGCTGGGCGGCATCGCGCGGGTAGATCGGGATCGCGTACTCGGGCCAGCTCCACTCGTGCAGGGTGTGGCTGAAGAATTCGATCCGGCCGGACGGCGTGGGGAAGCCCTCCACCGGGGTATCCCCCTGGAGGATGCCGACACGCACCCGGCCCTCGGCATCCCGGAAGGGACCGGGGGCCGGCCGCAGGTTGACCCGCGCGGGGGCCTGAGCGGCCCAGACCGCGCCGTCGTGGACGACTGTGCCCTCCAGTTCCGCCGGTGTGAGCGGCCGCTCGTGCTGCCGGTAGACGTCCTCGGTGACGCAGAAGGACCCTCGCCGGCGCATGTACTCCAGGGGCGCCTCGCCCTCCGCCTTGGCTGCTTCGGGCAGGCCGGGCACCGAATGCTCGAAGATCCAGCGGTAGTAGTCCTCGATGCGAATTTTGCGGTCCTGGTGCGTGGGGTCCTGGAAGTGCTGACGGATGCCCAGGCTGCCATCGGGGTCGATCCGCCAGGACAGCTCGATCCAGAACTCGTTCTCTTCCCAGACCTCGCCCGGGTTGGCCTCGTAGGTGTGCGCGAAGCGCTCCCCCCGCGACTCGCGGAAGACCCGACCCACCGGCTGACGGAAACCGATCCACTGCGCGGCGTGCGTCTCATAGCTGTGGAGGTCGTGGCGCTCGGGCCCCAGGCCCATCGGCAGCACGTAGTCGGCGAAGATCGCGGTTTCGCTCCAGACCGGTGTCAGGGCGACGTGCAGGCCGATGCGCTTTTCATCCCGCATCATCTCGATCCAACTGAAGCCGTCCGGGTACGTCCAGACCGGGTTGTACACCCGGGTGAAGTAGACATCGAGGTGGCGGTCCTGCTCCTCTATCAGGTGCGGCAGCAGGAAGCTCATCTCCAGGTTCGCCAGGGGATAGTGGCGCGGGAAGTGCAATTCGTTCCACGCCCGCACCGGCGCGGGCGAGCTGGGCGGCTTGGGGACGAACTTGCACCAGCCAGCCGGGAGGACGCTGCCGGGTTCGCCGATCGCGCCGACCAGCACGTTGAGGAAGAGGAGCGTGCGGGCGACCATCCAGCCGCCCAGGTGGCCCGCCGAAGCGCTCCGCCAGACGTTGGTCACAAAGGCGTGGCCCGCCCGGTGGATCTCTGCGGCGACCTCCTCCACGACCGCGGGCGTGACGCCGCACTCCTGCTCAACCCACTCCGGGGTGTAGGGGGCATAGAGCTCGCGGAGCAGGGCCACGAAGTCCTCGAATGTCCGCCCGGCCGGGACCCGGGCGATCAGGCCCCGCCGGACGAGGTCCTGCAGGTAGTCCGTTTCGCCCAGCATGTCCTCCCAGTTGATCCATCGCCGCAGGAACTCGTGGTCGATCCAGTCGTTCCGCAGTAGCACCGCTGCCAGTCCCAAAAGCAGGCCGGACTCCGTGCCGGGCCAGGGGGACAGCCAGTAATCCGCCTGGGAGGCGCTGTTGCTCAGGCGCGTGTCCACGACGGCGACCTTGCTGCCCTCCAGCCTCGCCTCGCCGATGCGCTGCGCCTGGGGGTTGAAGTAGTGGCCGGCCTCCAGGTGGCTGGAGATGAGCAGCACGAAGCGCGCGTTTCCGAAATCGGGCATGGGGCGGTCGAAGCCGAACCAGTAGTGATAGCCGGTGCGCGCCCCGGCCGAGCAGACGTTGGTATGGGAGTTGTGGCCATCCACGCCCCAGGAGTGGACGACGCGCTCGGTGAACATGTCCTCGCCGGGCCGTCCCACGTGGTAGACGACAGAGTCGCGGCGGCCGGCCAAAAGCGCGCCCCGGATGCGGCCGGCGATGTCGTCCAGGGCCTCGTCCCAGGAGACGCGCTCCCAGCGATCCTCACTGCGGGCACCCGTGCGCCGCATGGGGTAGAGGATGCGGTCGGGGTTGCGCACCTGGTTGATGGTCGCCGGACCCTTGGCGCAGTTGCGCCCTCGGCTGGCGGGGTGCAGGGGCTGGCCCTCGAATTTGCGCACCTCGCCGGTCTCCTGGTCGACGAAGGCCAAAAGGCCACATGCCGATTCGCAGTTGAAGCAGGTCGTGGGGATCAGGGCATAGCGCCGCAGCTTGCGCCGGGGCCAGGAGCGGGAGTCCAGTTCCGACCACTCGCTCCACCGCTGATAGGGAGGCGAGCCAGCAAGCGAGCCGCCCGCTGCGCCGATGCGTGGGTGGATGGCGCCGCGTGCCGTGCCCGCGTCCGGCGACGCTTTCAACGGCGTGTGGACCATGAAGCGGCGCACGCGGTTCAGGAACTGGCCTCCGGCAGGGGCGGCCCCCTGTCCGGGGGTAACGCTCCCTTCCATGTTTCGACCACCTCCGCGCGATGAATGGATCCAAAACGCCGGGCCGGTGCCGGGGCCGGGACGGGTCTAGCTCAAGGCCACGGACTGTCCGGCCTGGACGAACGCGTGCTGGTACGGGAACAGGCCCAGCAGCGCCAGCGCAGCCGCCGGCCCCGTGGCGCCGGCGATCACCAGGATCAGGGGCAAAAGGGCGCCACCGGCCGTGCCCAGCCAGTACCAGACGGCGTAGAGGCCGCGCCGCATCTGACGGCCCGCCGCCAGCGCGTCGGCGGTATGGGCGGGCACCAGACCATCGGCGACCAGCAGCACCAGGTGGGTGGATAGCGCCGCGATCAGGAGGGGCCGGAGCAGGCCTGTCCAACCGGCCGGCAGCGTGTGCACCGAGCCCAGAAGCAACAGGGCGGCACTGCCGGCGACGGCGGCCTGGACCACCAAGGCTGCCGGGAGGCTCTGGCTCTGCCAGAGGTCGCGGCCGCGGCACTGCGTGAACAGGAACCCGGTGTAAGCGGCGGCGAGCGCGCCCAGGATGATGCCGGGGATGCGCAGACCGGCCTCGATGCCCGATGCGCCAGTGGCCCATCCGAGGATCTCCAGTGCCAAGACGATGGCGTACCCCGTCAGGATGAATGCCCCGCGGGCCAGCCACGACCGCCACTGGGGCCGGACGAGGATGCGGTAGAAGCGGGTGGGGTGTTCCAGGTCGGTCACGATCAGGGCCAGGGTCCATACCAGGAAGAGCATGGAGATGGACGCGGTCACACCCTGCAGGGCCGCGCCGCCGCCCAGCGCCAGGGACAGCGCCGCGCCCAGGCCGAAGACCCCGGCCGCAAGCGATTTGGTCCAGGTATACAGGGAAACGCGCCAGTCCCAGGGCATCGTGTGCTTGTTGTCATAGGCCAAGACAGCCGCGGCGGAAGAGCGCGTGGCGCCGTTCCGCGCCGGCGCGGGCACCGGCGCCGGGGTGCTGTGCGGGCGGGCGGAGGAGGTGTTGAACATCCCGCGCGGTTGGGCACGCGTCGGATCCAGCGCGGCGACGTCCCCGCCCTTGTAGAACACCTTCGGGTTGGTGCGGGCGTGCGGCTTGCGCACCTCCACCCGCTCCCGCGACAGCAGCCGGCTGATTTCACTCTCGGGGTCGCTGATGTCCCCGACAATGATGGCGCCCTCCGGGCAGATGGCGACGCAGGCGGGCTGCATGCCCTGGTCGATGCGGTGGGCGCAGAAGTTGCACTTCTCGGCGCTGTGGGTCTGCGGGTCGATGAAGATGGCGTCATAGGGACAGGCCGCGATGCAGGCCTTGCAGCCGATGCAGACCTCTCGGTCGAAGTCCACGATGCCGTCCGGACGCTGGAACATGGCGCCGACCGGACATGCCGCCACGCAGGGCGGATCGGTGCACTGATTGCAGCGGGTGACCTGGAAGTGGCGCCGCACGTTGGGATACATGCCGATTTCGACTTGCTTGACGAACGTGCGCGTGACACCCATTGAAACCTCGTTCTCGGACTTGCAGGCGACCGTACAGGCATGACATCCGATACACCGGTCCTGATCCAGCACTTTGCCCCAGAGGACGGGGCGCGAGACGGCCTCTGGCTCGGCGGTCAAGAATACCCCTCCCCCTACACGGTTCGAGGGATGTGCATCATTCCTTTGTTGCCCGCCCTTGAGGAAGCATCATGATTTGTTGATATGATGCCCGGGGCGCCGCGCCGGGGCGCGCAGGGGAGTGGGTCGGCCGTGCGGACGCATCAGCTTGAGATCTTCTGCGTCGTGTATGAGCAGCGCAGCATCTCGGGGGCCGGGCAGGTGCTGCGCCTGGGCCAGCCGGCGGTGAGCATGCAGGTGCGCGATCTCGAGCGTGAACTGGGCCTGCCGCTGTTCGACCGCGTGGGGCGCCAGCTTGTGCCCACCGAGGCCGGCACCGTGCTGTATAGCCACGCCGCCCGGATCCGCGGCGCCTTCGCCGAGGCCGAACGCGCGATGGCCGAGTACCGGGAGGGACAGCGTGGCGCGGTCCGGATGGGCGCCAGCACCACCGGTGTGGTCTACTACCTGCCGTTGCTGCTCCACGGCTTCCGCCGCCAACACCCGCACGCCCAGGTCACGGTCGAGGCTGACCTCACCGAACGCGTGCGCGAGGCCGTGGTGGAGGGGCGCCTGGACGTCGGTCTGATCTGGGGCCCGTGCCACGACGAGCGCCTGTCCGAGGAGCGCCTCCTGGAGGCCGACTTCACGCTTATCTTCCCTCCGGGCCACCCGCTGCTGGACCGGCCGAACCTCTCGGTGGCCGACCTCCGCGATGAACCCTTCGTGCTGCCGGGCGACGACACCTCGCCCACGCGGCGCTACGTCCTGGCGCGCCTCCAGGAGGGCGGCCTGACGCCGCATGTCAGCATGAACATGCGCTCGACCGAGGAGGTCAAACAGGCGGTCGCGGCCGGGCTGGGCATCGGCGCGGTGGCCGCGCGGGCCGTGCGCTTCGAGATCGCCGGCGGCGGCCTGGTCGTCCGGCAGGTGCCGGGGATCACGTTCACGCCCCGGCCGATCGTCCTCATCCTCCGGCGGAACGGCGGGCCGGTGTCCCCGGCCACCCTGAACCTGGTGGCGCACGTACGGGCCCATGCGGTCGCGGCCGCCGCCAGCGACGCGATGCACCGGCGCTCGCCTGCCGTGACCACAGCCGATCCTCCCGCGCGCTGACGCGCGCTGCGGGCAGGGTCCCGCATGCAGGCGGGCCGAGGGGGACGCCGCGGGCCGCGCCTTGGCGCTGTTGGGGGACGCGTGCCTCATCCTGCCGTCAGGCGGCGGGCGCGCTCCAGGTCTGCCGGCGTGTTCACGTTGAGCAGGAGGGCATCCGGATCGCCCCAAGCCGGATCGGGGAGTAGCGCGCGTCCGCGTAGTCCCGGGGAGCGCAGCAGGGCCTGCATGTCCCGGCGGCCGTCGGCCACAAGCGCGCGTGCCGGCGGGAGCACCGCGGGCGCATACGCCGCGCAGAGCGGGTGGAACCGGTCCCCGGCAGTGGGCGCCACCCAGTCTGCTTCGGCCAGTGCCCCGGCCACGGCCTGCAGCAGGGGGATGGAAAGGAATGGCATGTCGCAGGCGAGCAGGAGCACCGGTGCGCCGGGGTGGCGGGATAGGGCTGCGACCAGCGCCGCCAACGGGCCCTGCCCGGGCTCTGGATCAGGGTGGAGGTCGTCGTCTGGGAATGCCTCGCGCACGCCGGGCAGGGCGCCCTGGAACTCCACGCCGAACCCGGCCTCCAGGCAGGCGTCCCGCACCCGGGCGATGCAGCTCCGCCCCCCGACCTCCAGCCAGGCTTTGGGTTGCCCCATGCGCCGACTGGCGCCACCGGTGAGGATTACCGCGATCATGGCTGGCGCCCCTCCGCCGAATCCCCGGGGACGCAGTGGGCGCGGATGGATGCGGCGATCTCCGCCACCGCGTCCCGTGACACGACTGCCACCCCCGCTGGCGCCGCCACCGCCCCAGGGGCCGCGGCGGCGATCAGAAAGAGCCCGTCGGCGACCCCGCAGCGGGCCGTCACGGTGCGCGCGGTGTCCAGGACCTCGATGCGGGGCAGGGGCATCCCGTGATACCCCTCGACCAAAAGCCAGCGGCAGCGCGCCGCGGCGGCGCGCGCCCGAACCCGGGCGAGCAGCGCCTCCGGGTCGGGATCTTGGTCCGCAATCTCTGACCAGAGGATCCCGCCTGGGCCGGCGACAACGGTCATGCGGGCGCCGGCGGCGCGGTGCCGGAATCCGTCCTTGCCGGGCGCATCCGCCGGGGCGCCGTGGGCGTGGTGCTTGAGGGTGGCGACCGGCTCTCCGGACGCCGCAAACAGCGCGATCAGCTTTTCGATCAGGGCGGTCTTGCCGTGCCCGGACCAGCCCCCGATCGCGCAGACCGCCGGCGCGGCCGCCGAGGGGCTGGGCGGGGCCGCGGAGAGGTCGAGGGCGCCCGGCTTGGCGGCGGCGGTCAACAGCTCTTTCGTCGCGGCTGCCCCCAGCTCTCCGACGCGGTCGGTGCGCAGCACCCACACCGGCGCACCGGCGGGCAGGGCTCCGGTGCCGGCGCCCTGCACCACAAGCGCATTGGCCGCCGCCATGTGCACCAGCACGCCGGCAGCGCGCCGCACCGGCAGGTGCGCCGCGCCGTCCGGACCGATCTGTGCCCACAAAAGGCGCGGCACGTCCGGGTTCGCCGCTAGCGGAGCGGCCAACGGCACGCGCTGGGCGGCGGGGAAGGGTTGGGTCCAGCCGGACCAATGCCGCAGGAGCGGGCCGGCCAGCACGTTGAACGCTGTCCAGCAGGCGGCCGGGCTCCCCGACAGGCCGAGGACGGCCGTGGATCCGTGGCGGGCGGCAAAGACCGGCTTGCCGGGCTTGATGGCCACGCGCCAGAAGATCTCCTCCGCCCCCAACGCGTGCCAGGCCCGGGGCACCAGGTCTGCAGGCCCCACCGATACCCCGCCCGAACTGAGGATCAGGTGCGGCCGCGCTTCCAGAGCGGCCCGCAACACCGAGATCAAGTCCGGCAGGCGGTCGGGGACGTGGGGGAGGACGGTCGTCTCCGCGCCGGCGGTCGCGCAGGCGGCCGAAAGCAATTGCGCGTTGCTGTCATACATGCCCCCGGGTGGAAGGGGCTGTCCTGGCGCCACCAGTTCGTCGCCCGTCGCCAGAATGCAAACGCGCGGGCGGGCAATGACCGAGACCCTTTGCCGCCCCAGCGTGGCCAAAAGCCCGAGCGCCGCCGGCTGCAGCCGCGTGCCGGCCCGCAGCACCGGCGTTCCGGCCGGCACCCACTCGCCTGGCGGCATCACGTGCGCTCCCGGCTCCACGGCTCGGCGCAGGTGTACCGTCGCGCCGGGAAGCGGCTGTCCGGCCGCGTCGCTGCGATCCCATGCCGCCAGCTCGCGCGGGACGACCGCGTCGGCGCCGGGGGGCAGGGGGGCGCCGGTGGCCACAAAGACGGTGCCCTCGGGAGGCAGCGGTAGGGGCGTGCCGCCGGCCAGCACCAGTCCGGCCAGCTTCAGGCCGGCCGGTGCGCCGGGCGCGAGGACCTTGCCCGCGGCGACGGCAAACCCGTCCATGGCGGCGCGTGGCCCATCGGGCACCGCCCGTGCGGCCGAGACGTCGACCGCCAGCACGCGTTCCATCGCCCTGGCCAGCGGGACATCCTCCGCGCCGGCGTCGCCGATGGGCCCCAGCCGCGCAAAGAGCAGTTCCAGCGCCGCTCCGAGGTCGACCACGCGTGCGGGGCGGGCCCGCGGCGCCGTCACCGCCGCCCGCGCCCTCCCCCCCCTTCCGTCCGGCTGAACCCGCGTCCTCGACCGGCGGCCCTCCGGCTTCGCCCCCTGCCCGCTCCTCCCTGCCGGAGCGCCGCGCTTCGACGGCAAGGCGTCCTCCGGTGCAGGATCGCCGTCGTACGTGCGCGCCATACAGCCCGAACCGGCCGACCCGGACTGGGCGATCGCGAGGTCACATGGTCATCAGGAGGTGCCTGGCAGCCACGCCGACAAGGACGGCGATCCCGATGCTGGAAAGCGTGCCGATCAGAAAGTACGCGGCATGCGTGCGGGCAGCTTCCCAACGGGCGATGCTCTTTGCGGCGACGACGAAACCGATGGTGGTGCAGTTGCCCGTGAGGGCTTAGGCTCAGGATCAGGATCCGCTTCAGGCACGGATGGTGATGGCCAACCCGCTCCACAGCTCTGCACCCCGTGGTCGCCACATGTGTTCGCCGAGGCCCCGACCGGCCGCAGCCCGGCCGCAAAGATCACTATCGCCAACCCGGATCGGCCCAGCAATGCAATCACCGCCGCGCCGACCGCGCCGACCGCGCCGACCGCGCCGACCGCGACGACCGCGACGGTAGCGACGGCGGCTGTCCACCATCGCCTGGCGATGGCCCCAAGTAGACCTGTCCGCCAATGCGCACGGCCGTCGTGGCGGCTGCCAGGGAGACCGCCATGCCACGGGTCAAGGCCGTCCTCCACCTCCACGAGCAGGCGGCCACGTGCGGCAGCGCGGCCCGGAACCCGGACCGCGGCACAGTGGCAAGCCGGAGACGGTGGATACCACCTCGAACACGGTGGTGCACGCCGGGCGGGCCCGGCACGGCAGCCAGCGTGGGCTGGCTCAAGGTGGGCGAAGACGTCGCCGTCTTTGGGAAGCAGCCCGGCGACGCGCTCGAAGCAACGGCCATGTGGGAGATGCCGAGGATGCCAGGACGACCCTGAGTCACTGAGGGGGGCACGCCCCGAAGGCCCCGCCTATGAACGTCCAGAGCAGGATCACTCCTACCAGGCCGGTACAAGTGGGATGGGGGTGAGCGGCTGCGTTGATGGAGTTGCGCGGCCTTAGCGTCTGGTGCTGTAGCGGAGGCCGTTGGGGCGGACCTCCAGGCACCCGTGGCCACAGAGGGGACATCGTTTCCCTCGCGGCACCCTGCGGTGGTCGATCGATCTCCGAGCCCGCCTACCTTCGGCTGCGATGCCGACGTTGCCCCCCGCGGCCCGGGTCTTCTTGGACACCCTTGCGGCCCTGCGCTCAGGCGGGGTGAATGGTGGTCCAGACCTGATAGCCGACGACGACGAGCATGAAGATCACGTAGCCGCGCATCCCCCACATCAGGGCCCGCGTACCGCGCCCCAGCCGCGCGCGCGGATAGTGCGCCTCCTTGGCGCCAACGAGCTGGTCGGGCTCCAGTACGTCAAGCACCCAGGCGTCGCGCGGACCGGTCCGTTCCGACACATGCAGCCGCGGGGACGGTCCGAGCGTCGTCTGCATTTCCACCGCACTCACCTCACGTTCACGCAGTCGGCAGCAGACCCGGGAACAGGATGGTCACGGCGAAGAACAGACCGGCACCGGTCAGAAACACGACGACGGCGCTGATGACGAGGTTTTGCACCGGCGAGGTGGTCAGGTCCCCCACGATCTCGGGGTCCCTGCACAGCAGGTACAGGAAGATGAGAGCCGGGGGCATGGCCAGCACAGCGATGACATTGACGATCAGGACGATGTACTCCAGGGGTGCGCCTGGGATCAGGACAAGAGCACCGGCCACGGCGGCGATGACGACCAACACGGAGTAGAAGGGCCATCCCTCACGCAACGGCCGGTTGAGGCTGCGCGCCGTCCGCGTGACCTCGCCGAACGCATAGGCCGACGAACTCGAGATCGTCATGGCGGCCACCATGCCGGCTTCAAAGATGCCCAGGGCGAACAGCGCCGCGGCGAAGTGCCCGATATACGGTTCCAGGGCCTGCGCGAACTGCGCCGCCTGGAAGTTGCCGGCGCTGATGTGGTGGATGAAAAGCGGTATCGTCGCCACGACCGTGGCGCACGCGGCAAGCGAGGCTAGCAGGGCGCCAAGGGCCGTGTCAATGCGCCCGTGCTTGAGGTCGTCGATCGTTAGGCCCTTATCGGAGACGGCGCTCTGTTGAAAGAAGAGCATCCAGGGGGTGACCGTCGCGCCGATGTCGGCCACCAGGATGAGCAGCGTGTTGGAGTTGAAGCCGCCGGGGAGCGGCGCCCACGTCAGGAACGACCGCCCCACCGCACCCCAGTCGGCGTGCGCCAGTAGGGCCACCGGAATGAAGATCAGATTGAACAGGGCGAGGCCCAGCGTCATCCGCTCCCAGGTCCAGTAGCGGCTGGTCACCGAGGCTAGGATGACGACACCCACGGCAAGTGCCACCGAGACCAGGGGCGGGACGCCGAAGAACCCGAGTCCGGCGCGGACTCCGATAAATTCAGTCACCAGGGTGAGGAAGTTGCCCAGCGTGAGGTCGGCCATCGCAAACCAGCCCCAAAAGGGGCCGAACCGGTCGAAGATCAACTCGGCGTGGCCGCGGTGCGTGGCCACCCCAAGGCGCACCGTCATCTCCTGAACGACGTAGGCCATGGCGAACGTGAGTACGATGAACGGCAGGAAGAATGAGGCCCCGAACTGCGCACCGGTGGCCGCGTAGGACAGCATGCTCGGCGCGTCGTTCTCACCCAGCATGACCAGGATGCCGGGGCCGACCAGCGTCAAAAGGAGCAGTAGCCGGCTGTTTCGCGAACGCAGAAGCCCGACGCGGCGCCGGTCGGTCGCCCGGTTGCGGTCCTCCGAGGTGATGGCGACGGCGGGACGGAGCACGCCCATCAGTGCACTCCCTCCGGGCCCGTGCCGTCGTCTCCGGTGTGCGGGGTGGACGCGCCGTTCTCCCCGTGGCCACGGGGAGCGGGATCCCATGCGCCAAGTTCCGGGGGGACGACGCTCACGGCGTGCGCGATGCGCGGGCCCACGACATGCGCCCGCTCGGATGTCGCCTCGGTCCGGATGGAGACGGTCTCGTCCAGCGGGTTCACGTCCACCACGTGCAGGGCGGCACCCGGAACGACCCCCAGGCCGTCGAGATAGGCGAGCAAGCCGGGCACGCGCTCATCCACGCGCGCGACCACCGCGCCGTCGCCGGCGCGGAGGTCCGCGAGCGTGCGCAACGTCGGGACCTCTAGCACATGCCCCTCGCGATCGGGGATGGGATAGCCGTGCGGACAGGTGAACGGGTTGCCGAGCAGCGACTCCAGCGCGTCGACGACGATGTCCGGGAGCCCGTGCTCCATCTGATCAGCGATCCCGTCGACTTGGTCCCAGGGCAGCCGCAGCACGTCGGTGAGAAAGCGTTCGACGAGGCGGTGTCGCCGCAACACGCCGAGCGCCAGCCGCTGGCCCTCGTCGGTCAGCACCACACCTTCATACTCCCGGTACGTCACGAAGCCGTCGCGCGCCAGGCGCTTGAACATGGCTGTCGCGGAGGCCGGAGTCACGCTGCGCCGCTCCGCCACGGCGCCGGTGGTGGCGCTGACCCCCTCCGCCTCTAAGCGGTAGATGTCCGCCAGGTAGTCCTCTGCCGCCAGGTGTGTCCCTTGCGACATTTTCGCCAGTCACCCCTGGGTGATTATATGCCGACTAAATCATCGGCGCCACTAGGGGGGCGGCGCCATTTAGGCGCAGGTAGCTCTTGCGTTGTGTCCGCCCCGTGGGGTGCTCTACACGGGGTGCGCGCTCCGGTCTATTGGGTGCAGGGGGTCTACGGGGACTTTGACGGGAGCAGCTGGGCCCAACCGGGTGGCGCGCCGCAGCCGACCCTCCCCGGAGGTGCCCTGCCCGGGTTCGGTCCCGCCCCCACGGGGGCGGCTTCCTGACGGTGACGGCGGTCGGTCCGCCGGGGAGGGCGCTGATTTACGCCGGCACGCCGGAAGCGCTTTTGCACGCGTCACCGGCGCACGCTGCCGCCGTCCTCCCCGGCCGCGGGCAGATCTCCGACCCCGGTGCCCGCACCTACACCCTGCGCGTCGCCCTTGCGCGCACCACCGCCAGCAGGTTGAGGGCGGTGCCGCCGATGGCGGTCCCCGAGACCCTGGCGCGACCGGCGTGACGGACCGTGGCCCCGGACGAAGTCGTCAGTCCGGGGCGCATTAGTGCCGACCGCAGTCCGACACTGCAGGGATGGCGTTCTGGCCGTGGGCCAACACCGCGTCGATTGACAGAAGCGGGGGTGGCTCCTCAGAGCCCCCCCGCCGATGCGATTGGTCAACGTGCCTGGGTGTGGGCCGCGGACGCTGCAGCCGTGGGTAGCCCCGGATGCTTCGGTGTCGGCAGGGCGGATGCGTCCGCGCCGCAACGGCCCCTGAATGGCGGAAGGGGGTTCCGTCCCACGGTGGTTGGCGTGAACGGCCGCTCTCCCTAAAGCATCGGCCATGCCTCGGCGCTGGCGTGATGCGCCGAGGCCGACCTGTGGTCACCGGTCCCGCCCGCGGGATGGGGGATGCGGCGCCTCGTCCGGGTGATTGCGCCCTCCGTCGTCCCTATCCCCCAGCCACCCCCAACCGTGGGGTCGATCCCCGGGACAGCGTCAGGCCCCTGTCTGCAGCGCGGGAGCGACCGGTCCCGTCACCCCGGCAGGGGAGACCGACCGGACCGTGTACCACGTGGCCGACGTGGGCGCAGTACCGATCCAGATACTCTTGCGTGTGCTCCCCTGCACGTGCCAGGGGCCCTTTGCGCTGGCACCGCTCAGGATTTGGTATGAGCCGACGCCACACAGCGGGTGCCAGAGCAGCGCCACCTTACCCTGGCCGACAGGGGAACCCATCAGGGACATTGGGCTGCCCGCTGGTTCCCGGGTGAAGAACTGCGTCATCAGGGAGGCGACTGAGCTCGGGAACCGCACGTGCGAGGGTGGGGGAGGGGGCACACGGCCGGAGGCGCCTAGCAGGTAGGTCACCGCGGGCTGGAAATAGGCGGAGAGCACCCCGTTGGTGGCCGTCGCCTGGCTGCGGGTGCCGTACTGGCTGACCAGGGTGACCCGGTTGCTGCCGACGTAGAAACGGCCGGCATGGACGGCGGTCGGGTTGGGGTTGGCAGGATAGACAGCCCAGAAGGCCTCGCCGCCTTTGGAGAGGCGGATGGCGTGCTCTCCGTTGGCGCACGCGGCCACGTCGTCCGCAGCGACGTAGTTCTGGCCGCTCAGCGTGCGGTCCAGTACCTGCACCGCCGTGTAGGACGGCTTGGGCGTGGAATGCGTAGGGGTGCAACCAGTTTCGTCGCACGGCCAGGGGTTGGTTATGACGCCCCATTGGGGACCCATGAAGTCGTACCAGACGGACAGGACCGTTCCGGACTGCAGGTCATCCAGCATCAGGCGCACGACATAGTCCGCCTGCACGGCGAGGGTGCAGCACCCCCCTTTCGGCAGCGGGTTTAAGGACTGGTAGCCGTACTCGCTCATGACCATGGGAAGGGGATGCCCCTTCACCGGATGGCGCCCTAGGAATGCCTCCAACTGGCTGAAATAGGGCGCCAGGTCTTCTGGTTCGAAGATATTGGGCGTGTATCCGTGGACGGAAAACGCGGACAGGGCGCCCAACAAGCCGTCAGTGATCATTGCGTGGAACCACGGAAAACTAAAATACTCACTAGCGGGCCCGATGATTGTGGCCGACGGATCCACCTTCCAGATGGCGGCGGAGGTGGCCAGGGCCAGCTTGGTGTAGGCGTTGGGGTGTGACTGAGCGCCCCCCGTCTGGCCGGTGCAGTTCCAGTAGCTGCCATTGGGCTCATTTCAGATTTCCCAGATGACGCCGTCGTTGTGAAAGTGCTTGGCTGCATCTGCGGCGAATGTGGCGAACGCCGCGCGCCCGGCCGCGGTTGCCGGTGACGGGAAGGCGGGATTGCAAAACGTCAGTTCCATGACCAGCCGGATGTGCAGGTCCGTCAGGTGCTGCACAAACGCGTTGTACCCGCCGTCGCTGAAGTTTGGCGGCGCTGTTGTCGGCTGGACCACCGCCCACATGAGATGCGAACGAATCAACCCTGCCCCGCTCTTTGCGAGGAACGTCCAGGCCTGGGGAGTGGTCCAGCGAGGGAGAGCATCCAGCTGCAGCCCAACGGACTGGGGGATGCCAGGGACGGGCAGACCGTGCGGCACGGGCGGTGCGGCCGACGCCTTTGCAGGCGCGCCGCCGGGCTTCAGCGCACAGGCGGCCAGGCCGATCGCCACCACGACGCCGAGTGCCAAAACGGTCCACCGGCGCTTTGTGCCGGGGCGAACCACGGGCATCAACACCAACCCCCTTCACGGGTCCCCGGAGGACATCGAGCATGCCTCCGCGCTGGTTCGAGGAGCCGCCGCCGCAGCATGGCGGGCACCGGTCCCGCTGGGGGGTGGGGGATGCGGCTCGTGATTCGGGTGCATGCGGCTCCCGTCGTCGCCATCCCCCATCCGGGTGCGAATGCGGATTCGTAGGGCAGCGTCAGGCCCCTGTCTGCAGCGCCGGAGCGACCGGTCCCGTCACCCCGGCAGGGGAGACCGACCGGACTGTGTACCACGTGGCCGACGTGGGTGCAGCACCGATCCAGATACTCTTGCGTGTGCTCCCCTGTACGTGCCAGGGGCCATTTGC
>JAJZWQ010000202.1 GCA_021846605.1 Bacillota bacterium | reverse complement strand
CGCTGGCGGTCCCTGAGCACCCGGGCCATCCTCTCACAGCTCGCGCCCCTGTCCAGCCCATTTTCTGGCCGACGAGGACCATCAGATGAGCACAAGCAACCAGGAGATGGAAGGTGCCTGGGCGCCAACCCTTCCCCGCCTCCGCCCGCCAGATGAGTCGAAGTCTGGGGCTATTCCAAGCGCCCATGTCATTTTTGGGAGCGTCCCCTCTGGAGATGTCACGAGTCTCCCAGCGACTACCACACGACTGTTGCACCCCCCATCGCCGTTCTCCTGCACGCCACATCGCGCAATGACCCAATGAGGTCCGACCGTCCAGTTTCCTGAGCGGGGGCTCGTCGAGCCAGCGGAGGCACCCACAGGCCTCGCGGGTGGAGTTCGGCCGTCGGGCCCCTGCCAGCAAATCGGGGCGGAGGACGGTGCTCTCTGCCCCCGCGCCGCCCCCGGCCGGACCCTACGCCCAAGTCCGTCTCGTCCCGCCAGATTGCCCCCACGCTGCTTGCGGCCAAGCGTGCCTGCGAGCGCGTCCCCATAGGGGGGATCCACGTTGCACGCGAACCTTGCATCGCTGTTTGCGCCGCCTCAGCCCGCGGGGACGAAGCGGGGTGGGAGTGGCGAGGGCGGCGGGGACGATTCGCCCGGCCCCGTCCTCCGCGTTGAACTGGTCCGCGAGATCTTTGCTTCGGAGGACCGGGAGCGCCCCTTCGCCGTGTGGGCCGTGCTCGACGTGGACCGCGGCGTCGCCTGCACCGCCAAGGGCGAGTTTGCCGACTGGGGCGTGGCCGGAGACCTTGTGCGCCTGAGCGGCGAGTGGGTGGACGACCCTCGCTACGGCCGCCAGTTCCAGGCCCAGGGCCTGCTGCCCGACGTGCCGGAGGGCGCCGGCGAGGAGGGGTTGGCGCGCTGGCTGGAACGCCAGCCGAGGATCGGGCGTGTGACCGCGCGCCGAGCCGCAGCCGCCGTTGGAGAAGGGGGCATCGAGGCCTTTGCCGCCAACGACCTGATGGCGCTGGGGCGGGCCCTGGGGGCCGTGCCGGAGCGCTTCCACGACCCCCTGCGCGCCGCCGCGGCCCGGGCCAAGGACGACCTGGAGCGGGCGAGAGTGTTGGCCTGGTGCCTGGGCCATGGACTCGGGCAGGCGCGGGCGCAGGCGGTTTGGGACGCGTTTGGCGCGGACGCCATCGAGCGCGTGTCCGCAGACCCCTGGGGCCTGGCCGACCTGGACGGGTTTGGCTTCATCCTGGCTGATGGCGTTGCCGCCGCCCTGGGTGTGGCGCCGCTTGCGGGGAGCCGGCTGCGCGCGGCCGTTGTCCACGCCGTGCGCGAGGCGGGGGCCGAGGAGGGCCACGTCTTCCTGCCCGGCGGCGAGGTGGTCCAGCGCGCGGAAGGGGATCTGCGGGACATCGCCGCAAAGACGGGGTACGGCCGGGACACAGTGGCCGCGCTGACGCCGAGCCTCGCGCGGGCCCTGCAAGCAGCAGTGGCCGCCGCCTCCCTGGACTCCGCTGATAGTGGGCGGCGGGTCTACCTGCCGTACCTGCACAGGGCCGAAGAAACGGTGCGGGAGTGGATCGCCGCCGCGTCCGCCGCCGATGCCCCGGGGCTCTGCACGCCCGCCGAGGCGCAAGCGTTGGCCGCGCGGCCTGAGGTGAGGGGTCCGCTGGACGACGTGCAAGCGGGCGCGGTGATGCAGGCGCTATGCCGGAGGGCGTCAGTGCTTACCGGCGGCCCCGGTACAGGTAAGACGTCGACCACCCGCGCCGTCATTGCGGGGGCCCGACTGCTGGGGATCGGGGACTCCTCGATCCTGCTCGCCGCCCCGACGGGGCGAGCGGCGCGGCGGATGCACGAGGTGACGGGGCTACCGGCGAAGACCATTCACCGCCTCCTGGAGTACAACCCCGCAGAGGGCTTCGGCCGCAACGCAGAGGAGCCGCTGGGAGGCCGGCTCCTCATTGTAGACGAGGCCTCCATGATCGACATGCCGCTGATGGCGGCGCTGCTGGCCGCGGTGCCAGCGGGGCTGTCGGTGCTGTTCGTGGGCGACGCTGACCAGCTGCCGCCGGTGGGGCCCGGGGCGCCGTTCCACCACCTCTGCCGCGCGGCACCACTGCCTGTGGCGCGTCTGTCGCGCATCTACCGCACTGATGCCGGCGGCTCGGTGGCGCGGGCCGCCCGCGAGGTGAACGCCGGGCATGCACCGCAGGCCCCGGCCGGGGACCCCGCGTTTCGCGCGATTTTGTTCAAGCGGGCGCCGCGTCACCTGCCCAAGGTGCAGCAGGACGGGATCAACCGCAAGACCCGCGAGGCCATGGCCGGCCGCGTCGTCGACGAGGTGCGGCGGCTGCTGGCGGCGGGGATCCGGCCCGCCGACGTGCAGGTGTTGGCGCCGATGCGCAAAGGGGAACGGGACAAGCCCGGCTTGAACACGACGGCGCTGAATGCGATGTTGCGGCCGGTGATGAACCCGCTGGTGGGGCGTGGCGGGGTGTTTCGGACCAAGGGCGGCGGGCGGGAGTTCTGGGTAGGGGATCGGGTCGTTCAGGGCCGCAACGACTACGACAAGGGAGTGTTCAACGGGGAGCAGGGCATCGTTGTCGCGGCGGACGTGCCGGTGAAGGTCAAGGTGCGGGGGGTCGAGGTGGACCGGACGGGGTTCGTCGTGGAGTACCCCGACGGCGACCTCGTGCGGCGCGCCAAGTACTGGGCGGGGAACTCCGGCGATGTAAGCCTGGCGTTCGCCTGCACCGTCCACAAGGCGCAGGGCGGGAGTTTCCGCACGTGGTGTTCGCCCTTGGCTACGACGCGTTCAAACTGCTGAGCCGCTGCTTGGTCTACACGGCGGTGAGCCGGGCCCGCGACACGCTAACGTTGGTACTGGAGGAGGGGGCCATGGAGTACGCGGCGGCGCACGCTGAGGATGTGCGGCGGTATCAGCGGCTGGGGTAAGAAGAGGCTGGCGCGGAGGTGAGGGCAGGGGCGGACGTGGCCCCGTGCGGCGTGTCCCCTGCCGGTTTGGCGGCGGCAGGGTATACTTCCCTGTGGGGGGAACCCGCGTGCCCTACGCTCCGCAGACTTTGGAGCAGACTGCTCGGCTCATCACCCAGGCATTGCGGGAGTTGGGGGATCCCCTCATTCCCGTGCGGGACTTTGTGGACGACTACAGGAGGCAAGCACCCGCCGCCCGGCCACGCCTTGTCGCCGAGGCACCACCGCCGACGGGCGACGCCCGGTATGACGCGTACTTGGCGGCGGTGGCCGAGCACTTCGCCAGCGAAGACGGGCATCCACCTCCCGCCTGGGTGGAGGCCCCGGGGCGCTTCTTGGATCGTGCATGGTTTCGCGAGCCGCGTGAAGGATTCTGGCCGATGGCTCTAGTGCAGACACCGCCCGCTTTCCGGCGGCGCTTCGTCTTCATTGAGGAGTCGGAGTTTGCTCGTCTCTGAGCATGCCAGGGATCGGGGGAGGGGGGGGCGGCGCCTTGCACCGGGAACAGATGGAGGGGGCGCTTCGCCGGCTCGGGGAACGGCTTTCCGCCCGGGGGGTGCAGGGCGAGATCATGCTGGTCGGCGGCGCCGCCATGTGCCTGGCCTATGCGGCACGGGCGATGACCCGAGACGTGGATGCCGTCTTTGAGCCAAAGGCCATCGTTGCCGCTGAAGCCCTTCGGGTTGCTGATGAAGCTGGCTTGCCCCCGGATTGGCTGAACGACGGGGCGAAGGGTTTTCTCAGTGTGTCCCCGCCCGCGAGCAGGCAGGTCGTCTTCTCCCTGCCGGGGCTCCTGGTGTGGGCCCCGCCTCCCCAGTACATCTTTGCCATGAAATGTCTGGCCGCGCGCGTTGAGGATCGCTCAGACATCGTGTTCCTCGCCGGGGTACTCGGCCTCCGTACCTATGCCGACGCCAGCAACGTCGTGCACCAACACTATCCCGCCCAGCGCCTCCTGCCCAAGACCCGCTTCATGCTAGAAGAAATCTTCGGCCCCGAGGCGCTGTAGCGAGAACCGCCCTGCCAAGGGCCCCGCCCCAGGGCCGCGCAGGAGTATCGCGCATTTCCTCGATGGGTGCGGGAAGGGAGGCGCCGGGGACCCTACGGGCACGGTACCGTGAGTTCGCGATTCTCCCGCTCAACAACTCCCGGGAGAGGGGCCGGTCCGGCGCGCCGGGACCGGGGAACGGCGGTGAACATGGAGCCAGAAGAGCACCACACGGAGGCCGCGCCCGCCCGCCCGGGAACGGATTTCTCTGTCTTCACGGGCGGGGGTTCCACAGCGGAGGCATCGAACCCAAGCCTCCCGGATTGCCTGGTTCCTCTCTTCCACAACTATGAGACGAGTACGATCGTGCCGCCGCGGGATGCGACCTTCTTCATCCTGACTGTCTTGGCCCATGGGGAGTGGCGGCAAATCCAGGCCCTCTTCGCCCTGTACAAGGAGCAGCGTATCAAGGCGGTTGTGCGCGCCGACCTGGACGGGCTCCACCCCCTTCCCGATGTGGTGGCGAACTTCTGGAGCGTTGTTTTCTGGGGGCAGCCGCTGAGGCCGCGGACCCTGCTGGAGAGATGGTCCCTCACCAGGAACGTACCCTGTTTGAGTGCCGCTATGTCTTCTCAGGGCTGTCGCCGCGCCATAGGGGGTGGAAAGGTTGTCAAAGGGGACAAAGAAGGGATCGCGTTCGGTCGCCCGGAGGGTGGCCTATCGGATTCTCGCGCATCCGCCCGGCGGCCCGCTGACGCTGGAGGAGATTACGGCGCTTAAGGGTGGGTTACCGAACAACCGCCGCACGTCT
>JAJZWQ010000201.1 GCA_021846605.1 Bacillota bacterium | reverse complement strand
CGGACGCTCCGGACGCGGCCGCCGCGCCGGCGGGGGGCACGCCCGCGACACCACGCACGGCGGACCTCGACGAGTTGCTGGTCCCCATCGCCACCGCCCTGCTGTCCGACCTGGTGCAGCGGCGCGGGAGCGGGGCGGCGGAACCGGCAGGGGAGGGAGACCGTCCGTCAGGACCCCACGGTTAGGGCCGGGGGCTTGCAGCTACCGGATCGTGCTGCGGTAGGCCGCCTGACTGCGGCCCGCCAGTCCCACGCAGAGCGGGGCTGGCAAGGGAGGTGCGCTTAATTATGTCCGAAACTGTTTCCGGCAAGCCGGTGCCTTTAGACAACGCCGATCTCCCGCTTGTTCCGCGAACGTCTCGCCATACGTTCGATTTTCAAGGTGGGTCTGCATTTTACCGCAGGGGAGGAAACGCGCGGCCCAGCCCCCGGCTAAAGCCGGGGGTATCAGACGGCCGCGCGGAGTCTTGATGAAGGTGCGCATCGCCTCGGCGGGTTGGGTGGGCACCGTACTGCTGACCCTGGCCGGCGTCTGGCTGCTCCTCGCGCCGGCGTGGGTGGGCTACCAGCCCTCCAGCGGTCACCTGCTGGCCGCCACGCGCAACGACCTGACGGTGGGGGCCGTCCTCCTGCTGTCCGGCGTGCTCGGGCTCTTCGCCCAGGCGGCCTTTGGGGTGCGCGACCTAGCGGCCGACGACATCGAGTAAAGTCGGCCAGGCGGGGGTGACTTGGCGTGCAGGCAGCAGCGGCCCCTTCCCGGAACGGGCGCCACGCGGCGGACGGCGGCGCGTCCGCCGGCGATACCGTCCACGGCGGTCCGGCCTATAAGTGGATCGCCCTCTCCAACACCACACTCGGCATGCTGATGGCCGCCCTTAACGGCAGCATCATCCTCATCTCCCTGCCCGCGGTCTTCCGGGGGATCAAGATCGACCCGCTCGCGCCCGGGGAGATCGGGTACCTGCTCTGGATCCTGCTGGGCTACATGGTCGTGACCGCGGTCTTCCTGGTGACCTTCGGCCGCATCTCCGACATGTACGGTCGCGTGCGCCTGTACAACGCCGGCTTCGCCGTTTTCACCCTGGGATCCATCCTACTCTTCCTGACGCCCGGGACCGGAAACGGCGCCGCGCTGGATCTGATCCTCTTCCGCCTGGTGCAGGGGATCGGCGGCGCCTTCCTCTTCGCCAACAGCGCGGCGATCCTGACGGACGCCTTCCCGCCCAGCCAGCGCGGCCTGGCGATGGGTGTCAACCAGATCGCCGGGATCGGCGGCTCGCTGATGGGGCTGATCGTCGGCGGGCTACTCTCCGCCGTCTGGTGGCGCGGCATCTTCCTGGTCAGCGTGCCCGTCGGGTTGATCGGAACGGTCTGGGCCTACCTGATGCTGCGCGAGACGGCCGTCATTCAACGGCGCCAACGGATCGACTACCTGGGGAACGCCACCTTCGCCCTGGGACTGACGGCCCTGCTCATCGCCGTCACCTACGGGATCCAGCCCCACGGCCACTCCACGATGGGGTGGACCAGCCCGTTCGTGCTCGGGAGCATGGGCCTCGGAGTGCTCCTTTTGGGCGCGTTCGTCTGGATCGAGACCGTCGTGCCGGACCCCATGTTCCGGCTCAACCTCTTCCGTATCCGCATGTTCACGGCGGGCAACCTCAGCGGCTTCCTCGGCTCGCTGGCCCGCGGCGGCCTGCAGTTCATGCTGATCATCTGGCTGCAGGGAATCTGGCTGCCGCTCCACGGGGTGACCTTCGAACACACGCCGCTGCAGGCCGGCCTGGACATGATCCCGCTGATGGTCGGGTTCCTGGTCATGGGCCCGCTGAGCGGGGCCCTTTCCGACCGCTTCGGCGCGCGCGGTTTCGCGACCGGCGGGATGGTGTGCACGGCCATCGCCTTCTGGCTGCTGACGCGCCTTCCGGCGGATTTCAACTACTGGATGTTCGCCGCCATCCTGCTGCTGATGGGCATCGGCATGGGCATGTTCGCCGCGCCCAACTCCACCGCCATCATGAACGCGCTGCCGTCGGAGCACCGGGGCGCGGGATCGGGCATGCGCGCCACGTTCCAGAACGCGGCCACCATGCTGAGCATGGGCATCTTCTTCACCATCGTGATCCTGGGGCTGGCCAGCGGCCTGCCGGGGGTCCTATCCACCGGGCTCGTGGCGGCCGGGCTGCCGGCCGCCGTCGCCCACGGGGTCGCAAAGCTGCCCCCCACCGCCGCCCTGTTCGCGGCATTCCTCGGATACAACCCCCTGGGCACCCTGCTGCCGCCCGCCGTGCTGCAGGCGCTACCCGCGGCCGCCCGGACACACCTGCTCTCCCTGACCTTCTTCCCCCACCTGATCGCGCCGGCGTTCATGAAGGGCCTGCGCGACGCCTTCTACATCTCGATCGCCCTGTCCGTGGTTGCCGCGGCCGTCTCCCTGATGCGCGGCAACCGGTACATCCACGGCATGGACGACGCCGTCGGCGCCCTGTCCCCGGAGAACCCACCGGCCCCGCGCCTGGACAGCGCCACGCTGGGGGGCGTGCTGGGCGTCGTGCTCCTTCTGCAGTCCCGGGCCCAGGCGGGCAACGACCACGCCCAGCCGGAGCCGGAGCCCGACCGCACCGGACAGTTGTGCGAGGCGGTCGGGGTGGAGTTGCTCGAGCGGTACCTGCAGGAACGCGGGGCCCGCGACGCACCGCCCACGGTGGCCCACGCCCAGCAGGCGCGCTGAGGCCCTCGGCCCGCGGTTCCCATCACGCGTATTGGAGGCGATCCGATGCACCTGGAGACGGAGTGGATCCGCATCGGCTCCGGCCCGGACACCCTGCCGACGTACATGGCCCGGCCCGCCCGCGCGCAGGAGCCCCTGCCCGCCATCATCGTGATCCAGGAGATCTGGGGGGTGGACGGGCACATCGCCGACCTCACCGAGCGCTTGGCGAGCAGCGGGTACGTCGCGGTGGCTCCCGACCTATACGCGCACGGCGGCCAGCGCCCGGCCGCCCTGGCCGTCGACCGCGTCGAGGCGGTCAAGCGCTTCCTGGACACCGTGCCCCCCAGCGCCTGGATGAACCCCCAGGAGCGCGACGCCGCCATCGACCGCCTGCCCGAGCCCCAGCGCTCGGAGATCCGCGGCACGTTTGGAACCCTCTTCAGCCCCAACCGCGACATGACGGGCTTTGTGGCCGATCTACGCGCCACCGCCGCCTACCTGCGGACGCACAGCGCCAGCCGCGGTCGGGCCGTCGGTTCCACCGGATACTGCATGGGCGGGGCACTGTCGGCGCTACTGGCCTGCAGCGATCCGGACCTGGCGGCGGCGGCGATCTACTATGGCTCGGCCCCGCCGGACGAGCGGCTGGACGGCATCCGCTGCCCGGTGTTGGGCTTCTACGGGGCGGACGACACGCGCGTCACCGGCGGCGTGCCCGCCTTCGCCGAGGCCATGGGCGCACGGGGCAAGCAGTTTGAGCACCGCATCTATCCGCACACGCCCCACGCCTTCTTCAACGACACGCGCACCTCGTACCGCGTGGAGGCCGCCCGCGACGCCTGGGCCACCACGCTGGCCTTCTTCGCCCGCCACCTGGGTGGCACGGCCTGATCCCGGCGGGGATCCCGCGCCCGGCCCCAGAGGCCCCGGACCCCCGCAGGACTTGGCGGGGCGGGGGGACAGGCGTCCCCCCGCCCGCTGGGGCAGCACGGCCCGACATCAGCGGGCGGCGAGCCGCAACCGCACCTATACGCCAACCGCAGCCCGGCCGCCGGGAAGAACGGCCGGCCACGGCGTCCCCGACCAACCCGACGCCGAACGCCTGGCGCGCGCCAACCGAACTGCGGTTGAGCGCGGAGCACGCGACGTAGAGTAGCGCCGCCCCCGAAGCTGGGCGCCAGCGGCAGCGATGTCCAGGGAGTCGACGGCGTTCACGGCAACCGGAAACCCAGCGTCCGGTTCTCGCGCCGCCGCATGGGATCGGCGACCCGCGGGGTCGCGAGACGGGCTCCGGCCGGCAGGGCGGGACCTCCCGCAGCCGGGCGACATGGCAGTAGTTGAGCACCGCGATGCCCGCGCTGAGGGCAAGGAACGGCTGATAGGCCGACGGCCCTGGAACGATCCGGACGACCAAGGGGACACCCGCCCCCTTGCCCCAGACGGCGTGGGCAGAGTTCCGGCCGGCCTGCTCCACCGGAACGACCGGCCCCCCGGCACGGTTCGCGCCCCGCCCGACACCCAGGAGGAGGCCGGGGCCAGCACGAGGCACCGGGGCCAAGGACCACCCCAGCGCGCTCAGGGCCCACAGGGCCCCGTAGAGCAGGATGAACCCGCGGCGCCCCAGGCGGTCGCCGCCCGGTCCGGAAACCACCCCAGGCCAGCCCTGACCAGGCTGCCGCCGGCGGTGATCAACCCGCCGATCAGCGCCATGGACCAGTGTGGCGCCCCCAGGTGGAGCACGCGCTCAGGGCACCCTGCGCCACGCTCCGCCAGGGGCCCGCGCGCGAGGGGACCCAGCCCCCGCCAGTGGTCCAGGGCGCGACCGCCGGCCGGGCCGCCACCCGGCGGCGTGTTCGCCCCCGCCAGCGCCCTCGCTCCCTCCGCCGGTCCCTCGGCTCCCTACAGGAAACGTGAGGACTGTCACGCTCAGGCGACAGAGGAGTCGCGCCACCTGGAGGCAGCGGAGTCGTCACAGAAAACGGGCGAGGAGGCTGTCGGCTTCAGCCGACAGAGGAATCGCCCCTTCGCCCTTCCCTCCCTTGTTCGCATACATCGAACGTATGGACATGAAGCAGGTTGTGCAGGTGAAGTTGCTC
>JAJZWQ010000200.1 GCA_021846605.1 Bacillota bacterium | reverse complement strand
CCCCACCGCCAGCGCCACCCCGGATGCGACCCACCACCGCGCCACGGCCCGCGGCGCCCCGGCAGCCCCGCCCGCACCCGCCATCGCGTCCGCTCCCTTCCCGCCCGCCCCCCGAGGCCGGCTCGGCAGCGCGGTCCCTCGTGTCCTTCATCGGGTGGAGCGCAGGTGCGGTTTAGCCGAGGTTTAGCCGACGGCCGGCGGTCAGGCCAGCGGCATGGGCCGCGCGTGGTGCGCGGCGCCGGTGGCCGTGGTGCGCAGGGCGTCGTAGACCGAACGCCGCCGCGTGCCGACCACCAGATACTCGACGTTGCGGGTGTGGGACACGGCGCCGACCTTGACGCCGCTCGGGCTGTAGATGCCGATCCGCGCGCCGATGTAGCGGGGGTGCTCCCGCTGCAGCCGCACGACAAACCGCCCCTCTCCCAGACAGGCCTCGACGTCCTCCGCGCCAAGGTATCCCTCGTTGCTGCAGGAGACCACCACGTGGTCGGCGCGCAGCGCGCCGATCAGGGCGCGCAGGGCCTGGGGCGCCGACCGCCTGCCGTTGAAAGCGCTCTTGCGGGTGCGGCAGTCCAGCCGCTTGCGGGCGACGCCGTAGGTCGACGGGTGGTCCCAGAGCACCAGCGTCTCCCACAGGTGGTAGTTTCCCAGGTACGAGTGCTGATTGTATGGGGGATCGAGGTACACGAGGTCCACGTCGATGGCCTCGGCGGCCACCTGGGCCTCACCATGGAGCGACCAGCCAGGGCCGGGCAGCAGGGGCGGGACCGTCAGCACCAAATCCCCCAGGGCCCGCGGCGCCCAGCGCTTCAAGTAGGCCATCTGCACGCCCGTCGTCGAGTCGACTCGGTCGGCGGCCAGCATGAGGCTGGTGAGGAGGATGGCGCGCAGGCCATCGTCCGCGCCGCAGACCCCGGGAATGGCGTCGCGGATGGCCTGAATGCGACGGGCGTTCTTCGGATGGAAAAAGCGCGCCTCCTGCCCGTAGAGGGTGGAAAACCAACCGTCACGCCCGGGAAGGCGTGTGAGATCGTCCAGCAGGCCCCGCAACGCCGCCGAATCCTGTTGCCGCGCGTCGACCGCCACCAGGGCCGTGGCCAGGACATGGCCGTAGGCCATCAGATCGTTGGCGACCACCTCAAGACCGGCCGCCTTGAAGGCATGCGCCACGCGGGCCGAACCGGAAAAAAGGTCGCCGACCCGGCGCACCGGTGCCACGCGGCCGATGTCCCCCACGGTCGCCAGGATCCACGGGAGCAGGACGCGCTTGGATCCGATGTACTTGATGACGGCAGCCGCCCCCATGGTGCGGAACTCGCGGCCGCCACGCCGCCCGCCGCAGCGGCGCGACGATCACACCGCAGCGTAGCCGGGCCGGACGCACCGGCGCAAGGCGGCGGATGGGGCGTGATGGAGCGTGATGGAGCGCGATGGAGCGTACGCCCTCCTCGACTCAGACCACCGGCGGGACCGGCTGCCGGCAGACGTCGGAGGCGGGGACGCCGGCCAGTTGCGCCCATGCCGCCACCAGCCGTTGCTCCCCCGCCGCAAGCCCGTGCCCCCGCAGCTGGACCCCGGCGGAGTTGGGGTGGCCGCCACCTCCGAGCAGGTGCGCCAGAGGCAGAACGTCGTAGCCGCGTGAGCGCAGGCGCAGGCGAACCCCGTGCGCCCCTTCCTGCAGCACCACCAACACGCCGCCCGGGGGTGGGGACAGGTGCGTCGGCAGCATCGCGTGCTCATACGGGTCGATCCCATGGCGCAGGGGCTGGTCTGCCGTGACGGGCACCGCATGCAGGGGTGGCGCCCCTGGCGCGGCCAGCCGCCGCGCGCCCACCTGGACCTCGGCCAGCAGGGACCAAAAGCCGGGCGAGCGGCGGTGAAAACGCTCGGCGACACCGCCACAATCGGCACCGGCCCGCGCGAAGCGCTCGGCCCACGCAAAGGCATCCGGCCCGCCGATCTCGCGGAAGCCGGAGGTATCGCCAAGCAGTCCCGCATAGAGCGTGGTGGCCAGGGCGGCATCCGTTTTCAGACCAAGGGCGTCGGCCAGGGCCGCCACCAGGCAGGTGCAGGAGGGCGCAGGCGCCACCCAGTCCACAACCTCGGCGAAACCCGGATTGTCTTCGTGGTGGTCGAGGCAGAGGGCCACCGGCCCGGGGACCTGCAACCGCTCGGGCCGCGCGGTGTCGACGGCGATGCGCACCCCGCCTTCCGAATCCGCCCGCCGCAGGGCGGGATCCAGCACCCAGGCGTGCAGGTCCGGCACGTCCGGCGCCTCGACCCAGGCGCGCTTGCCCAGCCGGCGCAAAACCGTGCACAGTGCGGCCGCCGAAGCCAGCGCGTCCACGTCCGGCAGCAGGTGCGGCACGACCACAAACCCGTCGGTCTGCCGCAAACCCGCGACAAACCCCCCCGGCACCGCCAGCCTGTTGGCCAAGTCCCACCTGGTTAGAGAATGCGTACCAACCGATGCCTCGGTCTTCCACACGTCCGCCCCACCAGGTCAGCGCCCCCTTCGGCCGTCGATTTGCCCCGGGAGGGGCACTGGGCAACCGGCGGACTTTGCGCGATCACGAGGGGCGCTCGGGAGGCAGCACCGCGGCTGCCGCCTCCTTCGCAGGCCGTGGTTGGCGCGGCGCACCGGGACGGGGGCGGGGCACCGCCGTGGCCCGGCGCAGGTAGCGCAAGAGCCAGGAGTGCTCGCGACCCGTGCCCGAGACACGTAAGAACCGTGAGAAGTTGTCCTCGTGGTTGCCGGAGCCCCGCGACCCGTCCGTTCCCAATCCTCCGCCCCCATCCCCGGTCCCGCGCCGGAGCTTCCAGCATGCCGCCCAACCCTCACACCGGTACGGTGGCCGCACGGCCCGCGGCGATCCGCTCCGCCAGGCGGCCCAGGCGGTCCCGGTAGGAGAGAATCTGGTAGCGCGCCTCGATGGCCCCCGCCAGGGTCGGCTGCAGGCGCGCGATGCCCCAGTGGCGGACCAGCGTCTGCACCACCTGATGATAATACTCGCAAGGCCCGTAGCCGGCATGGTCGGCGATGAGGCGCATGCGCCGGCGGAAGTCGGGCATGCCGTGTCCCGGCATGTTGAAATCGCGCAGCACGCGCGCAATCGGCCAGACGTAGTTGGGATTGGCCTGCAGATGCGCGGCGATCACATCGCGGTAAAAGGTGTAGTGGAGGGTCTCGTCGCGGGCCAACCGCAAGAGGATACGGGCCAATGCCGGGTCCTGCCCGGCGCCCGCCGCGGCGACGCACTGGTAGAAGGCGCGGGTCGCCAACTCCTGGATCGTCGTGCACACCATCATCTCAATGGGGCTCTGGTATTCGCCCTCAAACCCCTGCTCCACGACCTCGTGCCGCAACCGATGCAACCGCGTGGCTTCGCCGTTGCGGGTCAGCAGGAGATAGGTCTGCAGCAGGTCGCTGTGCTGATCCTCCTCGGCCGTCCAGGCCCGGAGGAAATCGTGGAGGACCGAGAGACCGCCGCGAAACAGCCCGTCCAGGGCCGTGGTGAACCAGGGAAGGTTGGCCTCGGTCAGCAAGGCCGTTTCGACCGCAACGTACATCGGCTCGCTCAGACGGCGCTGCTGCGGCGTCCACGGCACACGGTGCATATCCCGTCCCTGCTCCCATGGCAGCAGGGATGCATAGCTCCAATCGACCCTGGCGGCGGCTTCGCGGTGTCGCCGCAGCAGTTCCCGCAATCGCGGCTCCAGGGCCGAATCCACCCGAGTAAATACGGCAAAATCTACCGCAACCATCCCCCTCCACGCCGAACGCGCAACGCCCGGCCTTGACGCGCCCGAAGAGGACGGTGTTGCAGGACGATCCAGAGACGGCGGATCCAGGCACCCGCACACCAAGCAAAACCCGCCCGCGCAGCGTACCACAGCCCTACAGGCCGGTCACCTTTCGCCGTTTGCGCGGGCGGCCCCCCTTGACACCATCTGATGGGCGCGCTAGCATCCGAGACAGGGTAATACACCATTCCCGATCGGAAACAGTGTATTGGGGGATGCGGGATGGCCAGGGGCACGCGCGCCGAGCGGCTGGAGCAGGGCTTTACCGTCTGGTTCACCGGGCTTTCGGGTGCGGGCAAGTCCACGCTCAGCAAGGCGCTGGCCGCCGAGTTGCTGGCCAGGGGCCGGCGGGTCGAGGTGCTGGATGGGGATGAAGTCCGGACCAACCTCAGCCGCGGCCTCGGCTTTTCACGCGAGGATCGCGACGCCAACGTGCAGCGAATCGCCTACGTCTGCCAGCTGCTCACCCGGCATGGTGTCGCCGTCTTGTCGGCCGCCATCTCCCCCTACCAGGAGGCGCGGGCCCAGGCGCGCGCGCGCATCGGCGAATTCGTGGAGGTCTATGTGCACTGCCCGATGCCGGAACTGGTGCGACGCGACGTCAAGGGCCTCTATGCGCGGGCGCTACGCGGCGAGATCCCGCACTTCACGGGCATCAGCGACCCTTACGAAGCTCCGACGCACCCCGACGTCGTCGTGGACAGCGGCAGTGAAAGCGTGGCCGCCTCGCTGGCACGCATCGTCGCCCACCTCGAACTGCGCGGCTACATCCCCGTGTCCACCACGGAAGCGGGCGCGTCGGACCGCGACGAACGCGTCGGGGGCCAACGCCCTTAGGGAGGCTAGCAACCATATGGATACGTCCCCCGGAGCGGCGCGCCCCCAGGCGCCGGCGCCGACCATGGCCGACGTGCTGAAGCGCAACGCCATCGAACGGCTGAAACAGGAACTGCACCCGCTGGAGATCCGCCAGCAGTTCGACCGGCTGATCCGCGCCGGATACGAGGCGGTG
>JAJZWQ010000199.1 GCA_021846605.1 Bacillota bacterium | reverse complement strand
GCGCCGGCCTGCTGCAGGGCCAGCGCCAAACAGGCCGTCTTTGCCTCCAGGTGAAGACAGATACCCATCCGCACCCCCCGCAGGGTGCCCCGCGCGGCGAGCCGGCGCGCAACGGCGGCCAGCACGGGCATGTGCGCCTGGGCCCAGGCAATCTTGGCGGCCCCGGCCGCCGCCAGTCCCTCGTCCCGGATTCGCGAAGGCCGCAACCGGTCCATCGTCATGCCTCGCGCCCCTCCCCCGCCCCCGTCGTGGGGACCCGAATCCCCGCCGGCGCCGGCGGGCAGCGGTCACACGGGCCCGCGGCCCCCGCGGCGACGGTGGCCAAGAGCAGCCGCCGCACCCCCGCGGTCGCCTGACCCATGGCCTCGACCACTTCGGCGTGCGTCAGGGGCCGACCGGCCAGCCCGGCCGCGAAGTTGGTGACCACGGCCACCGAGGCATAGCAAAGTCCGGCCTCCCGGGCCAACACCACCTCCGGCACCCCGGTCATGCCCACCAAGTCGCCGCCCAGGCGCGCATAGGCGCGGATCTCGGCGGGCGTCTCGAAACGCGGTCCTTCCGTGCAAACGTACGTCGCCTGCTCCACAAGGCCGATGCCGAGCCCGCGCGCCTCGACCGCCAGGGCGGCCCGCAGGCGGGGGCAGTATGGGTCGGTCATATCGGCGTGGTGCACCTGGCCGTCCTGACCGTCAAAGAACGTGGACGCCCGCGAACGGGTGAAATCGAGAAACTGATCGCAAAGGGCCAAGCCGCCGGGTGCCAGGTCGGCCCGCAACGACCCGCAGGCCGCCGTGGCCAGGCAGGCGCGCACCCCAAGGGCACGCAGGGCCCAGAGGTTGGCGCGGTAGGGGATGCGGTGCGGCGGCAGGCTGTGTCCCCGCCCGTGCCGGGGCAAAAAGGCCACCTCGACCCCGGCGTGGCCGCCGACGAAGGCCTCCACCGTTCCGTAGGGCGTCTCCACGGACTGCGCCCGAGGCTGCTCCAGCAACTCTGGATCGTACACTCCGGTGCCGCCGATGATGGCCCACTCGACCGCCAAGGTCACGCCCCCCCGCCGTCGCCTCCGCTACGCGCCGGTCACCCAGCCGTCCGCCGCGCGTTGGTAGGAGACGACCTCCTCCGGTCGGAAAAAGAGCGGGATCTCCCGGCGGGCCGACTCGGGGCCGTCGGAGCCGTGGATGAGGTTGTTGGCGATGCTGAGCGCCAGATCGCCGCGGATGGTGCCAGGGGAGGCCTTGGCCGGGTCGGTGGCACCCATCAGGGCGCGCACGTGCTCGATCGCCCGGGGCCCCTCCCAGACCATCGCCAACATGGGCCCGGACGTGAGAAAGCCGATCAACTCCTCAAAAAACGGGCGCTCGCGGTGCGGGGCGTAGTGGGCCTCCGCCAACCGCCGATCCGCCTGCAGAAACCGCGCCGCGCACAGGCGCAGGCCCTTGCGCTCCAGGCGGGCCACCACCTCCCCGGCCAGGGCCCTTTGAACCCCGTCCGGCTTGACCAACACCAGCGTCCGCTCCTGGAGACCCTCCGGGGCCGCCGCCTCGCCTGCCACCGCATCCCACTCCCTCTCCACCGCCCGCCAGTTCATCCCGCCTCGGCACGAACCGGATTGCACAGCTCCCCCAGGCCGTCCACGCGCACGCAGAAGCGATCCCCGGGGGCCAGACGGTCCACCCCGCTGGGGGTCCCCGTCAGCAGCAGGTCCCCAGGCAGCAACGTCATGGCCTGCGAGGCGAAACGCACGAGTTCCACCGGGTCCGCGATGAGCTGCGCGGTCGAAGCGGACTGCCGCCGCTCACCATTCAGCCAGCCGCTGATCTCGCGGTCGGCCGGATCGAAGTCGGTGTCCACCCACGGCCCGAGCGGGCAGAAGCTATCAAAGGACTTGGCCCGCATCCACTGCTGGTCGTGGTCCTGGATGTCGCGGGCGCTGACGTCGTTGGCCAGGGTGTAGCCGAAGATGGCATCCGCCGCCTCCTTTCGGCCCGCCGCGCGCCGCAGCGGCCGCCCGATCATCAGGGCGAGTTCCGCTTCATAGTCCGCGCGCTGGGTCTCCGGCGGCAGCACGATGGGCTCGCCCGGCCCCACCAGGGAACTGGGGGCCTTCAGAAAGAGCAGGGGGTCGCGCCTGGGCTGATCGGCGTCCATCGCCCGGGAGATGATCCCCGCGATCAGACGGTCGGAACCCTGCTGATCGTCCCGGTGGGTCTTGTAGTTGAGTCCCACGCACAGCACCTTGCTGGGCGTCGCGGGCACCAGGAGCGGCAGCCCTTCCAGGGCGACCGCCGCACCCGCGTCCACCCCTCCGAGATACGGGGCCTTGTCCAACGGCACCACCCAACGATCCTCGACGCGACCCCAAACCGCGTGGCCCTCCGCCGCAAAGCGCACGTAGCGCACCTGGGTGCCTCCCTCCGCATGAAAAGGGCCGTGCCGCGGCCGGCAGGCCCTGACGGAAACATGGAAACGCGCAACCGTTGAACACATTCTGCCCCACCGGCGCACATCCTGCGCGCTCAGGTGGCGGTGAGCAGACACTCCCGAACCTCGGTACCCTCCAAACGGTAGCCGCGCAGCACCGGCCGCTGCGGGTCGGCCAACGAACAAATCAGATACACCGCCTCCGGATAGAGGGCCAGGCGCAGGTCCGTCTGCGACGGATACGCCTCGGTCTGCGGGTGGGAGTGAAAGACCCCCCACAGTTCTCCGCCGGAAGCATCCAAATCCATGGTCACCGCCAGGAGGTCGGCCGGCTCCACCTCATAGCGCACGGGGCTGTGCGCGGCGTTGCGGGTCGGATAAAAGCGGTCCGCCCGGTTGCCGCGTCCGCCCAGCAGACCACAGGCCTCCAGCGGCGCCTCGGCGCGGGCGTGCGCGACCATGGCCGCCCGCACATCCGCGGGCAGGACCAAAACCTCCGCGACGTTCATCGCCCACCGCCGCCCTCGTGGCGGAGGGCCCACGGCAGCAGGCTCGCGTAGCGGTCGCCGCCGTCGGGCAGGATGCAGGCGACGCGCCGGCCCGCTCCCAGCTCGGCGGCCACCCGCAGCGCTCCCCAGACCGCCGCCCCGGACGACGGCCCCACCAGCAACCCCTCGCGGCAGGCCATCCGGCGTGCGGTCTCAAACGCGTCCTCGTCGCTGCACGCCAGCACGCGGTCGACCAGTTTTCGGTCCAGCACGCCGGGCACAAACCCGGCCCCAAGACCGAGCAGTCGGTGCGGCCCGGGACGTCCCCCGCCCAACACGGGGCTGCGGGCGGGTTCGACCGCCACCACCGACAGGTCGGGACGGCGCGAGCGCAGGTAGCGGGCGCAACCCGTGAGCGTGCCGCCGGTGCCCACCCCGGCCACAAAGGCGTCGAGCCGGCCGCCGCACTGGCTCCACAGTTCCGGCCCCGTGGCGGCCGCGTGCGCCTCGGGGTTGGCGGGATTCTCGAACTGCCGCGGCCAGAAGCCCTTGCGCTGTTTGACCACTTCCTCCGCCGCAAACACCGCTCCGCTCATGCCCTCCAGCGCCGGGGTCAGAATCGTCTCCACGCCGTACCAGGCAAACAGCGATCTCCGTTCGGCGCTCATGTCCTCCGGCATGGTGAGCACGAGGCGGTAGCCGCGCACGGCGGCCACCACCGCCAGCCCGATGCCGGTATTGCCCGAGGTGGCCTCCACGATCGTATCGCCCGGCCGCAGCCGCCCTTCGGCCTCGGCGGCGTCCACCATGGCGACCGCGATGCGGTCCTTGACGCTGCCCCCCGGATTCAGCGACTCCAGTTTGCAGACGACTTCCGCCGCCCCCGCGTCCGGCAGATGCCGCAGCCGAACCACCGGGGTGCGCCCGATCAGGGCAAGGGCATCGTCAAGAATGCCCTCGGCCCGGCCCGCCGCCTCCGTTTGGCTCACCGGCCCCCCGTCCGTTCCAGCGGCAGCCCCTCGTTTTCCCAGGCCACCAGTCCGCCGCGGAGGTTGTATGTGAGGGGAAAGCCCTCCTGACGCAACAGGTCGACGAGCACGGCCGATCGCTCACCGATGCGACACACAAAGACGGCGGGTTGCGCGGGATCCAGCGCGGTGCGGCCCCGCTGCAGCATCATGCCAAACGGCGCCAGATCCGCACCGGGGATGCGCACGTCCCCATACTCATACGGCTCACGCACATCGACCAGCAGCGCCCCCGCCTGCACCCGGTCCCAGGCCTCCTGCGGCGACAGATCCTGGCTGGCCTCCTTGGTCGGCGGTTCGACGTGCGCACCGTCCTGGTCGGCCCCCGGCACACCGCAGAAGCCTGCGTAATCGATCAGCTCCGTGACCGTCGGCTGGTCCCCGCATACCGGACAGTTCGGGTTGCGGTTCCAGCGCAGCGACTGATACTCCCCGGCGAGGGCATCGTAGGTGATCAGCCGCCCGCTCAGGGGATCACCCCGGCCGAGGATGACCTTCACCGCCTCCACCGCCTGCAGGGTCCCCATGTGGCCGGCCAGGGCACCGATGATGCCGGCCTGAGAGCAGGACGGAACCGATCCCGCCGGGGGTGGCACCGGAAACAGGCAGCGGTAGCAGCCGCGCCCGGGCAGAAAGACGGTGGCCTGCCCCTCCCACTGCAGGATGGACGCGTCGACCATCGGCTTTCCGAGCAGAACACAGGCATCGTTGACCAGGTAGCGCGTGGGGAAGTTGTCGCAGCCGTTGACGACGACATCGAACGGCGCCAGGATGTCCATGGCGTTTTCCGAGGTCAAAACGGTGGGGAAACTGACGACGCGCACGTCGGGGTTCAGATCTTCGATGTGCCGCTTGGCCGACTGCACCTTCGGTCGACCCACGTCGT
>JAJZWQ010000026.1 GCA_021846605.1 Bacillota bacterium | reverse complement strand
TACGTGCCCGCGATTTCCGGATGGCATTGCCCCTCGTCGTGGGGCGCCAGGGGGGCGACGGACGGCTTGCGGAGCCCTGGCTGGTGAGAGGCGGGCGTGGTAGCCTCAGCCCGCCGGCTGGCATCCAGCCGGCGGGTTCGGGCGCCTGGCGCCCGCAGAGGCTCGCCAGCCCGGGACGGACGTCGCCCTCCGTCGTTGACCGGTGACGAGGGCAAAGCCCCCTCGCCAAACGAGGGCAAATAGCCCCGTTAGCGACAGGCAAGAGACGATCGAGTTGCCGGGCAAGCGCCAGAGTGCCGCGCCCACGGCCAGAGCCCTTCTGCTGATGTTGGAAGGGGTTACGGTCGCCCGCATCAACGAGGGTCCCTGGCAACTGGCGGTGCCCAAATCACGGCGCATCTACATGGACAGCCTGCTAGAGCTTGCCGACTGCGACCTCTCGGTCTATGCCGCCCCCGCCCATGGACCCCCGTGACGCGAAATTACCCGACCCCCAACCTTTACTTGCGAAAGGTGGGTCACTTTGTGGCGCGGAGCCTGAGACAGCAACGTCCGCGAGCCGAAGGGCAATCTCTACGCGAGCACCTCCACCGGTGGCGGTGCCGTACGTGACCGTGCCGCTGCTTGCCTCGACAATCGCGCTCACAAGGACCAGCCCCAAGCCACCGGTCCGGTCGTCGGTGGCGAGGATTCGGGTGAGTATGTTTGGCGGAAACCCCGGTCCATCGTCCTCAACGACGCACGTTAGCGCGTCGGCGCTCTGGAAATATGAAATGGTGACCTGGGCATCCGGGCGCGCCTGTGCGGTGTTCCTAAACAGGTTTGCAAAGACGCGAGAGATTCCGGCATGGTCGCACACCACGGCCGGCTCCGCCGGTTGCGGGCGGTGCACGAAGGTGAGACGACACGACGATTGCCGGAGGGTGGCGTCATGAATCGCCTCATCCACAATGGATGACAGCCGGGCAGCCGGCAGGGGGCGGCGGATTGCCTGGTTGGGCAGCGGGTCCGTGCTTAATATCTCGGATATGGACAGCAAGTTACGGTCTGCGATATCTAGGAGGTCCGCATAGCACCCCGCAGGGACCCGGGTGCGAATGAGCGCCAACGCAGCCTGAACCGTTTGCAGTGGGTTCCGGACCTCGTGCTGATACATCGCTTCCAGGCGGTAGGCGATGGCTAAGAGAGCTTGTCGATCCTGTAACTCCTCGTAGGACGGCAGAGAGCGCGTCGTCCACACGATTGCGCAGATGTTGTGGAAGTAGCGAAAAGGTGTCGCTGTTGCCAGGACGTAGTGGTGCTTCAAGTCACCGTCGATCGCGAGGAATGGTTCGCGACAGGAGCCACCGTGCAAGGCGACACGCATCATATTGCGGACGGCGTCGGGGTTCATGCCAGAACGTTCGGCGTGTTCGACCACCGACGTCCCCCGAACGTCTGGCGCATTTTGATAGTCGAGCGAGTGGCGGATCGCCTGGTTCACATACAGGACGCATCCTGTCGGGTCACTGATCAGCACCCGTTCGGTAAGTTGCTCAGCAAACTCGACCAACGAGTCGAGTGGCTCGATGTCGAAGCGAAGGTTGCCACGTACACGGCGACAGTGGCAGGCGATTGCTTCGAAGCGGCGTTGGGACCAGGCGCCATGTAGGGCGCTGAACCCGTCGACTCCCGCGAAGGCGGGCACGTGGGTGGTGCACGGGGCGACGCATGCGAGGTCCGCGATCGGCGTGCCCTTTGGGATGGCGTGCCCACAGATCGCGCGGGCGGCTTTATTCGCGGACAGAACACAGCCTGTGTCATCAACGATGATGGTGCCCGCTTGGCGCTCCACTCGTGGGCCACTCCCTTGCCTATCCGACACGCCAATCAGAATACGTGTGTCTGTAAGTCGAATACTGTCGCAAAGTGACAACAATGCTGCCTGCATGGGTGGTAGGCAGGGACGCACGCGTGCAATAGATCCCCATACAGCGCTAGCCCGTGAGTACTATCAGGTGGTCGGCGAGCTTGGTGTGGGGCTGTGGAGTTCTGCCTGCCCGACTCCTGGCCACATGCGGTGCTTGGCTCTCTGCAGAGCGTCGCTGGCGCATTTCGGGAGCACCTCGCCAGTCGGCCACGTCCACCGCGACATCGGCTCCTTCACTACTGCCGATAAGAAGCATTATGTAAACCACGTTGGAGGGCTCAGCAGGCATTTCGGATGTCCCTCGACCTATGCGCTTCTCGAGCGTTGGCGAAATGGCGCCGATCTTCATGGCGACGCTACACACTACCAGGCTCGGCCCGTGCTGGTCCGCGACGTCTCGCCAGGCATGCTCGCTGCCGTCATGCTTCCGCTTGTCACTCGGTTGTCCGTTCGTGCCGCGGTTCCATTCCGGCGCATGCACTGCGAGCGGCGCGATCTCGCCACCGCCCCTCTTCCCCCCACTCAACATGCGTGCGATATGCGTCCAGACGGGCGGCGCTGCGGGGCAAGAGACGTGGACGTGGTAAGCAAGGCGCCGAGCATCGAAGACGAGTCGGACTCCCCGAGATCCTCAGAGCTGAGGGCGCCCCTGCGGGCGCAGGAATGGGACATCCGAGCGAGTGGCGGGATCGGGGCTACTCGGCTGCGCCTGGCTGGAGCCGGTGAGCACCTCTCGCTGGGCCCGTGCCAGATGCACCCCCGCCACATCCGCAACCCATGGCTCCAGGGCCATGAGGTCATCGCGGCCCACGGCGTGCACCGAGGTCTTGCCGACCGCACGGACGGCCGATTCCATTTCCTTTCGGACGGAGGCGAGGAAGCGGGCCAGAGACTCGGCCGCCTTGTCGACGTCGAGGCGGCGGGCCGCGGGCTGCCCGTAAACCACGGTAGTGAGCGGCGGCTCCCAGGGGACGGCCAGGCTGGTCTGGTTGTGGGCCAGCGCGAAGAGGGCGGCGGAGCCGATGGCCACCGCGTCCGCTCCTAGGGCTAGGGCCTTCAGAAAGTGCCCCGGTGAGGACAGCCCCCCCGAAATGATCAGGCTCGGCCGCATCCCGGGATCGATCATGGCCAGGAACCGGTGGGCACGACAAACGGCGAGGAAGGTCGGCAGGCCGAAGTCATCGGCCAGGATCGGCAGGGACCCCTGCGTGCCGCCCTCCGCGCCGTCCAGCTGAACGTAATCGACACTCGCCAGGACTGCCATCATGAGGTCGGACTCGAGGTGATCGCCGGCCGCCATTTTGACGCCGATGGGAACGCCGTCGGTGATACGGCGCAGCCTGGCCACCAGGGGGATGAGGTCGGTGGCCGCCTCCATACCCGGCATGCGGTTCTTGAACTCCGTCTCCTTCTGGCCAGGCTGCAGCCCGAAGGCCCGCCGCAGTTCAGGGGGGAAATCCTTGGCCTCGACGGGAAACCCGATTCCCGCCTGCGCTCCCTGCCCCAGTTGGATCTCGATGGCGTCCCCTAGTCGTAGGATGTCCGAGGTCTTGTTCCAATCCCCCCGGTTGAACTGGAGGATCAATGAACGGGCCAGTCGCCGCTCGTCGGGGAGCAGCGGCCCCATACCCGTATTCGTGGCCGTGCCGGCCATGGCCGCCCCCCGGGCCAGGGCTTCCTTGGCTTTCGGACTCAGGGCCACCGCGTAGCCCATGCCAGTGATCAGCAACGGGATCTCGATGTGTAGCGGCCGGGCGGATCGGGGGCCAAGGACCGTGGCCATTTCGACGGGAACCTCCTCGGAGGTGGGCAGCCGGGCGAGCTGCGCTGGGTCGAACAGCAGGTCGTCAAAGCCCGGGAACGTCCGGAAGCGGCCAAACGGCCGGTAGATCTCCTTGCCGGATGCGGCCCGCAACTCGGTCTCCAGCACCGCTTGGAGGCCGTACCGGCGGATCGCGGTCACCGTCTCCCAGAGGTTTTCATGGTAGGGATCGGTGAACAGCCGCCGCGTAAAGCGGCGCAGCACGATGCGGGCTGCCTGCCGACCGAAAAGTCTCACGGCGAGAACCAAAGCCAGCAAGACGGCTAGGAGGCCAAGGGCGGCGGTCAGCACCCGAACGATCCAGATCATCGGAGCGTCCCTCCATGGCAGCAGCAGTCAGTACCTACCGTAGGTTCGCCTCCCAAGTCTTCTCGCCAGGCTTCGGCAATTGGGTCACTTCCCCATACGATGCTTCCTGGGGCTTCGCGCGCGGGGCTTCGTTCTCAATGCCCAGGAGATCGTGGGTGCATTCTCCATGCGGACCCCTGAGCCCGAAAAAGGTCAGCCCCGGCCTAACGCTGGCGGCTGGGGCGGGGCGACGCGGTTCGATGTCTTCCTGTGAGCAACAGGTACCACTAAGAGGCGGCGATGTCGGCGGACCGCTTCCAGGCTCGAACCAACCGCTGCATCCGTTGAAGATCCGCGGCGCGTCGCACGCGCCGCATCTCCCACGCCAACTGGGCGGCGGCCGCCGCCAGAAATGGGACCTGGCTGCCACGGTCCTGCAGCGCGTCGGCCAATGCGGGGTCTCGGCCGCATCCCTCCGCATAACCTGCAGCCCACCCGCGCTCGAACAGGCGGCAGATTCCGATAGTCGCAGGCGCGGTTGCCGCCCGGTCGGTGCGGGGGCACCTGAGCAGAACCGCAGTCCGGGCCAGATCGCAGCGTGGGTCACCGACCACATCGCAGCGCGGGTCACCGACGGCGGCGCTGGTCCAGTCGACCACGCCGGTGATCCGTCGTCCGTCGGTGAGCATGTTCATCGGGTGGAAGTCCAGGTGCAGGATGCTATCCCGCAGCGGAGGCACCCGCTGCAACCGGGCGCTCAACTCCGCCTCCTGCTCCAATCCTTCGGCGGGTGCGGCCCGCAGGGAACGCAGACGTTCGGGTACGGGTACCTGGTGAAGTGCGGCATGAAACCCGCCCGCGGCGAAGCCCAGCCCGTAAGCCCGCCAGGGCTGGGTGCGCAATTCCCGACCCACGGGTCGACCCGGGCACGCCGAGAGTAGCAGGTAGGAGGTGCGGTCATGCACTCCGGTCGCGTGCACCCGTGGTATGGGCAGGTCCTGAGAATTCAGATGCCGGAGGAACGCTGCTTCTCGCCGTTGGGCCGCCAGCGGGGCATCCCCCGGCGGATACAACCGCAAGATGAGGGGCTCTGGTGACGTGCTCAACCGCCACAATTGGGTTCCGGTGCCGCCGGGAATTCGATACGCCGGGATGTCCTCCGCGAGTCCCAAGGCGCGCAGGCACCCAACCACTTCCGGCGGTACACCGCTCCGCATTGCACATCCCGTCCCCTCTTCCAGTCCCCTGGCCAAGTGGGCGGCATGAGTTCCGACTCACTTGTACGCCACCGCCACCAGGGATACTTCGAGCAACAACAGCGCCGGCGGCAGGCCCAGGTGGGTGATGACCCACCGCCCAAGCGGCATCTGCCACAGGGCGCCCAGCACCTCGGACAGGGCGTGGTGCCGCGACGAGCCCCGGCTGGTTATCACGCGCTCGACGTGCCCGGGAAAGTGGATCTGCACCCGCCGGAATCCGGCCTCCCGGAGTGCCCGCCGGTATTCCGGATAGGTGTACCGCGCCTTATCCCCGGGGCGGCCAGCGACCACCCCGGCACGTCGCAAGAGGCTCACGGGCGGCTCGCTCGCCAAGACGAACCGCCCGCCGGGCCGCAGCACCCGATGCACCTCGCGCACGGCCGCCGCGAGGTCCGGCGTGTGGTGCAGGGCTGACGACACGAATATGGTGTCAAACGCCGCGTCGGGCAGGGGCAGGCGGCACATGTCGGCCAAGACCTTGACGTAACCGCTGTCCGACCTGCCGTCGGTATGGAAGTACAGGTCGAGGCCCACACATTCGACGCCATGCCGAGCGGCGTCGCGGAGGAAATACGAGGGGGACCGGCATCCCAGTTCCGCCAGTCGTGTCCCCTGGCGGACGACGTGGTCGCGCACGCCCAGGTAGTTGTTCCACGTCGGTTCATCCTGCGTATTGATCAGGGGGTTGGTGAGCAACCCGACCCGGCTCGCCTCGGCGGAATGTGAACCCAGGTCGCTCTGGAGCACAACCTGGAAGTCCGCGACCCCACCAACAAAGCCGCTCTCCTGGATCTGGCGTCGGTACTCCACCTCCACGGCCGCGCTGTGCACCAGGAGGTCCCACACCCGGCCGGGCCGGCGTACACGTCGGCCGCATCCGCCGCATTGAACCGGCGGATCCATGCCCACGGGGCTTAAGGGCGTGTTGCACTGGGGGCACCTGACCAGCGTGGCCGCGGTACAGGGAGACTCAAGCCGGGACGCGGACGGCATCTGCCACCACCCCATCACGCTTCCGTCACGACTCCCGGACCCGGGGCGGGTAGTCTCCCTGGTCATGGGGGGGCGCGGCGTCACCCGGTCCCCTGCCGGCCGTCCGGCCATTGGCGCCGACCCGCCACGGTAGCGCGTACAGTTCGTGCGGGATATCGGGGAGGGTGCCACCGGGCAAGGATTCGATCGGGCTGCCGCCGCGGCCGTCTGCGGCAACGACGAAGAGGCGTGCAGGTGCAAGGTACGGCAGGAGGTCTGCGGGCGCCTGGCCCCGCAGTTGAAGGTCCCGCGGATGGACCTCAATCGCCCATCGGGGTCTGCTCGCGACCAGTTTGGGCGCTGCCCGCAGCGCCTCTAGCTCCATGCCACCAATGTCCAGGACCACCAGGTCCGGGCGGATGCCCAGTTCCTCGACCAGATCGTCCAGGGTGGACGCCCTGGCACGGAATCCCGGCTGGCCACGCTGCGTGGTCGCGGGCACCGATGTGTGCGAACCGTGCAACAGCCGGATCCCGCCCGTGTACCCTGCGACGGCCCGTACCACCGGATGGATGTTGGATAGGCCATTGAGGGCTGCGTTGCGCCCGATGATCGCTGCGTTACGCGGATGCGGTTCCACACAGTACACCGCTCCGCGCGGGCCCACCCGGGTGGCCAGCGGCAGGGTCGAGAAACCGTGGTGCGCCCCGCACTGCAGCACGACATCCCCCGGTGCGAGCATCCGTTCGACCAGCCAACGGAAGTGCCGATTGTGCCGCTGTGCGGGAGCCGTGTACCAGGACTGGGACGAGCGGTCGGCGATGAGAAAGCGGTATGCTCGATCGACTAGGCGGACCTCCGTCACATACGGCCTGAACGTCATCCGCTCCGCCAGCACGCGTCCCGCGCGCAACGGCTGCAGCACCTGCTCGGGCAGTGCGGCGATCACGCGCTGTCGGACCCCTGCTGATCCTGGTTCCCGCTGCCCTGCCCACGCCCATCTCATGGTCGCAGCGTAGCCGCTGCGCGTCAGCGCCGCAGTCTCACGACACGTCGTTCAGAGAGTCTCGCCTCGGGGTCCACCCGCCGCCTATCCATCCCGGCGTCTCATTCCAAAGTAGATGGCGACGTCGCCTCTCGCCCTGCGGCGACAGCTGTCGTCATCTGCGGCATCACAATTTCGGTCCGCAGGTGCCTTGGAAGCCGCCCCCCCGTACGCCTCGTGCCCGTCCAGGAACAGATGAGAGGCGCCCGGCATGTTGTCGTCGACCGGACTCAGGATGCAAGCCACGCAACCGCAGCCCCCGACGCTCGTGGGGGCCGAGCCTGCCCTGCCGAGAACGCTGCCCCGCGGGCACGAGCGTGATGGTGAATTTCACTTGGTCCCTGGGCCTGAACACGCAACTGACGCCGCTGGAGCGGCATGGCGTCCTGTACTTCATCGAGCAGGGCCTGATGCCCCGCACTGGGAAGCGCTTCGAGTGGGAGGTTGCCCGGCAGTCGGGCGATCCCCTCTCCGCGCTCTTTCAGGACTATGACTGGGCGGACGAGGTGCTGCACGCGCGCATCGGCCGTGACCTGTATGTCTCCACCTTCGAGGACCCCAAGGAGGCGATCGCATGGGGCGACGCCTGCTGGTCCAAGGTCGTCGACGACTGGGAGGACTGGCGGCGGCAGGGGCTGACCGCCCACCGCAACTGGTGGCCGGATCTCTACCTGGCGGCCTGTGCGTGTTGGCGTGAGGAGGCCGACCCCGACGTGCTGGCTTTCGCGGAGGACTACTCCAAGAAGCGGGCGGACCTCAAGGCATTCGCCGAGTGACATGGCGGCGGTGGCCCAGGCCAACCCCGGCCACCCCTCCCCCGCCCTCGGGAACCGCCAAGCCACGTTGCGCCAGTGATCCGCACCCAACGGCCGCAGCCTCACCCGGCCGGCCCGACAACACGGGGACGTTGCGGCGGGGCGCGGTGTGGGTCAAGGCGCCCCGCGGTCCCGGCGGTGCCGGGGCAGTGCGCGCCGCTGCCCCCCTCCTCGTGCCCGCACCACAGCCCGCCGGCCGCTGGGACGAAGCCGCATGGTTCGGCGGTGCCGGCGGCCGCCACCAGGGGTTCTCCGCTGCCGCTGCTGCCAGGCACATGACCGGGTCCTCCACGGCACCCTGGTCGGCCGGCTCATGAGAACAGGCTCTCGCCGAAGCGGTCCAGCGCCTGGCGGTGCCAGCGGAAATAGGTGGCGCGCGAAGCCCCGAGTTCCTCCGCCACCGCCTCGTGCGACCCGGTGCGGTGGACGTAGTAGTGCCGCAGCACGTCTCGCCCCGGCATCGAGGGCCCCCCCAGGTCGGCCGAATCCAGCGCGTCCAGCAGCCAGGCCCGGACGCGGGCAGGCATCGGCGCCTGGCCGTGGACCGCCGCGTAGTGGCGTGCCGCAGCCGTCCGGGTTAGGCGCTCATCGTCGTGCAGGGCGCTCAGCGCGTCCCGTGCGGCTTGGCGGTGGCGCGAGGCGGGCAGGACTTCGTCCGCCCGGGGACAGCTCAACTGCCGCAGCCAGGCCGACCACCCTCCTGTTTCCGTGAAGTCCAGCACCTGATACCCCTCGCCGGGCCGGAACCCGCCATGGTCACGGAACCCCAGCGCCGTGAAGAGCGTGCGGGCGCCAGGGTCGTCCAACAGGGACAGGACGCGGTCGAAGCGGGAAAATGTTAACAACAGGTCACGCAACAATGCCTCGCGCACGCCCGGATCATGACGGGCCACTTCGAGCAGGCAGAGGACCAACGTAGACGCGTCGGAGTGCGCGTGGGCCAACTCGGCCCGAGGCCCCAACAAGCTGGACACCTCGGGCGCCCGCGCCAGGCTCGCGCTGTACCCGGCAAGCTGACCGCGGGCGTCACGCACGACCCGGAAGGCGTCCGGACGGGTCCCCAGCAGGGCTAGGACGAGCGCCCCGCGCGCCTGCGCCTCTGAGGACGAGGCGTCCTGGAGGGCCGTGCGCCACACCGTGGCGATCTCCTCGCAGTCGGACGGGCTGGCGGTGGTGGTGCGGTACCGCGTGTTGGCGCCGTCGAGCCGCGCCCCCACGGGCGAGCCGTGAAGTGCGAGCAGGAGCGCCTGTTCCTGGTCGTACCCCCCGGCCCCGAAGCTGCGTCCCAGGGCGTGGGTCAGGGCACGCTGCCGCCAGCGCGCCTGCGCCCACGGGCGCTGCCGCAACACGACGGCGCGGATCGCCTCGCGTACGGTATCGTGCACCCGGTAGCGACCCTGCACCGGGTAGAGGAGCCGCAGGCCCATGACCTGGCAGGCCCATGACCTGTGGCCACCCGGTGTCGACCGTGACCTGCCCCACCATGGCCGCCAGGATTTCGCGGTCAAAGCTTGGCAGCAGTGAGGCCGCCGCCAGCAACCGGTCAACTTCCGAGGCCCCCAAGCCGGCCCGCCACGTCCGGCGGCGTGAGCCCGGATGCAGCATCTGCTCGATGAGGGCTGACCAGCGCGCCACCTCGTCGGTGGCCCCATCCGGGCGAACCGGTAAGCGCGTCAGCGCGTCGGCGACGATGGCCAAGAGCGCTGGGCTGGTACCGGCAAGCTGGAGGGCCTCCCGGCGGGCAGCCGGCTGCCGTACTCCGTACTGCTCCAAGAATGCGTGCGCCTCCGCCTCGCTGAACGTCTCCAGCGGTACCGGGCGCACCACCGACCGCCAGGCCCGATCCCCCGGCCATGCCTCGTCAGGGTCGCGCCGCCCTGCCAGCACGAGGCAGACGCCCGGGCCACAGCGGTAAATGATCTCCCGCCGGAACCAGGCATCGGCCGCGACCAGCTCGTCGTAATGGTCGACGACCAGGAGCACTCCCCCATCGGCACCGAGTTCATTGATTGCGCGTACCACGGTATCGGTATTGCGCGGGGCGGCTGGCCCTGGGGTGAGGAGCGCCTGGTGCAGGGCGTGCAGGAGCGTATCGGCACTCGGACCGCTCAGGGCCCCGTCCAGGAGCACGGGGCGTACCCCTTCGCCTGCGGACCACCGCTGGACTGCGCGCAGCGTCGCCGACTTGCCGCTGCCGGCGGTCCCGTGCACGTACACGACCACCGGACGTTGCCGGCTGGCGCGCACAAGCTGGCTCAGAGCCGCAATCTCCCGTTCTCTCCCGAACAGAAGGTCGGACTCCGCGTCGGCAACGGCGGACCCGACGCTGGTCGGAGCGTCAAACGCCTGCACAAGCTCCCCCTACCTCTGTGGCCGCTTCCCGCGGCCCGTGGCTTTCGCTTCCCGCTTAGGAAAAGACCGAATGCAGGGACGCCCCAACGGTCCGGGCCATCTCCGAGGCCGAGAAGTGTTGGGCGCGCACCTGCGCCCGCGCCCCGAAGGCGCGCGCCTCGGCCGGATGCTGCAGGAACCGGCTCACCGCGTCGGCCAGGCTCCCCGGCTCCCCGGGCGGCACCAGCAGGCCGTCGACGCCGTCGCGCACGCTCTCCAAGGGGCCACCACTCGCGGCGGCTACCACTGGCTTGCCTAGGGCCATGGCCTCCAGGACCGTCATCCCGAACGGTTCGCCCCAGGACGCGTGCACCACGACATCCATGGCCTGCATCCACGTGGGTACGTCCGCCTGGTGACCTGCCCAGGTGAACCGTTCGTGTACTCCCAGCTTCGCGGCCATGGCGCGCAACCGCTCCGGGTAGTCCGGCGCACTGAAGTGGGGTCCGCCGACGATCACAAACCGCGCCTCCGGCATCCGCCGTAGGATCGCGGGCGCCGCGGCGACCAGGGTCGTGCAGCCCTTCCACGGCTCCAGGCGCGAGACCATCCCCACGGTGGGCGTGGTCGCCGGCAGGCCCAACCGCCGACGCGCCTCGCTGGCTGACGGTAGGCGCGCCGGTGCGAAGCGTGCGAGGTCGACCGAAGGATAGATCACGCGCACCGACAACTCCGGTGCGAGGCGGCGATGGGCCTCGGCCGTGTGCCGCGATGGCAACCACACCTCCCGGGCGGGCACCCTCGCCGGCAGCCAATCCATCCACGCCGTCGCTTTGCGCGACACCAGCCCGTGCTGGAACCACACCACCCGGTCCGCGCCGACGGTGGCCAGTCCAGCCGGTCCCGCATATAGGTGGGCAAGCGGCATCCAGGACACCACGCCCTCGAGCCGCTCAGAGCGGACCCACTGCGCCAGGCGCGCCACGGTCGCAGCGAAACGGTGGGGCTGGCGGAGTTGCCCGCGCGGGATGAGCGCCACCGGGAGCCCCAGGGACCGCACAGTGCCGACCAGCGGGCCGTCTTCCAGGAATGCCACCGCCAGTCGGCTTCTGGTCACGGTGCGCTGACGGCACAGATCCAGGAGCATTTGCTCCGCGCCGCCCCGAACCGTGGCCAGCGGCATGACCAAGCCGACCTTCGGGCCTTCTGGCTGCATGGCCGGCCACGCCCCCACGGTGGGTGCCCGCAGATCGAGTTCAGCCGCCACCACGGCACCTCCCCGCCGAATGCCGACGAATGCATGCCTCGCGCGCAATGGTGCAGTACGACACTAGCCCGGACCGCGGTGCGAACTCTGTCGAGCAGGGACAGGCCTGAGCGGCCCGTTTTCGACTCCACCCCACGCGCCCGTGTCCGTGTCCCAATGTCCCCGCGCGCGCTTGGCCCGCATGCCCCGGCACCGCCAGGCCCGATGCCGACTGGGGATGCGGCACCGGGACATCGCTGTCGACGAAAAGGGAGCGGCTTGCCCGGCGGGCCGCACGGCGACGGGATTTTGGGCAGGCGGGCACCACCCCCGATACCGCCAGAATCCGACAGGTCTGTCGGACGAACGCCCCTTCGCCATCCCCCTGGCCCGACACCCCGCCTGAGACCCTCCAAGCCACGCGTTACCGTCCGCTGGGTGGCATCACACACCACACCTGGCCCAACACTGCGCCCACCCCAGGGCTCCCCTACGCTCTCGCCGTCAGGCCGGGGAGGTGACGGACATGGACGGGACGTCGGCGCCAAATCCCGTGGCCAAGCTGCGGGTGGCCTTGGCCCACGATTCGTTCACCCAGTGGGGCGGAGCCGAACGTGTCGTGGAGGTGATGCATGCGCTCTTTCCGGACGCACCCATCTACACGATTGCCGTGAACCCGCAGATCGTGCCCCCCGGGATGCGTCAGGCGGAGTTCCGGACATCGTTCTTGCAGTCGTGGCCGGGCATGCCGGGACTGTCCGCATATAAGCGCCTCCTGCCGCTGCTGCCGACGGCAGCTCACGCGCTACGCCCGCGCGGCTTCGACTTGGTCCGCTGCTGCCGACGGCAGCTCACGCGCTACGCCCGCGCGGCTTCGACCTGGTCCTCAGTTCGTCCAGCTCCTTTGCCCACGGACTCGACGCCGAACCAGACCGCCATCTCGCCTACATCCACAACACGATGCGCTTTGCCTGGGACTACGACGCCTACGTCGAGACACTGGGGTGGCCCCGGCTGGTGCGCGACGCGGGACGCGCCGCCGCTGGCCGGTTGCGCGCCTGGGACCGGCGGGCCGGTGCGCGGCCGGCCCGCCTCGTCGCCAATTCGGCGCAGGTGGCAGCGCGCATCGGGCGGCGCTGGGGGCGTCAGGCGAGCGTTCTGCCGCCGCCGGTAGACACAACCGGCATCCCGCTCGGTGTCGGGCCGCGGACCCACTTCTGCGTGGTCTCGCGCCTGGTGCCATACAAGCGTGTCGACCTAGCCATCGCGGCCGCGGCTCAGGCCGGCGAGCGGCTGATCGTGGTGGGTGACGGGCCCGATCTGCCGAGGCTGCGGCGGTTGGCTGGTCCCGGAGTGACGTTCACGGGCCGGGTGGACGACCGCACCCGGAACCGCCTGCTCGCCGAGGCGATCGCCTTGATCGTTCCCGGTGTCGAGGATTTCGGCCTGGCGCCGGTCGAGGCGAACGCCGCCGGCACTCCGGTCGTGGCGGCCTCAGCCGGCGGTGTGCTTGAGACGCAGGTGCCCGGGGTCACCGCATTGCTGGTGCGCGCCCCCACCCCGGAAAACTTCGCCGACGCCTTGCGGCGGGCGCGCGCCATCCAGTGGGACCGTGGCGCCCTGCAGCGGCAGGCGCAGCGCTTTTCCCCGGCGGCGTTCCGCGCGGGCCTGACCAGGCAGATCACGGACTTCCTGACGCGGGGTTTCCCGGATGTGGATGCGGCGGCCGGGCGGTCGCTATAGGGCGGCACCGGCCCTGGAGGGGCGGAATGCAGGTGGACGTGGTCGCGGTCGGGATGTTGGACCCGGCCCAGGTGCCCGGAGGTCTGGACCGATACCGCGTGGATCTCGATCGTGCGCTGACCGAACGCGGTCACCTGGTGGCGGAGGTCTGCGCTGCGCCGCTGCCGGCGGGACCCGGTCAGTACCGGGCAGGGGGCCCCTGGTCCACTGTGTGGGGAGCGCGACGGGCCGTGCACCGCATCCTCGGCAGCGGGGGGCGCCGCTGGACGCTCTTGGCCGCCCACTTTGCCCTGCCCGCGGCCGGCATTCTCAGCCTGCCCCCTGCCGTCCAGTTGCCGTGGGTGGTGCACTTTCACGGTCCGTGGGCCGAGGAGGCGCGGGTCGAGGCGGGCCGGGACGGCGTGCCCGGCCCGCTGGAGATGCGCGCCGGACTCGAACGCCTGGTATACCGACGCGCCCGGGCCGTCATCACCCTCAGTTCCGCCTTCGCCCGCCTGGCCAGCGAGCGGTACGGTGTGCCGCCGCAGCGGCTGGCGGTCATCCCGCCGGGGGTGGACCTCACGCGCTTCCGGCCGGGCGACCGCGGCGCAGCCCGGCGCCGCCTCGGCTTGGAGCCGGCGGTCCGTGTCCTCCTGACCGTGCGCCGGCTTGCGCGCCGCATGGGCCTGGAAGTGCTGCTGGAAGCTGTCCGGCAGCTGCCCCCGGCCAACTGGGTCCTCCTGGTGGCGGGTGACGGTGAAATGCGCGCCGAGTTGGCGGCGCGCGTGCGCTCGCTTGGCTTGGAGGCGCGGGTGCGCCTGCTGGGCCGGGTGCCGGACGCTGAATTGCCGGACCTCTACCGGGCGGCAGACGTTTTCGTGCTGCCGAGCCTCTGCCTGGAAGGGTTTGGCATGGTGATCCCCGAGGCACTCGCTTCGGGGGTGCCCGTGCTCGCCTTCGCTGTCGGCGGCATTCCCGAGGCCCTGGAGGGGTTGCCCGGGTGCCTGGTGCCGCCGCGAGATGTCGAACGCTTGATCTGGGCCCTCACACAGGTTGTGACCGGTCGCGGGGGATTACCGACGCCCGACGCGGTGCGGCGGCTGGCCGAACAGCGCTTCGCCTGGGACGCGGTCGCCCGCCGCGTGGAAGCGGTCTACCGGGAGGCGGCGGGGGCATGAACGGTACACCGCCGATCACGCCGGCCCCGCCGTCCCGCGCACCCCGCGTGCTCTGGGTGAGTCTGGCGCGGGAGTGGAGCGGCGCGGAGGAGTCGCTGCTGGAGATCCTGCGCCACACGGCGGGCACGGCCGGGATCGCGATCCCGGAGGGCCCCTTCGCCAAACGGGCACGCGCTGCCGGGTGGGAGCCATTGCCACTGCCCGCATGGTCGCCGCGGGTGGGTGCCGGACCGGGCGGCTGGCTTGCAGCCGGGGCCGGCGTCGTCAAGCTTGCGCGCGCCTGCCGCGCGCACGCCCGGGCCGTCGGGGCCGACATCGTCGCGGCCAACGGTCTGCGCGCCGGGATGGCGGCCAGTTTCGGCGTCGACCTGCCGACCATCTGGGCCGTGCGCGACAACGTCCCCCCCGGTCCCGCCGCCGCGGTGGCGCGCCTGGTGGCCCGCCGCCGGGGTGTGACGCTGGTCGCCAACTCCCGCTTCATCCGTGATCAGTGTCACCGCGCGTTCGGCGCCAAGGTGGCGGCGTACGCCGTCCACCCCGGGGTCGACTGGCCGGAGGCCGTCCCCCGGTTGCGGGCTGAATTGGGCATCGACCGCACTGTGCCCCTAGTCGGCGTCGTGGGTCAGATCGCCCCCTGGAAGCGCCAGCACGACGCGCTGGCTGCCGTGCGCGTCGCGCGTGGCGTGCACCCCCACCTGCGCATGGTGGTCGTCGGCTCTGCCAAGTTCCGCCCGGAGAATCCGGGCCGAGGCAGAAGCCGATGGCGGCCGCACGGTCTTCCTGGGAGAGCGTGCCGACCTGCCGGCCCTGTATCCGGATCTGGACGCGCTGCTGGTGCCCTCCAGCGGCGAGCCCTTCGGGCGCGTCGCCGCCGAGGCGCTGGGCTACGGCGTGCCGGTCGTGGGCGCCGTGCCCGGCGGGCTTGCCGAGATCGTCTCGACCCCCGACCGCGGGCGTCTGGTGCCGAGCGGAGATGTCGCCAGGCTGGCCGCGGCGCTGCTGGAGGTCCTGGACCAGGGACGGCGGGCAGCCCCGGTGGTGAGTGCGGTCCGGGCGCAGTTCCCGGCGGAGGCGGCGGGCCGCAATTGGGAGGGCGTCTATCGCGCCGTCCTTGGGGAGGCGAACAGCGCATGTGTGGCATAGCGGGCGTGGCCTTCCGCTCCTGCACCCCCGAGAGCCTGGGGGCCGCACTGGCGGCCATGCGCCAGCGCGGCCCCGACGGCGAGGGTGTCTGGCGTCAGGGCGAGGTGGCATTGGGTCATCGCCGGCTGCGCGTGATCGACCCGACGCCGGCGGCCGATCAGCCCCTGGTCTGTCGTCACGGGACGGTGGCCGTCGTCTTCAACGGCGAGATCTACAACCACCGCAGCCTCAGACGGGAACTGGTGGCCTGCGGCCACACCTTCCGCACGGCCACGGACGGCGAGGTGCTGGTGCACGGGTATCAGGAGTGGCAACTTGAGGGCCTTTTGGCGCGGCTGGATGGCATGTTCGCCTTCGCCCTCTGGGACGCCATGCGCCGGCGCCTGTCTTTGGCCCGTGACCGCTTCGGCAAAAAGCCACTGTTTTACAGCGAGGTCGGCGGGGGCCTGGCGTTTGCCTCCACCCTGACCGCGCTGCGCCGGCTGGTGCCCCTGCGGCCTTCTCTGAACCCGCAGGCTATGGCCGACTTTCTCACCTGGATGGCGGTGCCACCGCCCGCCACCGCATTCGATGGGCTTTTGGCGTTGCCACCGGCGCACTGGGCGACCATGCGGGCGGGCGCCGGCCTGACGTTTGGCTGCTTCGACCGCTTGCCGGAGCCCGGGCCCCAAGCGCCGGAGGAAGCCCTGATGCTGGAGCAACTAGACGGCCTCCTGACGCGGGCCGTGGGCAAGCGCCTGGAGGCCGACGTGCCCCTGGGGGCGTTCCTCAGTGGGGGTATCGACTCTGGTCTGGTCGTGGCCAAGGCGGCGCAGGCGGCGGGGCGACGCCTGACCACCGTCACGATCGGGTTCGCCGGCGACACCAGGGACGAGCGGTCCTTGGCACGCCTGACGGCTGAGCGTTACGGCACCGACCACCACGAGGAGGTGGTCGGTGCGGACAGCCTGGACAATCTTCTCGAAATTCAAGCCAGTTTCGGGCAGCCGTTCGCCGATCCATCGGCACAGTCTCGGGCAGCCGTTCGCCGATCCATCGGCATTGCCCACGTTTGCCGTCGCGCGGGCGGCCCGCCGCCACCTGACCGTCGCCCTCAACGGGGACGGCGGGGACGAGTTGTTCGCCGGCTATGCCCGTCCCGTCGTGGCAAAGGCGGCCGAACGCTATGCCGGCGTGGCTCCCGGATGGTTGCGTCAGCGCCTGTTCGCCGCCCGCGCCAAGCACTGGGCCCGCGCCGCCCGCGACCCGCTGCGCCGCAACCTGGGCCGCCTATTGGAAGCGGGACGGACTGGCCCGGCTTCGGCTCTGCGTCCCACCCGCGGCCTGGCCGGCATGCTCGGCGCGGTGTGCACGGAGAGATTTTTGGGGGCGGTCGGGCGGCATGACCCCGAGCAGTGCCTGGATCCCTACCGTCGCATGCTCGGGGATTGGCCCGGGCGCATTCTCGCCGCGGACATCTGGACGTACCTCTCGCCGCAACTCCTGACCAAGATGGACGTCTCGACCATGGCCGTGGGGTTGGAGGCGCGCTCTCCCCTCTTGGACTGGGAGTTGGCGCGCTTCGCCGCCGCGCTGCCCTCTGCGGCCAAACTCCCCGGGTACGGCACCAAACACCTTTTGCGGCAGTTGGCCGGCCGTTATCTACCGGCCGAATTGGTCCAACGACACAAGACCGGGTTTGCCCCGCCGGTCGCGGCATGGCTGCGCGGTCCGGCGGCTGGGCCTTGGCGGGGACGTCTCCGGGACAGGGATGCCCCGGTCTGGCGGGTGCTCGAGCCGTCCGCCATCGCGGCGCTGTGGGACCGCCACGGGCGCGGCGAGGACTGGAGCGATGCCCTGTACACCGTTCTGTGCCTGGATGCGTGGCTGGAGGGTCTCGGGGATAGCCGTCCCATGGCTCAGGAGGTGGTGTCGTGAAGGTAGCGGTCGTGGGTGCTGGACCCGTGGGGGTGGCCAGTGCGGCGGTGTACGCGCTGTCCGGTCACCAGGTGACCCTGGTGGAGAAGGATGGGGAACGCCGAGCCATCCTGGCCGCGGGGAGTCTCCCCTTCCACGAGGAGGGGCTGGCGCATGCCTGGAACGGGCTTGGCTCCGGGGTACGGCTGGTCCCCGAACTGGCGGATTGTCCCCGGCCCGACGTGGTGGTCTCCTGCGTGGGGACGCCATCTCGTCGCGACGGCGCCGCGGACCTGTCCCAGGTCGATGCCTTGGTGGACACGCTTTCACGCCTGCCCCGCACCCTGTTGGTGATGCGATCAACTGTTCCCCCCGGTACCGGCGAGCAGTTGGCCGCGCGGCTGGCGGCCTGGGGCCACGCCTACGCGGCACAGCCCGAATTCCTTCAGGAGGGCACGGCGCTGGAGGACTCGCTGCGTCCGAGCCGCGTGGTGATCGGGGCGCGTGCGAAGGAGGTGCATGACCTGGTCGCCGCCCTGACCCCCGGCCTGCGCAGCCCCCTGCTGCGCGTGGATATCCCCACGGCGGAGTTCATCAAGATCGCCGCCAATGCCCACCTGGCCATGCGCGTGTCCTTCATGAACGAGATGGCCGGCCTGTGTGAGCGCGTCGGGGCCGACGTCGAACAGGTGGCCGCCGGGATCGGCCTGGATCCGCGAATCGGGCCGCATTTCTTGCGGGCCGGTCTGGGCTACGGCGGCTCGTGCTTCCCCAAGGACACACGGGCCCTCTCCGCCCTGGGGCGGCTTCTGGACGCCGATCTCCCGCTGCTGTCGGCCGTCATCACTGTGAATGCGGCCCAGCCCCGACGCTGCGTGGGCGAACTGAGCAGCCGGCTGGGCGGCCTGCGGGGCCGGCCCATTGGCGTCTGGGGCCTGGCCTTCAAGCCCGGCACGGACGATGTGCGCGAGAGCCAGGCGCTTCGCCTGGTCGAGGAGTTGGCCGACGGCGGCGCGCGCGTGGCCGTGCACGACCCCGTGGTTTCCCCCCGGATCGGACTTCCGTCCGGCGTCCGGAGAGCGGCGACGCCGCTGGAGGCCGCCAGGGGCGCCTGCGCGGTCGTGCTGGCAACGGAGTGGCCGGAGTACCGCGGTTTGGACCCAGCCGCGGTGGCGCAGGTGATGCGTGCGCCCGCGCTCGTGTTGGACGCGCGTAACGCACTGGCAGCCCCGGAGTGGGAGCGGGCTGGGCTGGAGTACCGGGGGATGGGGCGTGGCCGCCCGCAGGTAACGCCGGCCCTGGGGGCCGCCGCGCATGGCTAGGGTAACGGAGGTCGGTATCGTCGCGCACGACGCCGGAGGCGTCGGCGGCATGGAGACGCAGATTGCGCAGTTGGCCCTGGGACTGGCGAACCGGGGGTACGCCGTAACGGTATTTGCGGCGACCTGTACGTTCGCCGACCAGCCTGGCATCACGTGGGTGCGGGTGCCCGCCCCCCGGGCCATGGCGCTCCGCCTGCCGTGGTTCGCCCTCTGGGGCTCCATCCGGGTTTTGTTACGCCGTCCCGATGTGCTGATCACGACCGGCGCCATCTTGCCGATGCGCACAGATCTCGCGGTGGTGCACTTCTGCCACCATGCCTACCGGCGCCTGCACGGCCACCGGCAGCCGAGCCGTCAACACCCCTTATGGCGAGCCAACGCCCGAGTGGCCGAACGGCTGTCGCTCATGGCCGAGCGCTGGTGCTATCGGGCGCAGCGGTGCGGGTTCCTGATGGCCGTGTCGGCCTCTACGGCGGAGGATCTGCGCCACGTCCCCGGGCGGCTCGCCGAAACGGTGGTCGCCGAGAACGGCGTGGATACCCGACGCTTCTATCCTCGGCCCGAGCGGCGTGCGCCGCTGCGCCAAGAGCTCGGGTTGCCGGGGGAGGCCCGCATCGCCCTCTTCGTCGGCGGCGACTGGGCCTTGAAGCGTCCGGAACTCGCCATGGCCGCGCTGGCCTGGGCTCCGGAGTGGCACCTGGTGGTCGTCGGGCCCGGGGATGCGGTGGGGGTGCGTCGCCAGGCCCAGCTGCTTGGCGTCGCCGAGCGTGTTCACCTCGTCGGCCGGCAGCAGGACCCGTACCCGTACTACCTCGCGGCCGACGTCTTCGTCCATCCATCCCGCACCGAGGCCTGGGGGCTGGTCCTGCTGGAGGCGCAGTCCTGCGGCCTACCGGTGGTCACCACCCTGGACACCTCCCTAACGCGCGAAATGGAGGCCCGGGGGTCTGCCCTGAGGGTGCCCCAAACCCCGCAGGCGATCGCCGCCGCGTTGCGTGCCTTGCGGGACCCGCAGGCGCGGGCCCCCCTGGCCCGTGCTGGGCGCGCGTTTGCGCAAACGCGGGACTGGTCCCGCACCGTGGACCGCTTTGAAGAAGCAATGGCGCAGCGCATGGTCCGCGTCGCTGCGCCGCTGGCGCGGGGGGATGCCCGATGACGGTAGGCCACGGGCCGCTGGCGGGTGGTCGGCATGCGTGAACTTGCGTTCCGGTTGAAGGAATCCTGGGCGAGCGTCCCCCTCGCTATGTTTTTGGGGGGCGCCCTGGGCCTCGCCCTCTTGCGTGTGCCGCTGCGAGACTTCCTGGCCGGGGTGTTTGTGCTTGCCGCCGCATTGGCAGTGTTCGCCTGGCCCTCGTTGACCATGGGCGGGGCGCTTATCTGGCTCACCCTGCAGGGGTTGATCCGTCGGCTCCTGATCCCCGTGGCGGGCTGGTCCAGCAACGATCCGCTGCTGCTCATCGTGCCGGTGGTGGTCATCCTTTGCTGTCTGCAGCACGGCGCCTTTCGTCGCCCCTGGAACGGCCTGACCCGGTTGATGGTTGCCCTGTGCGCGATGCTGCTGTTCGAATCGGTCACGCCGTGCGCGATGCTGCTGTTCGAATCGGTCACGCCGCTGGGCGCAGGCCTGCGCGCCAACATGGTCGGTGCCCTGTTCGTCCTCATCCCCGTGCTCTGGTTCTTTGTGGGCCGGACCGTGCACCCGAACGTGGTCCGGGCAGTCCTCCGTGTCCTGCCATGGGCGGCCCTGCCGGTCATGGCGTACGGCCTCTGGCAGTTGCTCGTTGGTCTGCCGCCCTGGGACGCCGCCTGGGTGCAGACCGTTGGCTATGCCGCCCTCGATCTCGCCGGCCATGTTCGCCCATTCGGTACCTTCGCCTCATCGGCGGAGTACGAAGGCTTCCTCCTGTGCGCCAGCGCGGTGGCATTCGGAATCGCCTTCAAAAGCCGTGGGCTCCGGGTGCCACTGTACCTGGCGCTCGGCGTGGTCTCCTTCATCGGCGGCTTTCTGGACGGGTCGCGGACCGGCGTGGTCCTGACTGTCGGCGGGATCGGTGTGCTCTGGGCGTATCGACGTCCGTCCCATCGCCTGGCACGCTTGGCCTTGACAGCTGCCGGGGTCGTGGTCGGCTATTTTGCGCTCGTCCATGGACACCACTTCCAGTCGCCCGCCACGGCCGGGTCCAGTTCGGCGACCAACGCCGTCTTTCAGCACCAGATGCAGGGACTCACCCACCCGCTCAGCAAGAAGGACTCGACGCTCTCTGTCCACCTCCGGATGATGCGCGCCGGTTTCATGTCCGGCTTTCATCACCCACTCGGCCTCGGGGTGGGTGTCATCACGCTTGCCGGGTCGCGCTTCGGTTCTGCCGTGGTCAACTCGGAGTTTGACGTCACAAATATGTTTATCGCAGGAGGCGTCCTGGGGGGAGTTACCTATCTGGCCGCCTGGTTGACGACCCTGATCTGGGCCCTGCGTCCCCCGCGCAACGTCACCCTGGAACGGTACCTGTTGCCCGGGTTGCTCCTCGGCGCATTCGGGCAATGGCTCAACGGCGGCTACTATCTCCTCTCCGCCTTGATCTGGCTCATCATCGGCAGCACGTTGGGACGCCCTGACTCAAAGACAGGCGCGGAACGGGCTGTGGTCGGGCAGGATCCGTGACCCGCAGGCACCGCACGGTTGCGCTGGCGGCGCGTGCGGGCTGGGAGGCCTGCGCGCACCGGGCGGCGGGGTGCGGCACGGCTCCGCGCGCCGATGGCCGGAAGCCGGGCCGCGGGTGCCTGCTCCGCCCCGTGCGGGGAGACGGCCATGGCCGCAGGCCCGGGTCGGCGGAGGTCGTAGATGCCCGCCCGCGGACGATGTTCGGGTGAGGCGGGGCAGGCGGGCAAGCGCGTCGGGACCGGGGCTACCTGTGCGCGTCACCGGAAGACCGATCTCGGGCCGAGGCGGCGCACACGCCCTCAGTCTCCCGGCACGGCATCCAGGGCGCGCAGCGCGCACCGCCCCGCGCCGTATCCCCCCGGCCCGGCGGCCGGTGGCCACCGTTGCCCGAACGCGTAGAGGGCGTCACGGAGCGGCGCAGCGTACACGCGTGGGCCACCTCCGGGTTCGTGGCCAACACGTGTGCGGGCGTGCCCCAGGCCGGGGGAAGCCCATCGGCAAGGGGCAACCGCGCCTGCCGGCCGCGCGGTCGGTCCCTCGGCGGTGCGGCGGTGCGGCGGTGCGGCGGTGCGGCGGTGCGGCGGTGCGGCGGGCGGCAGCGGCCGCCCTGCCGGTTTGGGTGGCGGTGCCAGTCCCCCTCCTGCCACCATAGGTCGTGCGATGGTGCGGGCCGGGGGAAGCGGATACCACCACGGTACCGGGGTCGGCCGGATCGACCGCGAGTCCCCAGGGGTCTTGGGTGGGCAGCCCCTCGTCAGCCTCCCGCCAGTTGACGCCGCCGTCCTTCGCTTCGGCGTACCCGCCCTCCCCGGCGGCCAGGTATAAATCGTGTCATCCTTCAGTCCTCGAACCCCACAGCCCTCCGTCCACCGGCCTGCCGGTGGGTCACGCATAGGCAAAGCGCACCGGGAGTTCCTTGGGGCCGAACACCACCGTGCTCTGGACTGGCTCCACCACCGTGCCCGCCGCGATGTGTAGGTCATGGCAACGTTCCAAGAGGGCCCCCAGGGCCAGGCGCGCCTCCAGGCGCGCCAACGGGGCGCCGACGCAGAAGTGGACGCCGTGGCCGAACGCGAGGTGACGGTTGGGGTTGCGGTCCGGGATGAAGCGGGCGGTCCGGGATGAAGCGGTCCGCTTCAGGAAACTGGCCCTCGTCGCGGTTCGCCGAGCCGATCCAGGCAGCCACGTGATCCCCCGCCTGCAGACGCTGCCCCCCCACCTCACAGTCCGTGCGCGCGGTGCGGAACATCACCTGGACCGGCGAGCGATAGCGCAGCACCTCCTCGATCACGGCGGGTAGCAACTCCGGCTTCCCAGCCAGCAACCCGGGCACCTCGGGGTGCTCGGCGAAGCAGAGCACCGCATTGGCCAGGAGGTTGGTGGTCGTCTCGTGACCGGCGACCAGCAGCAGCACGCAGAAGCCGAGCAACTCCAGCGGCTCCAAGCGCCGTCCGTCCACCTCGGCGACCAGGAGGCCGCTGATCAGATCCTCCCCTGGGTGGCCCAGCCGGCGCTGCATGATGTCCCGGAAGTACCGGCCCATCTCGTCGTGGGCCTGCCCGAAGGTCATGCCGTCGTCTCCGTCACCTACCACCGCGTCCGACCACTGCTTGAAGCGGGCCTGATCCTCGCCCGGGACCCCCAATAGCTCGGCGATCACCGTGGCCGGCAGGGGGTAGGCGAAGTCCGCGATCAGGTCCATCTCTCCCCGGGCTCCGACGCGTTCCAAGAGGCTCTGGACGATCCCCCGGATCCGCGGCTCCAGGCGTGCTACCGCCCTCGGCGTGAAGGCCTGGGTGACCAAGGACCGCAGCCGCGTGTGCAGGGGCGGATCCTGACCGATCAGGCTGGCCCCGATGGCGTTTCCCCCGCCCATGTGGGAGGAGAAGTGCGTGTGGTCGGATAGTACCCGTTGCACATCATCGTAGCGAAATACCTGGCAGCGTCCGTTGTCGGCGTCGTGGTCGACCGGGTTGATGCGGCGCATCTCGGCGTACCAGGGAAACGGATCCAGGCCCTCGGCCAGGCTGGGCCCAGAGAGGCGCTCTGCCATCGTGATCCCTCCATCGTGTTGGTGGCGACGTGCGGCGTCCGCAAGCCGAACTATATATCAGCTTCGCTTCGTCCGGCCCGGGCCGGGCCGGGGCGAGGGCAACGACCGGGAGGTCACGGGCCAGGGTGGGCTACCATGCTGTGGGCGCCCTACCCCCTCTGGGGCGGTGCTGCTGCCGCGTAGCACCTTGTTGCGGCGTCATAGACTTCTCCCCTGGACCGGCGCGTCCATGCCGCCCCCACGGTCGCCGCGCACGTCGCCGTGCGCCTGGTGGTCCGTTCGGTGCTGAACAAGTTCCGAGGGCGTGCCGGGGGCGAGCAGCTGCTGGAACCGTATCGGCGACTTGGGATCGAGGGCTTCCGTGTCAGTCCACTCGGGAGAAGGGGGCGCAGCACCCCGCGCGCACCTGGCAGGACGCCGGCGGCGCTTCTGGGTCCCCTGGGGGGACAAGGTTCCACGTTGGCCGGCGCTCGCGACTGGCTGGGGGCGGGAGTTGTCTGGGCGGCGTGCTGCGCGAAAGCCTTGGCCGGCGCGCACTCCGAGCCGGCTTGCACAGTGCGGGCGGCCGCCTGGCCGCCCAGGCCCACACCGCATTCCTGCGCGTTGGCCGACGACCTGCGCCAAGAGCCCTGCGGGCCCCGCACCCCCAAGGCCGAGGGATGACCAGCTAGGGGCTTGGCTCCCGCGCGGCCAGACAGGGGATAGGACTGTCTCCCCCGCTCCGACTGCGGTGGGACGCGCGGCATCCGCGGCCGGTCACGGCTCGGCGCGTGCCGGCCGGTCCACGGGACGTGCCCCCTGGGGCGCGGCGATGGGTACCCGGTCCGTGCGCACTCGGGCGCGGAGGGCCAGGGTCAGCATCCAGGGCGAAAAGCCCCGCACGGCACCCCTCCAGTCGCCCCCCCGCACCGCCCGCCGCCAACCGTGGTAGGCCACCGCGCGGCGGACCCGGCGCAGGTCGCGTTGGATGAAGGGGGCGGCGACGGGGTGGCCGCCACAGCGCGAAAGCGCGCGCACCAGCATTGCCTCCATGCGCTGGGCCGCCTGCCCGCACCGCCCGCCGCCAACCGTGGTAGGCCACCGCGCGGCGGACCCGGCGCAGGTCGCGCTGGATGAAGGGGGCGGCGACGGGGTGGCCGCCACAGCGCGAAAGCGCGCGCACCAGCATTGCCTCCATGCGCTGGGCCGCCTGCAGCGGGTCGCCATGGCGACTAGGCCCTCCCTGGACGCGGTAGAAGCCAAGGGGCTCCGGGAGCAGGCATACCGGTAGGCCTCCCGCCGCAAGGCGCCAGGCCAACTCCGTGTCCTCGGCGAGGGCCAGGTCCTCGTCGTACCGCTGCGCCAGCAGGACGCTGCGCGGCACCACCGGGTGCATGACGGGGGCGTTGGCAAAGAGCGCGACGAAGGACCCGTCTCTCAACGGCTGACCGCAGAGATCGGCGAACACCCGTTCGTCGCGCGGCAAACACCCGTTCGTCGCGCGCGCGCGCGTCAGAGGTCGTCTCCGGGGGGCGCCAGACCCAGGCATCCGGCCCGACAAAGCACGGGCCGCGGGTGGCGACGACCTCGGCGACGCGTTCCAGCCGCCACGGCGCCCAGGCGTCGTCGGCGTCCAGGATCGCGACCCACTGGCCGGTCGCTGCCGCGATTCCGCGATTGCGCGCCGCAGACACCCCCCGATGGGGTTGCGAGATACAGCGGGCGGCGCCGTGCGCCCGCGCCACCTCGGCGGTGCCGTCGGTCGAGCCGTCGTCTACGACCACGATCTCGCGCGGTGCCAGCGTCTGGGCGAGCACCGAGTCCAGCGCCAGGGGGAGCGTCCCGGCCGCGTTCCGCGCCGCGATGACCACGGAGACATCCAGGGTCCTCACTGCTCGATCACGACCGGGCTGGGGCGTGCCCGCCGGGGCCGGGCCCAGAAACTCAGGCCGATGTCACCGGTGTACGGACAGCGCCGCAAGACCTCGCGCATGCCGGCCGCCCGCAGGATGTCGCTGCTGCGGGACAGGAGCCCCGGGCTGTGATATTCGAACACGACCCGCTGGGTGTTGGCCAAGGTGGCCTGCGCACCGGCCAGGCATTGCACCTCCATGCCCTCGACGTCGACCTTCAAAAGATCAACGACTTTTGGCCGTTGCCCGGGCACCAGCCCCCCCAGGACCGCGTCGAGCGGCAGCGCGCGCACGCACGCGCGTTCGACGTTTTGCGGGTCCAGGAACTCCGCGCAGGACGATCCTACGAACTCCGCGCAGGACGATCCTACTGCGCACGCCCAGCCGGCGGCCGCCGACCACCCCAGGGGCCCGTGCGGCACCAGGAAGTCGAGCGTCTCGGCGCGGTCGGAGATCGCCACGTTCAGGGGCACTAACACGGGCGCGCGCTTGGCGCCTCCCAGGGCCGAGGCCAGGTTGTCCCACAGGACTCGGAAATTGGTGGAGATCGGCTCGATCGCGACGATCCGCCCGCGGGACATGAAGGACCGTGCCCAGAGGCTGAACAGTCCCAGATTCGCCCCCACGTCGACGACCGTCCAGCCGTCCCGCGGCGTGAATCCGGAGGCGCAATACAT
>JAJZWQ010000198.1 GCA_021846605.1 Bacillota bacterium | reverse complement strand
GCACGGTGATGTGGCCCGCCAGCGGCCGCCCGCCCAGGCCGCGTTCCAGGCCGCTGTCGCCCTGGTCCAGTTCGAACTCCCAACGACCGTTGAGGCAAAGCCAATCGGACCGCATAAACTGGGGCCGCGGATAGTCCGAACGCGGCAGCACCCGCCGACTCCCCCTTGTGCGCCCCCGGTGGTCCCGACGGGGCAGCGATACCCGTCGGCGGGGTTCGATCGCGGAACCCACAGTCCTGCCGTCGAAGACAATGGTTCACAGCGGGCGGGTTGTCCGGCGGGCCTCGACGCCGCGGCGGGAGGGGGACGAGGGGGGACGAGGAGGGACGAGGAGGGACGAGGAGGGACGAGGATCCGCACGTCCGGGGGCAGGATTGCGTCCGGCAGCGGCCGAAGCCGCCAGATGACCGAGCGCCCGCGACGACGATCCGGGGCGGGGGGATGACGATATGGCCGGCGCCACCGTGACCGTACAGGCGCGCGACGCCTGGCGGGCGACCTACCGGCGCGAGGGCTACCTCGTGGCGCGCGGCTTGCTGGACTGCGCCGAGGTGGAGGAGTTGCGCGAGACCTTCATGCGACTGCAGGCCGGCCCACCGATCCCGGGATGCTACGCCCCCGTTCCGGAGGCGGAGCGCGGCGGCGACATCCTCAAGGCCTACCCTCGGATGATGCAGCCCCACCGGGTGAACGCCACCGCGCGTCGCTATCTGCTGCATGCGCGCCTGTTCGACGCGGTGGAGGGCTGCCTGGGCGAGGCCGCGCTGGCGGCGCAGAGCATGTTCTACTTTAAGCCGCCCGGGGCGCGCGGCCAGGCATTGCATCAAGACGATTACTACCTGAAGACGCGACCCGGCAAGTGCATCGCCGCCTGGGTGGCCGTCGACCCGTCCGACGAGGAAAACGGCGGTTTGCAGGTCGTGCCCGGTACCCAGGATGCGGCCGTGCTCTGCCCGCACCTGGCCGACCCCGCGGTGTCGTTCACCAAGGACGAGGTGGATGTGCCCGCCGGTCTTCATCCACTGCCGCTGGCGCTGGAACCGGGGGATGTCCTGCTGTTCAACGGCACACTCGTGCACGGCAGCTTCCCGAACACCAGCGCCCGCCGCTTTCGCCGCGCCTTTATCGCCCACTACGTTCCGGCGTGTTCGTCGGAGATCGCCCGTTGGTACAATCCGTTGCTGACCCAGGCCGGGACCGAGGTTTTCCTGCCCGCCAACGAATGGGGCGGGCCGTGCGGCGAGGAACAGGACATCTGAGCGGCCCCGCGGGGGGTCGGCCCGCGCCAGAACTGCGCGCAAGGGCGTTGGGGGCGCACCCCCTGCGCCAGGGGCGGGCCGCGGGGGGGCCGACACGCCAGGCGGATTCCGCGCGAAACCGACGGGGAATGCGCGGATGCGGGCGCAGCGCGCGGCGCCAGGGCCGCACCGCGGTCCAGACGGTCCCGATGACCCCTGGTGGCAGGCGGTGCCGGCGGCCGGCGCATGGCCGCGGGACGGAGGCCCTACCACAGCGATCACGGACCACGGATTCGCACCGTGCGCCGCCGGGTTGGCGGCATCTTCACCCAGCAGGGGCCGTGCGACCAGCCCGAAGACGGGTCGGCGAAGTTCGGCAACCGGCAACCCGCGAAGCACCACCGGCAATCCTGAACCCCGGGCTGCGGCGGGGTGCGTCGCGCAACGCCGCGCCGTTCCCCATGGATTGCGCACCCGTGCGCGATACGCTGGACGCGGGCCAGGGGGCCGTGCCGGCTTCCACGCGCCGTGCGGGTCCCCTTGCTGCGCCTTGCGCAATGTCGCCGTTCGGCGTCCCGCCTCTGGGCACACCCGTTGGATGCCGCGGCGCGACGTCTGGGGATGGGGCCTGGTCGGGGGTGCGGCGCACTCGGTCCATGGCGCCGCGTGAGAACGGGTCCACACCCAGCGGCCTCGCGGGCCATCACCCGGACGGCACCGCACCCGAGATGGGCGGCAGGCTGTTTCTTCCCACGCCTTGGCTGCGCGGCTGAAGGAAACCGATGCCCACAGAGCCAGTATATGTGAGATGGCGCGCAGGAGCCGGCGACCCGCTGCGGAATCGCCGCGGTTGTCCGAAAGCGCATGAGCGGCGAACCGATTGCGATAAGGGGGAGACCCAGATGGGCGGCAGTCGACTGCGTGGACGTGTTGCACTCGGTCTGGCCTCGGCGATGGTAGCGACAGGCCTCGGGGGCGTGGCAACGGCGGCGTCGCTGCCGATGGTGGTCATTGCCCAGAGCTCCGAGTCTATCGCCAGCATCGGACCCAGCCACAACCCGTTTGGTCCCCTGCAGTCGGGCCAGACGCTGGCCGAGGTGTTCACCACCACCCAACCGTTCAACCTGGTGGGGGCGGTCACGCCGACCTGGACGACCAAGACGTCCGGTGGCACGCTTTTGCTGCGCTCCGGGGCAGGTCTGGGCGGCGCCGTCCTCGCGCAAAAGGCATTCACCAATGTCACGGACGGCGGGACGCTGACCCTCGGCCTCGCCTCGCCCGCGAAGGCCGGCACCTACACCCTGGAACTCGCCGACCCGACCGGGCCGAGCCCGCTGGGCACGCCGCCCAAGGGCGGCGCGATCGGCTGGTGGGGAACCAACGCGATGGTTGGCGGCGACTACGCCCTGGTCAATGGAAAGAAGACATCGGCGGAACTCGTCACCGAGTACCAGCCGGTCGCCGCGGCGACGAAGGCCACCACCGCGTCGCCCAAGGCGAGCGCGGGCGCGCTGCCCAAGACCGGACGGGGCCTGGTGCCGGTGGCGGCTGGGCTTCTGGCGCTGGGCGCGGGTGCGTGGCTGCTCTGGGCCCCGCGGCGTCGCCAGGGATTCTGACCGGCGGTATTGGCCTTATTAGGGTGGACACGCCGCCCGCAGGCGCACGGGCGGGATGGGGGAAACCCCCTGTTCCGCTCGTATGCTGCAGCGCGCGGATGCGGCACGGGCGCGAAGGGAAGGTCCTTGGTACGGCGCATTCCAAACGCATGCGCACTGCGGGCATGGTGGGGTGGCCCGCGTGCCCGACCACACCGGCCCACGCGCGGGCTGCCTGCCGCATCCTGCGCGGGAACGGCAATGGTCGCGCGCGGCCACCGCGTGGGGCGCGGAGCGGACCTCGTCCCTGGCTCCGCTACCCAGGGCGGCACCGGCAGCGGCTGCGGCGTGGCAGTTGCCCTCCAGGAGTGGGGCGCAAGGCGGTCCGCGGTCACGATGCCTGTGGCCGTGGCGTGGTCCTGGGGCCATTCAGGCGCCGGCCAGGGCGTCCTGATCCGGGCGCACGATCAAAACGGGCACCGGGCTGGTGTGGGCGACGCGGTCGCTGATGGCGCCGAGCATCCAAAGCACGGGGTGCCCCTGAAACTTCGGGTCGGCCGTCCGCGTCAGCGCCCGGCGTCCCATTCCGTGGGCGCTGAGGCAGATCAGGCCGCAGTGCTGGTCGACCGCGCATTCGGTAATGGTCAGAGCCGGGCGGCCCACGCGCACGTCGCTCACCACCAGCAGCGGCTTCAAGGAGGCCCCGATGCCCTCCAGGTGGCGCCAGGCGGCGGTGGCCGCGCGTTCCTCGGCGTCGGAGGATTGCTTTCCGGGTGGCAGATCGTGTTCGCCGGTGTGGAGGTGCCATTCCTGGCCACTGGGCACGACTTCCAGCAGCACCAGGGTGCTTCCGAAGCGTCGCGCCATCTCGGCGGCGACGGGAAGGGCGCGGGCCGCCTCATCGGAGCCATCCAGCGGAACGAGGATGCGGTCGAACATTCAGCGGGCCTCCCATGTTGCGGCGGGTGTGGGCCACGCCGCGCGGTGGACGGGCGGCGCCCTGGTGACCGTTCGCAGGGGTGGTGCCGCATCCCTGCGGGCCGGCGGCTGGACCCTTCCAGGCCGGACGCAACCTTGCGTCTGGAGGTGGCAGGACCGCCCGCGTGGGCCGCGTATCCCCGTCGTAACGTCGGCGGCCAGGCCGGGGGCGGCGGGGCCGGTGTGGGGGTGGATCACCGTGTCAACGCCGACGGCGCGTGAGCAGTATGCGCGGGACGGGGTGTACCTCTGGCGTGAACCCGTCCTTCCGGCGGATGTGGTGGCGCGGGCGGTCGCCGGAATGGATGCCCTAACGCGGGGCGACTATGAGACGGGGGTGGCGCCGCAGCCGTCCTTTTGGAAACCGGGGGACGACCCGCAGAAGCTGGTTAAGATCGAGATGCCGCAGGTGGCCAATCGGTCGATCATGGACCTGATCCGCCACCCGTCTCTGGGGCGGCGGGCGGCCGAGCTCACGGGCGCGTCCCGCATCCAGGTCTGGTGGGTGCAGCTTCTGATCAAGCCTCCCGCCGCGGCCGACGGCCGGGAAAGCCCGCATGTCGGGTGGCATCAGGACCGACAGTATTGGAAGCAGTGGGAAACCGACAGCGAACTGTTCACAGCCTGGGTGGCACTGAGCGATGTGACGTCGGACGCGGGTCCCGTGCGACACGTGCGCGGCTCGCATCGCTTTGGCCTTCTGGAGCAAGGCAACTTCTTCACTGAGGACTTCCGGCGCCAGGAGCGGGAACTCGTCATCCCAAGCGGTGAGCGGTGGGAGGAGATCGAAGCGACCCTGCCGCCGGGCGGTGTGAGCTTCCATGACCAGTTGACGCTGCACGGCAGCGGGTCAAATCGCTCCGGGGAGCCGCGGCGCAGCTTCGCCATCCACCTGCGCACCGAGCGCTCGCGCCCCGTGGACGATCAGCGTGCGGGCCTGACCTCCTTCATCGACGACCCGGCATACTGTCCGGTGATCTACTCCGCGTAAGGCGGCCCGGGCGCGGGGCGGCGCGGCCGACGGGGCGGAGGGTCGCGGTCAGGCGACCTGGGTCCAGCGGGCGTCGCCGTCGGTGGAACGCCAAAGGGACG
>JAJZWQ010000197.1 GCA_021846605.1 Bacillota bacterium | reverse complement strand
CCAGCGTGGCCTAGCCATCGGCAAGCTGGACCTTGGCGGAGCGAGCGTCATAGCGAATGGCGGCGCGGCGCGACTTGGGGCACGAAACCTTCCGCCCCCGACGAGTACGCGCCCGGCAGGAGGCAATAGCCTCGGTGGCCTTGACGCGGGCGCTGCAGACAAGCTGCGCCGGGAGGGCCGTGGCGCATCGCTCCGCTGTGTAGGTCTGGTGATGCAGTTCCACGCCGTGGAGACGGGGCATCTCCCAATCCCACAGCGCCAACGCCCGGTTGGCGGTTGGACGAGGCGGTGTACTGCGCGATTGTCTCACGCCAGGCCGCATTCGCCCCCGCATCCGCTACGACACGCACCCGAAGCGTCGAGTCCATACTCATATAGTGCCACGGACAGTCTGTTCCCACCAGGGAGGGAACGCGCGGCCAATCCCACGGCTGAAGCCGGGGGTATCAGACGGCCGCGCGAAGATGTGATGACCTGGAACCAGCACGTGAACGCGGACAGCACTTTCCACACTCTGGCAGTCGATGTGGGCGCCCACAGCACCGCATGGAAGGGTCAGGTCACCGCCCTGCGCATCGACCTCGAGGAGTGGGAATAGCGGTTGCCCTACCCGGCCAAGGTCAGCACCAACGTCTGGGATATCGCGTCGATCGGCATGGCCGCCGGGCCGGGCGCGGGCTCGACCACCGCCACCACGAGTTCCAGCACCGCCAGCAGCAACACCGCGAGCAGCAGCACCACCGCGCCGGCCACATCCGGATCCACCACCCCCAAGACGGGCGGAGGCCCGCTCACGTCGGCCGTGGGCCTGCTGGCGGTGGCATTGGGAGCGTTCCTGCTCCGACCGCGGCGCAACGCCCGGGCGCCGTCCTGACACGCTGAGCGACGGATGCGCAACCGCCCCGGGCGCCCCTTCTGGGAGCGGCCGGGGCGGTTGCACGTCAGGCCTGGGCCTCCGCTGCCAACGGCGGGCACCCGCGGGACGAAGCCTCAGGCCCAGTGCTCGCGGAGGAAGCGCCGGCTCAGCGACGCGCTCTCCAGCGGCGTGCGCTTCGTGCGGTCCTGCTCGACCATGGCCAGTGGGATGCCGGCCGCGGTCACGGCCTTGCGGATGCCCTCCCAGTCCAGTCGGCCCTGCCCGACCTCGGCGAAGTCGCCGTCAGGCGCCATATCTTTCAGGTGCATGAAGCCGATGCGGTCCCCCAGCCGGGAGATGATGTCCACGGGGTCCTGGCCGCCGCGCGCCACCCAGTAGGTATCGACGCAGAGGTGGACGTTCTCTGGATCGGTTCCGCGCAGGATGCGCTCGAGGCCGAAGAGGTCGTGCACGATCTCGTGGGCATGGTTGTGGTAACAGAAGGTCACGCCGTGCTCGCGGCAGCGCGCCCCGGCCGCGTTCAGCCGGGCCGCGGCCTCATCGTATGCCTTGCCGGTGAGCTGATCGCCGGCGCTGCAGGCCAGGAAGCGGGCCCCCGTACGCTCCAGCCAGTCCAACTGCCCGTCCAACGCCTTCTCGATGTTCTCCAGTCCGGTATGGCTGGCGCCCACCTTCAGGCCGTTGGCCTCCAGGGCCTCCAGCGCCACCTGCCGGTCTCCCAGGGGCGGGAGCTCCACGGTGTCGTAACCGGCATCGGCGGCCTCCCGCAGCACGCCGGGTAGGTCCTGCGCACGCCGCTGGCCCCACATCAACAGGTTCATCCCGATGCGCACCAGGCATCCCTCCGCACCACGCGTTCGGCGGACGCGGCGGGGCTCCTCTCGCCTGCCGCACGAGGCGTTGGGGAAGGCAGCCAGCGGGGGGAACGTTCGGTCTTCGGTCCGTCGCGCACACAGGGGACGGGACCAACCCGGAGCGCGGCGTGCGGCCGCGGCCCATCGTTGGTGGTGGGCGCCGTCCCCAGATCGGACCCGGGAGGCGCGGGCCCTACACATGCGGTGCCCAGCCCTCCGCGGGCTCACCCACGTCCAGCCCCGCGCGCACCAATTCCTGCATGAGGGCCCGCCGCCGGCGGTGGCGGTGGAGATAGGCGCGCATCCACGCCGACCACCGGACCTCCTCGCCCTCCATCAACGCCCGCACCCAGCAGAGCGCCGCCGCCGCGCGTGCGTAAGCGCGCCGGTTGCCCTGCCCCGCCAGGAGGTCGGCCGCCTCCAGATACAGGTGGATGGACAGGATCCGAAAGCGGACCCGCGTGGCGTCGGCGACATCCAGCAGGGCCCCCGGGGAGCGCATCGCCCGTGCCGCCTCCGCCGCGCGCGTGTCCTGGCCATCCTCAAGGTAGAGCCGATACAACAGCCGGGGATCCGCGGCGACGTCGGCCTCCAGGACTTCCAGCAGATGCGCTCGGACTGCGGGCGCCCGCCCCGCCCGCCTGGCGGCACGCAATACGGCGCGCAGGCGCTCGAGGCTGGGTTGTCGGCGGAACGCATCCAGGTGGGCGCTCAGCGCCTCTGGTGCTCCGCGCATGTTCCTCCCCCTTCCTGGCATACGCTGCCGAGGGCGGGCCTGGGCCATGCACCCCCGGGATCAGGCGGCCGCGTTCGTCCGCTCGACCTGGAGCGCGACAACCCCAGGGCGGCCATCTGCCCCCCCTGATCATATACGCCTCGCGGCCCGGCGCCCCTGCGGCTTGGGCGCGCATGTCCGCCCGGCGTGGCGCCCCCCCGGCGGAACAATCGATGGCCTGCCACTGACCTTTATTGACATTCCGCGCCCTCGTCCGTATCGTGTCCTTGGAAACACTACGCAGGCAGGGCCGCCAGGTGTGCGTTCCCTGCGCAAACTGGGGGGCTTGGCCATGGCCCAGGAACGCTTCACCGAGAACGCCCAAGGGGCGCTGGCCGCGGCAGAGGCGGACTGCCGGCATCGCGGCAATCCCGAGGTGGTGGGCCTGCACCTGTTGGCCGCCCTGCTCACCCAGGAGGATGGCGTCCCCGCCGCCCTGCTGCGCGAAGCCGGGATGGACGCCGCCGCGGTGGGCCGGGAGACACGGCGGCGGATCGACCACCTGCCGCGCCAGAGTGGCGGCACGGCCCAGACGGGAGTCGGCGCCGACCTCCGCCAGGCCCTCACCGAAGCCGGAGACAGCGCGCGACGGCTTCAGGACGACTACATCTCCACCGAGCACCTGCTCCTGGGCCTGGCCGGCAGCCCCGGCGACGCGGGGCAGGTGCTGGGGGGCGCTGGCGCCACGCGCGAGCGCCTGCTGGGCGCCCTGGAGGGGGTCCGGGGCGGCCAACACGTCACCGGTCCCAACCCCGAGGCGACCTACCAGGCGTTGGAGAAGTACGGGCGGGATTTGACCGAACTGGCGCAGGTCGGCCGCCTCGACCCGGTCATCGGCCGCGACGCGGAGATCCGGCGCACCATCGGCGTGCTGTCGCGGCGCACCAAGAACAACCCCGTCCTCATCGGCGAACCGGGGGTCGGCAAGACCGCGGTCGTCGAGGGCCTGGCACAGCGCATCGTGCGCGGGGACGTACCCGAGGGGCTGAAGGACAAGCGCATCGTCGCCCTCGATTTGGGGGCGCTCTTGGCGGGCGCCAAGTTCCGCGGGGACTTCGAAGAGCGGCTCAAGGCGGTGCTCAAGGAGATCGAACGGGCGGCGGGACGCGTGATCCTGTTCGTAGACGAACTCCACACGGTGGTCGGCGCGGGGGCGGCCGAGGGGGCGATGGACGCCTCCAACATGCTCAAGCCGATGCTCGCCCGCGGCGAACTGCACATGGTGGGCGCAACCACCGTCGACGAGTATCGCCAGCACATCGCCAAGGATGCCGCACTGGAACGGCGCTTCCAGCCCGTCCCCGTCGGGGAGCCCAGCGTGGAGGACACGATCAGCATCCTGCGCGGGTTGCGCGAACGCTACGAGACGCACCACCGGGTCCGTATCCACGACTCCGCCCTGGTGGCGGCCGCCACCCTGTCCCAGCGCTACATCTCGGACCGCTTCCTCCCCGACAAGGCCATCGACCTCGTCGACGAGGCGGCGGCCCAACTGCGCACCGCCATCGACTCCGTCCCGCAGGAGCTCGACGACGTCAACCGGCGCGTGACACAGCTGGAGATCGAACGTCAGGCACTGCAGAAGGAAACGGATCCGGCCTCCCGCCACCGGCTGCAACAGGTGGAGGAGACCCTGTCCGCCACGCGGGCGCAGGCGGAGGCGCTCACCGCACAGTGGGCGCGTGAGAAGGAGACCCTCTCTCGCTCGGCGGCGCTGAAGGGGCGCCTCGAACAACTGCGAGCCGAGGCCGAACAGGCCGAACGCGCCCTGGAGTATGAACGGGCCGCGGAACTGCGCTATGGGCGCCTGCCGGCCTTGGAACGCGAACTGGACAACGCCGTGCAGGCGGCGGAAGCGGCGGCCCCCGCCCTGGTGAAGGACAGCGTCGACGAGGAGGACATCGCGGCCGTGGTCGCCCGATGGACGGGGATCCCCGTGCAGCGCCTCCTGCAGGGGGAGGTGCGCAAGCTGGTGCAGATGGAAGGCCACCTCGCCGAACGGGTGGTGGGTCAGGGAGAGGCCGTCCGGGCGGTGTCTGACGCTGTGCGCCGCGCGCGGGCAGGCTTGCAGGATCCCAGCCGGCCCCTGGCCAGTTTCATGTTCCTCGGTCCGACGGGCGTGGGCAAGACCGAACTGGCGCGTTCGTTGGCGGCCTTCCTCTTCGACGACGAACGCGCGCTGATCCGCCTGGACATGTCCGAATACATGGAGCGCCACGCCGTCAGCCGCCTGATCGGCGCGCCGCCGGGCTACGTCGGGTACGAGGAGGGCGGCCAGCTCACCGAGTCCGTCCGCCGTCGCCCGTACTCCGTGGTGCTGTTCGACGAGATCGAAAAGGCGCACCCGGATGTCTTCAACGCGCTGTTGCAGGTGCTGGACGACGGCCGCCTGACCGACGGCCAGGGCCGGACGGTCGACTTCCGCAACACGG
>JAJZWQ010000196.1 GCA_021846605.1 Bacillota bacterium | reverse complement strand
GAACTCAGAGACCAAAGCCCCGGAATCTCCGCCCTGGAACCAGTGCCAGGTGTTCGGCATGATCGTGTACTGCTGCCCCGGCTCCAGCTTGATCTCGTGCCAGATGGTGTAGGTGGAGGCGCGGTGCTGGGGGGGCTGGCACGCCGGGTTTGGCGTCGCCTCGCCCTCCACATACAGGTAGACCGTCCCCCAGCGGCAGCGGAAGGTCTCCTCCTTGCCCGGCTCGCCGTGGACAGGCGGGTGCCGGTGCTGCGGGCAGGTCTGGCGCGGGAACAGGATCAACTCCTTGGCGCAGCACCGCTGCGTGTTCATGTAGACCACCAACTCCAGCCCGGTCTGGTCCAGCTCGCCCAGGCCGAAGTCGGCGACCTCGATGTTCTGGGACTCCTCGGGGGTCAGGGCCACCCCGGCCCGCGCCAGATACTCCCGGGACCGCGCCCGCGCCGCCTCCAACTGCGCCGTCGTCAGCATGCCCGCCGCCTCCGTTCGTTCCCGACTACGGTTCCTTCAAGCCGCCCCGCGCGGAAACCTCCAGGGTCTCGGCCAGGGAGCGGAGCCCGGAGACGGCCCCCATCCGCGAGACCGACAGGCACCCCGCGGCGATCCCCAGGCGGGCGGCGGCCTCCGCCCCCCACCCCTGGACCAGGCCCGCGAGAAACCCAGCACAGAACGCGTCCCCGGCGCCGGTCGTGTCCACGACGGGTCCGGCCAGTGCCGGAAAGCGCACCGGAGAGCCTCCCGTGTCCACATAGCAGCCCTCGGCCCCGAGCTTGATCACCACCGTCCGCGCCCCGGCATGCCGCGCCGCCCGCACGATCGCCTCTGGCTCGGAGACCCCGAAGAGGTGCACCGCCTCCTCCCGGCTCGGGAGGAAGACGTCCACGTAGGGCAGGGCCGCCAGCGGGCCCTGCCAGCGCCCAAGCGGATCCCAGACGGTGTCCAGGGTGACGGTCATGCCGCGGGCCTTGGCCGCCTGGCACACCCGCGCCAGGGGCTCCCCGTCCAGGGCGGGCAAGAGGCCCACCCCGCCCACGTGCAGGATCCCGGCCGACCCGCAGACGGCGAGGTCAATCTCCTCGGCGCGGAGGTCCCCGTTGCCGCCGAAAGCGGAGAGGAAGGCGCGCTCCCCCGACGGCCCCACCAGCGCCATGGTCGCCGCGGTGGCCGACTCGGGGGAGACGATCAGGGCGCGGGTGTCCACGACGTCGACCTCAGGGTCTGCGACCACCGCGCGCCAGTCGGTGCTGGCGCGGGCGAAGCCCGCCTGCCGCACGGCCTTGTCCGCGGCGCCGGGCACGATGTCGGCCACGGCCTGGAGCTTGAGCCGGAAGGGCAGCGGGTCGTAGAAGATCGGGATGCTGCGGTAGGCGTAGGCGTGGATGCGCCCCATCTGTCCGTAACGGACCATGCCGATGCGGATCTCGCGCGCCATCTCTTGGTCCCCTCCCTAGCCTTCGGCCACCCGGCGCAGCGCGCCCTCCAGGCTCCCGCCCTCATGGCAGAGGCGGTCAGAGGCAGTCCCAGCGCGACCGCTCCCCCAGCGGGGGCATCCCCGGGGTTCGCGCCATGACACCCGCGCCGTTCTCCGCCTGCTTCAAGCTGGAGAAGCCCAGGCCTTCCGGCACCCGCCGCCGCTGGCCGTGGGCTGGGCCCTTCCAGGCCTGGGACAGGGGTCCGCCTGCGGGCCGTGGGGCACCCAGGGCCAAGCGCATCGCCCGCGTCTGGCCCCGCACTGCGCATCCGGGCCTGGCGCCGTTGGCGATCGTGCGCGGCTGGGGTGCCCCCAGGTGGCCGAAGGCAGCACCATCAGGCGGATCTCGCCTCGGGGCGGGAGTTCGAATGCACCAACGTCAGCGGCCGCGCTGATACCGCGGTCGACAACGGCGTCGGCAACCCGAAGCAACGGGCGCATGGTTCCGAGCCATCGGATAGCTCGGAGAATCCCTCCCGCAGCCTGCCCACGACTCCCGGCGGTTGAGAGCGGCACAGACCGCGGCCAGATACTCCGCGCCCGCACATCGTCATGGTTTGCGCCGGTCAGCGCGCGCGGGGGGCAACTTCGCGGCCACCCAACCCCTGCCGCCTCAATCGGATCGAGGGCCAGCCCCGTCGCTCCCCGGCCGGAGGCGGTAGCGGCGGTTTGGCGCACGGGGCTTGTCCGTCGTCGCCTCGACCATGCCTTGTGTCTGCAGGTGTCGGAGGATCGTCACCACCTTTGTCCGCGACCACTGCGTGTGACGGGCGAGCTCGACGGCCGATAGCGGCTGGCCACTTCCCAGCGCCTCCAGCACGCGGCGTTCGTCGTTCGCCAGTTCGGAAGACGCCCACAGCACTGAGGTCGTACGCGCTCCGGGAGAGAGGACATAGCGGCTTCCGCCGCGGGCACCTTGCTGGATCAGGAGTCCACGGCGGACGAGTTCCTTCAGGTCACGGCCAGCCTGGCGGTTGTCCACCCGATTCAGCCATTGATACTCGCGATTCGTGATCGCGCCGAACCTCCGGGCGTAGACCAGCGCCAACCGTTCCGGTTCCCCGAGGGCGCGTGCGGAAAAACTGCCCAGCCATGCCACCGTTTCAGCGCTCAGGAGCGACTCGTTGCGGAGCGTGACCCGGAAGAAGGCGCGGCCGTCCTGCAATGCGGGCGGCGTTAGCTGGGAGGCGCGCATCGCTTCCGCCATCGCAGCCAGGCCGGTGCCGCGATTCTCCATGGGGCCCAGGTCCTCGAGCAAGCGGGCGAGGGCCGCGTTACGCGTGCTTTGCAGGCCGAGCCCGCCCAGCAGATCCAACGGGTAGGGGCCGTACAGGCCGCCGGGACTCTGAATTTCCACGCGATCTTCGAAGAAGCGCACCTGAACCTGGGTACCGACGGCATAGCGAGAGTAGTCGCGATGGGCCACGGCGTTGACAATCGCTTCGCGCAAGGCGGTCATGGGGTACTCTGGCACGGTTTCATGGAGGAGCCCCGTCACCCGCGTGCGCGAGCGGACCAGGCGCACCACCCCCTCCATCGCTGCCTCCAGCATGGCGATGATGGAGCCCTCACAGCGCACGTCGGCGCTCAGTCGGGCCTGCGGCAGTACTTGGTCGCCGACATAGGCCGTCAGGGTTACGACCAACGACGGAAAAAAGGCTTGCGGGTAACGGCCGAAGACCAAGAGCCCCGCCAGCGTGGGCCGACAGATTTCCTCTCGCGTCACGACATTCAGCGCACGCAGCAGGGCAAGCCGGTCATCCGCCAGCTGCGCGAGCGCCGGCCGTTTGAGCCTGAGTGCACCGAGAAAAAGATCCACGCGCTGCTCGTCCAGGTCCGCCAGCGTTGCGCCCTCGACCGGCCTGAGGTCCTCGACCGGTTGGGCACGGGCGCTTAACTCCAGATAGACTTCGTACTCCGTCATCAGGCGATCTCCGTCGCCTACGCGGATGTAGGCCCCGTGGTAAGGTCCCCGTTGGCGGTAGTAGCAAGGGCGGAAAGCAGGTTCCACCTCTGGGATCTCCGCGCAGAGCACAATCTGCCCGTCGATGATGTGGCTGGAAAACGTCAGCCGCACAGGCGGTTCCAGGAGCGAGGCAGCCTCGGCGATGTCCCGCTGAAGGCGATCTGGTTCGCCGACGCCAACGACCGCATATGTCGCGTCGTCGACACCACAGACGAGGAGCCCGCCACCACGACGGTTCGCCAATGCGCAGATGGAGGTGAAAAGGTCCTTGGGGGAGCCGCCGCGGGCGGCCTTCACCTCCACGTCGTCCAGTTCGCTGCCGCGGCGGCGCAGATCAAGGAGCAGTTCGTCGAGTTCTATCCGGTTCATGGGCGGCCCCCAACTTCACCGATCCTGTTATCTCTACTTTACACACTTCGCGCGAAGCTTTTCAAGTCCAGCGCCCGACCGGCAGTGGCCCCGCGAGGGCGCCCTCCTCCTTTGCGCACTGGCGACCTGAAGGCGCGCGCGCCTTCCGCCTGCGGCGGCGCCGGGGATGCCGGCCGCGAAGCCCCTCGGGCCGCCCCTCCCGGTCGGGAGCCGCGGCCGGCGCCCACAGGACCGAAGCTGCACACGCAAGCGCGCCCCTGCACCGGGCCGGCGGGCTAGGGGGCATGCGCGAGGCGGGTCTTGGTCGGTCGCCGGGCCGGCACGGGTACGGGACGGTTCGCCACCGGGTCCACGGCTGCCCCGGCCGTGTCCACGACGATGCGGCCGGCCCGGACATCCACCTCGGTTGGCATGCGGGGAGCTTGCGGTCATGCGTGATCGCCGCCATCGTCGTGCCTTGGCGGCGGGGCGCACCCCACAGCCCCGGGATCACGGCGTCGCAGGCGCGCCGTGCGAGGACAGCCCCCGCAACGTGCAACACGCTGTCTATTGACAGTATCTATCATACAGCGCTTTGCTTGTGGCCGCGGGCTGCGCCGCAGGGAGGCTCGATCGTGCTGCAAGCCGGCAACCGCCGCTGGTGGGCCCTGGGTGCCCTCGCGCTGATCGGGGTCGTCGTCGGGCTGGACCTCACGGTGCTGAACCTTGCGCTGCCGACGCTATCGGTCGCGCTGCACGCGTCCACCGGCCAACTCCAGTGGTTTGTCGACGCATACAGCCTGGTGCTCGCGGCGGCGCTGCTGCCCGCCGGGCTCCTAGGCGACCGCCTGGGGCGCAAGCGCATGCTGCTTGTCGCCCTCGCCGTCTTCGGGCTGGGATCCTTGGCCTGCGCCTACGCACCGACGGCTGGCCTGCTGATCGGAGCCCGGGTCGCGCTGGGCCTGGGAGCCGCCTTCCTCGTGCCGCTCTCCCTGGCGGTGCTGCCCGTGCTCTTCACCGACGCCGAGCGGCCAAAGGCCATCGCCGTCGTGATGGTCGGGACCATGCTGGCCTATCCGCTGGGTCCGATCCTGGGGGGCTGGCTGCTCACCCGCTTCTGGTGGGGGGCTGTGTTCCTGATCAACGTCCCGATCATCCTCCTGACCTTCCTGGCCGTC
>JAJZWQ010000025.1 GCA_021846605.1 Bacillota bacterium | reverse complement strand
CCACGTCTACCAGCCCCTCCGAAAGCGAAAGGACCAGCGCCGCCAGGCCCACACAGCAGCCTGCGCGCTAGTCCTTCGCTAAGTTACAGCCTATGGGGCCACCTCCCCCCCTTCGACCGAGCGGCCGGCGATGCGGCCGGTCGCCTGGCCCCGGCCGAGCGAGACCAGCAGGCCGCGCTCCTTCGGCGCGAAGGCGTGCATCTCCCCGCCGCGCAGGTCCGCCAGCAGGTTGAGGGCGGCGACGGGGCCGGCCTGCAGGGCCGCCTGGGCGGTGGGGGGCACCGTCCGGCCCGTGTCGGGGTCGGCCAGGGCGGCGCAGTCCCCGCAGACGAAGACGTGGTCCGCCGCCCGGAGGTGGTCATCGGTCACGGCCCGTCCATGCCGGTCCACGTGGAGTCCCGAGTGGGCGACCACCGGGTTGGCACGGACGCCGGCCGCCCAGATGATGGATGCCGCCTCCACGCGACCGCCGCCCTCCAGCAGGACGTGCCCCTCCTCCACGCGCGTGGCGTGCGCGCGGTGCCAGCGCACCCCCAGGTGGCGCAGCGCCGCGATCGCCGTGTTCTGGGCCTCCTGGGGGAGGGCGGGGAGGATGTGGGGCGCCAGCAGTTCCACCGTCAGGCCGGAGTGGTTGGCACGTGCCCGCTCCGCCAGTTCGGTGGCGATTTCCACGCCTGTGAAGCCGCCGCCCACCACGGCGACGCTGGCCGTGGCCCGGCGGGCCAGATCGTCCAGGAGTTGGGCCCGGAGGGCCAGCATGTCCTCCCAGTGCCCGATGGCGGTGGCATGCTCCCGGACACCGGGGACACCGAAGTCGTCCGCCACCGAACCGAGCGCCACCAGCACGCCGTCGCCCGCCAGGTGTTCCGGACCGTCGCTACAGACGACGCCTGGCGGTTGGAGTTGCAGTGACTCCACGTGGCCGATCACGAGGCGCGCCGGGGGCCGGACCAGCCGGTGGAGGTCCAGGCTGATCGTGCCCGCGCCCTCCTCGCCCGCCAAATAGAGCGGGAGTTCCGGCAGGAGCAGGTGCCGGTCGTCGCCGTTGACGACAGTCAGTTCGATCTCCCCGCGGTCCGCGGCCGGACGCAGCGCCAGGTAGGCGGCCAGGCCGGCGTAGCCGGCGCCGGCGATGACGATCTGCGGCAAACTGCCGATCCCTCCGGCGTGCATGGTGCGCCGCCCCCGGGCGGGCAATGCCCGGCGCCGCTCCAAAAGGTTTTGCCAGGAATGGCACGAATGCACAACCGTTTGGACGGGGGTGTGGGGATGGCCGATCCGGTGGACCCGCCGGACAATATCGAAGCGCTCCTGGAATCGGTCCGCCAGGTGCAGCGCGATGTGGGCGCCGGTCCCGAGGAGGATGCCCCCACACAGGGCGCGGCATGGGAACGACTCGGTCCGCTGGCGGGGGCCGTGTTGGACGCCGCCGTGGCCGCCGCCTGGCGCGGGTATGGCGTGACCGGCGAGTTGGCGCGAGCCGTCACGGTGTGGGGCGGGAGAGCCACCACGCGCGTGGTGCGCCTGGGCCCGCCCCTGGACGGACGGTTATGGATGCTGTGGGACGACGCCGCGCAGGGCTTCCAGGAGGTCGCGGAGGCCCTCCTGCGGGCCTTGCAGTCCGAGGTACCCGCGCTGGAGGGTTGGACCACCCTGCCCGTGGAAACGGCACTGCCCGAGGACGCGCTCCTGCTTCCCTACGAGGCGGTGGGCGCGCACGGCGCCCTGCCTCTCTGCCTGGCCATGGAGGCGCCCCTGGTGGGGCGGCTCGAGGCCGCGCTGGCGCCAGCGGAAGCCACCGCGCCCTCGAGCGAGCCGGCCGGCGGCCGCGTGCAGTTGGAGGCGCTGGAGGTCCAGGCCGCGGTGTACGTCGGGGGCGGGCTGTACCCGCTGCGCGAACTGGCTGCGCTGCGCCCCGGCACCCTCCTGCCGCTCCAGACCGATGTGGGCGAGCGCGCGATCCTGGCGATCGGCGGCCGGGTCGTGGGGTACGGCGAGATCGTCGTCACCCCGGAGGACGCGTTGGCGCTGCGGCTGACACGCGTCGTGCTGGGCAAGGAGGGCCGCCAGCTCGCGCCGGCCTGGCTGGAACAGACCCGTCCGCCCTCCCGCCACGGCTCCTAGAGTAGAATGGGTCAAACAGCCTCGGACAGTCGTTGGCGCGTCACCGCGGACCGCGGGAGGTCCGGCGCGCGGCGCGGGTGCCCGGGACGGGCGCCCTGCGACCTCGGGGCGCGTTTTGGAGGGATGGGGCGGTGCAGGAAGGGGAGTCCGGCCAGGGCGGTCCCGGTGGTACCGCGCTCGTCACGTTTGTCGTGGCGGCGGCCATCGGCGGGATCTGGCTCTGGCAGGCCGGTCATCCGCACATCTACACGTTGTTGTACCAGGTCGCGGGTGTGCTGCTGGGTGCCGCCACCATGAGCCTGCTGGTCTGCGCACCGGCGTGGTGGCGCGCCTGCAGGCCTGCCAAGCCGGTCGCGCGGGACGGAGAAGGGGACCCCACTCCGTAGGTTCCCGGCGCGCGACGGGGAGGGAAGGCATGGAGACAAGCACGGCCGTGGCTGCGGCCCTCACGGAGGGACTCCGCAGGGCCGGAGCCGGCGGGGACGTGGTGCCGGGTGTGCCGGCCGGGTATGGCGTGGCAGGGCCCGCCCCGGTATGCGCCATCCGCCCGCGCGACGAGGCGGGGGTGGCCGCGGTGCTCGGCACGGCGGCCGCCGAGGGATGGACCGTGGTGGTGCGCGGCGCGGGGACCCTGGACCGGAGCGGCGCCCCCGTGGCGCGGGGACCGGCGATTGTCCTGGATGCCCGCGGCCTATCCGGGGTCGTCTCCCATGCGCCCGGGGACCTGACCATCCGCGTGCGTCCGGGGGGGGGCCTGCAGTCGCTGAACCGGGCGCTGCGCGCGCACGGGCAGCACCTGGCCCTGCGACCGCCCGGGGGCACCCTGGCCACCATCGGGGGGACCGTGGGCGGGGATGCATGGGGGCCGGAGCGTCTGGCCTGGGGGGCTCCACGCGACATCGTGCTCGGGCTGCGCGTCGTGGACGGCCGGGGCCAGGCCTTCAATACGGGGGGGCACGTCGTCAAGAACGTGAGCGGTCTGGACATCGGCAAGCTCTTTGTCGGGAGCTTCGGCACGTTGGGGGTCCTGACCGAGGTGTCGCTGCGCCTGCGGCCGCTGGCGCCCGCCCGGGCGCTGTGGGCCGCGCGCGCCTCGGACGCGGCCGCCGCCTGGAAGGCCGTGCGCGCCATGCTGGACCCCGAGTTTCAGCCCGTGGGCCTGGCCCTGGATTGGCGGGGTGAGTCTCCGGTGGTCTCGGTCGCGCTGGAGGGTGTCGACCGCGAGTTGCAGGCGCAGTTGCCGCGCCTGGGGGACCTGGTGGGCACCGGCGACCTGTTGCCCGCGGCCGCCACCGAAGACGCCTGGGCCGCGGCCCACGAGCCGGCGCCGTTTGCGGCGTGGGCCCTGTTGCGCTGCGAGGTGTCCGACGGCGCGCTGGAGGAGTTGTACGGGCAGGTGGTGGCCCGGCCGGAATGCCGCCGCTGCCTGGCCTGGCCAGGACTCGGCACGCTGTGGTGCGCCCTGGCCGCCGGGTCCGAGGATGCCCTCCGGGCCCTGCGCGGCGCGGCCGAAGCGGCGGGAGGGCGGGCCATCCTGGTCCAGGCGCCCGATCCCCTCCCGCTGGACTTTCCCCCGTTCGGCGACACGGGGGCGTTGACCCCGCTCCTGGCGGGGATCAAGCGACGGTTCGACCCGTCCGGCATCCTCGCGCCCGGACGGATGCTGCCGGCATGACGGCACAGGGGAGCGGAGCGATGAGCGCCCAGCCGGCTCCGGGAGAGACAAGCGGTCTGCAATTGGGTCCGTCCGCCGCGCGCCAACTCGAGGTGTGCGTGCACTGCGGTTTCTGTCTTCCAGTCTGCCCCACATACCGCGTCCTGGGCGAGGAGGCCGACTCCCCGCGCGGGCGCATCGACATCATCGCCGGGGCGCGCGCCGGGTCGGTCGGCCTGCAGGACCCCGAACTCTCGCTGCACCTGGACCGCTGCCTGGACTGCCGCGCCTGCGAGAGCGCATGCCCTTCCGGGGTCCGCTACCATGAACTCCTGGAGGCTGCGGTCGCCCGACTCCCCGCGCGACGCCCCTGGACCGCCGCGTCCGGCGCTGCGGACGGTGAGGGGGCCGCGTTCTCGGCCGGGTGGCGCATGGTGCATTTCGGCCTGGGGCGCCTCCTGCGCCACCCCCGGCTTCTCGCCTGGGGCGTCCGGCTCGCGCCGCGCCTGGCGGGCCTAGGGCGGGTGGTGTCCCCCGGCGTGGGCGCTGTGCTCGCCGGCCTGCCCCGCCCGCGCCAGGCACCGGCGCGCGGAAGGCTCCCGGCCTTCACGCCGACCGCCCGGGAGCGCCGGGGCGCGGTCGACCTGTTTCTGGGGTGCGTCCAGGACGCGGTCTTCGGCGAGGACAACGTGGCGATCGCCCGCGTCCTCTCGGTGTGCGGCTACGACGTGCACGTCGTCCAGAGCCAGGGGTGCTGTGGCGCGCTGCACCAGCACACCGGTCGCCATGGCGATGTCGTGGAACTCGCCGCGGCGAACATCCGGGCCTTCGGCGACAGTCAGCGCCCCGTGATCGTGGGTTCGGGCGGGTGCAGCGCGGTGCTGAAGGATTACGGCCGCCTGCTCGCCGACAGCCCGCTGGCCGCTGAGGCGGCGGCGCTGGCCGCCCGGGCGCGGGACTTCTCGGAGTTCCTGGCCGAGGACCCGCGGTTCCCGGAGGCGATGCCGCCTCCGGGGGCGCCGGTGCGGGTCACCTATCATGACCCGTGCCACCTCGCGCATGCGCAGGGCGTGCGCGCCCAGCCCCGGCGGTTGCTCCGGGACGTCCCCGGCGTGGAGTTCATCGAACTGCCCGAGGCGGACTCCTGCTGCGGCAGCGCCGGGGTATATAACCTCCTTGAGCCGGAGTTGGCCGGCCGCGTGCTGGAGCGCAAGATCGAGAACGTCAAGGACAGCGGCGCCGACTGGGTCGTGACCTGCAACGCGGGGTGCGCGCTGCAGGTGCGGACGGGGATCGCGCGCGCCGGCCTGACGGTGCGCGTCCTTTCGCTCGGCCAGTTCCTGGCCGAGGTATACGGGGGCGGGGCAGCGTGAGCGAGGGCACGGCCGGGCTGCTGGAGGAGTTGGAACGCATCGTCGGCCACCGCTACCTGTTGCGCGGCCGGGCCGAGTTGCTGCCCTACGCTTGCGACGCGAACCGGATGTTTCGCGGCCGTCCCCTCTGCGCGGTCTGCCCGGCGGACACCGACCAGGTGGCGGCGGTCGTGCGGGCCTGCCGCCAGGCGGGTGTGGGGTTCGTACCACGGGGGGCTGGAACGGGGCTTTCCGGAGGGGCGACGCCCGGAGACGGGCAGGTGGTGCTCAGCCTGGCCCGGATGCGACGCGTGCGCGCCGTCGATCCCGTGGGGCGGACAGCCCTGGTGGAGTCGGGGGTCGTCAACGCCCACCTGTCCCGATTCGTGGAGCCCTGGGGACTGTATTACGCACCGGATCCGTCCAGCCAGAGCGCCTGCACCATCGGGGGCAACGTGGCGGAGAACGCCGGGGGGGCGCACTGCCTCAAGTACGGCGTCACGACCAACCACGTGCTGGGGCTGGAGGTCGTGCTACCGGACGGCTCGGTGGTCCGTACCGGCCGGCTGGGACCGCCCTGCCAGGCCTACGACCTGACCGGCGTGGTCTGCGGCTCCGAGGGCACGCTGGGCGTGGTCACGGCCGCCCTGGTCCGTCTGCTGCCCCGCACCGGCGCGGTGCGGACCGCGATGGCCATGTTTGCGGGGGTGGATGGGGCTGCGGCGGCGGTCGAGGGGATCACCGCGGCCGGTGTCCTGCCCGCGGCCCTGGAAATGATGGACCGCAACGCCATGACCGCCGTCGAGCGCGGCGCGTATCCCGTCGGCTACCCCGCCGAGGTGGGCGCCGTGTTGCTGTTCGAGTTCGACGGGATCGGGCACGGGCTAGACGACCATGTCGCCGCCGCCATGGATGTGTGCCGTCGCTCCGGGGTGCTGGAGGTCCGTCCGGCGCGGAGCGAGGACGAACGGCACCAGTGGTGGAACAACCGCAAGGCGGCCTTTGCGGCCATGGGGCAGATGGCGCCGTCCTACTACGTCGCCGACGGCGTGATCCCGCGCACCGCGCTGACGATGGTCCTCGGCCAGGTCTCCGAGATCAGCCAGGACGCCCGCATCTGGTCCGCCAACGTCTTCCACGCCGGCGACGGCAACCTGCACCCCCTTTTGGCCTACGACCCCCGGGTGGACGGTGAGGAGGAGCGGGTGCAGTATGCCGGGTCGGCCATCCTGGCGGCGTGTGTCGCCGCGGGCGGGGCCGTCAGCGGCGAGCACGGCATCGGCCTGGAGAAGCGGGACGACCTGTATTACGCGTTCGACGAGACCGACATGGACGCGCAGCGGGGGGTGCACGATGTCTTCGACGCCCCGGACCTGGCCAATCCCGGGAAGATGTATCCGGTGGCGGGTCGCTGCGCCGAGGTCCGGCGGGCCGCGTGGGACCCGCGGGCCCATGTCCACGGGGCGTAGGCGGCGCCACGGCGTGTCGAACGCCGCACGGAGGTAATGCACAGGGGGCGCGCGCGGCGCAAAGTCCGACGCGACGGCGCGACGCGGATTTTCTCGAAAGGCCGCCCGGGGATTGCCCACAGAATGGTGCACAGGAATCCTGGCGAAAATCTGGGCTTCGTGTCGATGGGATGCCGCGACGGCTCAGGGGCTTGACCCGCCGGTGGGGGTGCGCCGATCAGCGTTCGGCCTGGGCCAGGGCCTGCATCGCCATGATCAGCACATCGGCGGGCAGCGCGTCGTCGTCGCTGGCGGCGCGCAGGTCGGAGGCGCTCCACCAGCGCAGCGCCACGGCCTCCTCGTTCGCCTGGAGGTCCTCCGGATCCACCCCGGGCAGCGGCGTGGCGAAGAACACCAGGTCGATGTGGATGTGCCCGGGGCCCACCTCGACCTCCAACATGGCCTCGGGGCGCGGGGCGGACTGCTGGCACCCGGCGGGGGCCAGCGGCGACGTGATGCGCACGGCCAGGCCGGTCTCCTCCCGCACCTCGCGGACGGCGGCCGCCGCCGGGTTCTCATCCAGCTCGACATGCCCCCCCGGCGGGAGCCAGAGCGCCTTGGTGGCATGCAGCAGCAGCAGCACCCGCTGATGGGCGGTGACGAAGGCGCTGGCCGTGAAATGCCGGTGAACGCGATTGGGCGCGCCTGACACCCCGACCCCCCCCCGCGATCCTTGCTCGCGCGCTATTCCCAGTTGACCCGCCCGACCTCGGGCCGGGCGCGCAGCGCCGTCTCCAGTATGGCGCAGTTCCGCCGCAGGGCGTCGGGGGTGCGACCCTCGCAGCGCAGGACGAGCACGGGCTGGGTGTTGCTGGCGCGGATGAGACCCCACCCATCCGGGAACAGGACCCGCACGCCGTCGGCCGTGATGACCGGGTACCGGGCGGCGAACGCTTCCTGGAGTTCGGCCACCACCTGGAACTTGACGTCGTCGGCGCACGCCACCCGCACCTCGGGGGTGCTTGGGTAGCGGGGCAGATCGGCGGCCAGGGCCGATAGGGGACGATCCTGCTGCGCGACAAGCCGCAGCAGGCGCGCCGCCGCGTAGACGGCGTCGTCGTATCCAGGGAACTCGTCGTTGAAGAAGAGGTGGCCGGAGAGTTCGCCGGCAAATGGGAGGTCGCGGGCATACAGGGTGGCCTTGATGTGCGAGTGGCCCGTGCGATGGAAGAAGGGCTGGCCGCCATGCGCCAGGGTGTCGTCCCAGAGCGCCTGCGAGCACTTCACCTCCACCAGCACGGGGCCGCCCGGGTGCTGGGGCAGGAGCTCACGCCAGAACAGCATCATGAGTTCGTCGCCCCAGAGGATGCGCCCGTCGTCGGCGACCGCGCCGATGCGGTCCCCGTCGCCGTCGATCCCGATGCCGATGTCGGCGCCCAGCCGCCGGACCTCGGAGATCAGGTCGCGCAGGTTCTCGGGCCGGACGGGATCGGGGTGATGGTTGGGGAAGGTCGGGTCGGACAGGCAATAGAGTTCGCTGACCCGGCATCCCAGCCGCCGGAACACCTCCGGCGCGATGGGCGAGGCGGTGCCGTTGCCGCAGTCCACGACGACATGCAGCGGACGGCGCAGATGGATGCGCTGTTCCATATCCGCGAAGTAGGCCGGCAACACGTCGCGTTCCACGCACCGGCCGCCCACGGCCTCGGGGGCGCCTCCGGCGGCGGCCAGCGCCGCGACCCGGCGGCCGAGGTCCGTGATCTCCTGGCCGACCAGGGTGCCCCGCCCCAAGGCCAATTTGAAGCCGTTCTCGCTTCCGGGGTTGTGGGATGCCGTCACCATGATCCCCGGCTCCACGCCCAGGTGGAGGCGGGCGAAGTAGAAGACCGGCGTGGTCACCTCGCCGATGTCGGTGACGTCCAGGCCGCAGGCGGTCACGCCATCGCGGACCGCCTGGGCGAGCTCCGGTGAAGACAGGCGGTTGTCGCGGCCCACCAGGACATGGGAGAAGCCCCGCCCGCGCGCCAACTCGGCAAAGGCGTACCCGAGAAGGCGCGCCAGGGGCGACGTCAGTTCGGAGCCGGCAACCCCGCGCACGTCATACTCGCGCCAGATCGATGCAGGGACCTCCACCAACATGCCGCCACCCCCGACGGTCGGGCTCTGCCGCTGACCGTGCTGCTGAGAAATCTCAGCCTTCGGCCGCTGCGAGAACGATTCCTGCCGCGGCCCCGACCTCGGCGATAGTTTTGCCTGATCGCCAGGTCGGGGGCCACGGGCCGTGGTGGGGAGCAGAGGCGGCGGCGCTCCGGGCCGTCGGGGCTGGAGGCAGCGCAGTGTTGACCTCCTCCCCACGGCTAAAGCCGGGGGCTTGCGCCGCGTCCCTCTGGTCACTGCATGCAGCGGAACGCGACCAACTGGGCCGGCGCCGAACGACGGGTGGACTGAGGCCGGGGCCGACTGATGCCGGCCGGCGGCAGGAACGCGGGCGCGGGGCGGAAGACCGTGACCGGCACCGCATCGGCCGCGGCGCCCGGTCCGGAACCGGAGGCTGTCTCCGACACCGGGTTCGCCCGGAAGACCACCAGCCGCGCTGGGTCCGCTCCTGGGGGGAGCAGGCACGCCGGCACCGGGCGCCGTCGCGGCGTCGGGGCAAGGTTCGCGCCCGCCGGTACGTACTGGACCCGCAGGGTACGCCTGGCCCCGGGACGGGCGGGGCCTGGGTCGGATCGGCTGCTCTGGGCCAATGGGATCACCCCTTTGCGGACCGTGGGTCCCGGCAGGCCTTACCGCGGGCCTCCACCCTCCGGATGGCCGGGACCTGGGCACTCCGTCGACTTCACGCTACGTTCCTTGCCGGATTTTTGCTCCTGCGTTCCGGCGCCGTTCCGCCCCCCCTGGGACCGTGCGCTCGTCGATTTACCGGTGCCCGCGGCGCCGCCACCCACCTTGGCGGCCCGAGACGGCCGCTGGGGCGTGGGTGGGGCCTCCACCCGGGTCACGGCCTTCACGGTCGTGCCGACGCTGCCCCGCACCGTCGCGGCGCGCGTCGCCGGTCCACGGCCCGGATGCGGTGCGGCCGGCCGGGGTGCCGCCGCTTCGGTCTCCCGGCCGGCGCGGGCGACACGGTGGGCGGGTTGTACGGGGGGATGGGACACCGCGGCGCCTCCGCGGGCGGGGGGCGCGGGTTGGACGTCGGCGGGACCCGGCGGGGTCCCGGCCGGCCCCGCCGCGGAATGGTCGCGGTCGGTAGAAGCCCCGCCGTCGACAGCGGGCAGGGCGTCGCCCACCGCGGGATCAAGGCGGTCTGCGCCGCCGCCGGGCGGAACGGAGCTGTCCAGCGAGTCGGGAGAGGCGTCGTGCGCGCCTCCTGGCGCCACCACCGCCTCCGCATCCCGTGGGTTTCCGTCACGGGCTTGGGGCGATGGTGGCATCGGGGACGGGGGGAGCGCGGCGGGTTGTGCTGAGGACATGGCCCGGGCGGGGGACAGCTCGGCAAAGACGAGGGGTTCCTCTGTGCCCTCGCCGGGCTCGCCCGTCCAGGAGGAGGCATCGGTGGCCGTGACGCCCGGGTGCGTGCCGTTCGCGGAATCGTATGCCTCTGTCGCGATCAGCGCCGGGTCCCCCGAGGGGGCAGCGGGGGTTCCGGCGCCGGGTCCCCCCTCCTGCCGTTCGTTGGCGTTCAGGGGCGTGGGCGAGGCCCCCGGTGCGGGTTCCGAAGGACCAACCGGGGCGGGAATGTCCATCGCCGCGTCGGTGTCCGCCGCGACAGCCGGAGAGGAGGGGGCCGCGGGCGCGACGGAGCCGGTCTGGGCGGCACCCGGTGTGGCGAAGGGGAGGGTCCCCCCGGGAACGGCCGGGGAGGGCTGCGCCGCGGTGGAGGCCTCCGGAGCCAGGACATCGCGTTCCGCGCTGCCGTGGGCGGGTGCGGGCGACGCATCGTCGGTGGCGGACGGCGTGCCGGCGACGGCGGCGGCGATGCCCACCGGTCCGTCGACGGTCAGGGGGGTCGGCGTGGGCCGTCCGTCGGGTGCGGGTCCGGATAGGCCCGGATCCGTATCGACTCCGTCCTCCGGTGCGGGTGCGACATCCGCAGACGCCAGGCTTGCTTGGGTCTCAGCGTGCCGGGGGCCGTGCGGAGACCCTGGGGGAGCCGCTACCGGGACGAGGGGGGCCGCGTCTGTGCTGTGGGCGCCAGCGGTGCCCTGCGCCGGTGCGTTGCCGCCAACGGCGGGACGGGTGGCGGACTCCCCGGGGGCGGCCGACGACGTGTCCGCCGCAGTGCCGCCGGAGGGTGCGGGGGGGGCACCCCCGGTCCCGGGCGGTGTGGCCGAGACGTCGAGGCCGTCGACCGTCACCGCTGCGGGCAGTCCGGGGGATGCGGGTCCAGCCAGCACCGCCGCGGCCGGCGCATCGACAGCGTCCTCCGGTTCGAAGGCCCGATCCGGCGCAGGCGGCGCGTGGGTCGCGTCCGTGCCGGCAGGCTCGGGGGCTCCCAGCGGCCCAACGGCGCCATCGACCAGCAGGATGGGTCCCGTTGCGGGGGGGGTGGCGGCACGCAGTGTATCGTCGGCGCGCAACGTGGGAGCAGTGGGGATGTCCGCAGGGGCGGCCAGCGACGCGTCCGCCGCCGGGGGGGCCTCGGGAGCGAGGGCGTCGGTTGTCGCGCCAGCGTCTCCGTGTTCGGGCGCCTGAGGCGCAGGTGCCGGAGCCGTGCTGTCGGCCTGCTCGTCGGGGAGCACGGACGACGGCGAGGCGGCGATGGCGGGCGGGGACAGATCGCCCGCCGTCGCCTGGCGGCTGGCGCCTTCGGGCGCGTCCGTGGTCGCCAGCGCGACACCGGATGCCGACTCCGTCGTGTCGGCCACGAGGTCGCCATCCTGCTCCGCCGGGACGGCGGGAGCAACGCCTTCGGGCGCGGGCTCAGCGCGCGGCGGCAGCGCAGCCGTGCTGTCTGCGGCGCTGTCGGCCCGCTCGTCGAGGGTGACGGACGCGGATGCGGGGGCGGCGTCGACGGCGGGCGGCAAGGGGGCGATGGCGGTGGGCTGGGCGGTGGCGTCCTGGGACTCGGCCGCCACCTCCGGTGCAGGCTCAGCCTCCGTGTTCTGGGGGGCTGGCTGTGGGGCGTCCACACCGCCCAGCGGGTCGGCCGCCGGCGTCTGCAGGGTGTCGGCCGTGACGGCGTCATGTGGTGCCTGCGGGGAGCGGATGGTGGAGATCTCCATTGGGGTGGTCCGCGACAGGGGCCATGCGGGGGCAACCACGGGAGCGAGGGCGTCCGCTCCCGTGGTGCCGCCACCGCGTTCCAGCGCGGGCGTTGGAGGCGTCAGCGCCGTGCTGTCCGGGGCGGTCTCGGCCTGTTCGTCGCGGATCACGGATGTGGACTCCGGGGCGGCGTCGACGGCCGGCGTCGACTGGGCGATCGCGCTGAAGCGGCCGGCGCTGTTCGCGGGCTCTGCGGCGGCCTCCGTCTCCACGGTGTCGGCCGCGACGTCGCCATCCCGCTCCGCCGGGGTGGCCGACCAAGGTTCCGCTGCGGGAGGCGCCTCGGGAGCCGGGGACTCCGGTTCGGCGATATCGTCGGACGGTGCCGGTGCGATCTCCGCGGTCTCGGGCCGGGGGGCGGCGGCCGAGGGCTGGGCACTCTGGAGGGTGTGCGCGGCGCCTGCGCTGGGTGGGGGGGCCGGGGCGCAGTCCTCGGTTCGGGTCCCCCCGTCGGTTGTGCCGAACACCGGCTCCGGGGCTTGGGCGGTCGCGCCGCCGACCGGGAGGGGCAGGTCCCCCGGCGCTGAGCGGGGGAGCTGGGTCGACGGCGACTCTGGCGCCTCCGCAGCCGCGGGCGCTGCGGGGCCTTGGTCGGGGCCCAGGTGCGCGACCAGAGCCCGCGCGATGCCGTGTACGACCGCCTCCTGATGATCGAGGGGCAGCGCGAGGTCCTCTCCGAGGTACACGGCGATGGCCGGGACCGGTGTACTCTCCCCTTCCCCGGCGGTCACGCACAGTGCCCCCCGGAAGAGTACGGTCGGCCAGGGCGCCTGCGTCGCGCCCTGCAAGGCGTTGCGCACGCGTGCGGCCGCGTTCCGGCTTTCCCGCCGCGGCACCACGGGGTACAGCACGGACGGCTGCCGTGGGGCGCCGGGATATCGACCCGCGCGCAGCGCGAGGGTCAGGGACGTGGTGACTCTCTGGTCGGAACCGTCGCTGTCTCCCGCCACGCGAGCGTCCAGACCAGCGGCGCGGAGTCCGGCGCGCAGTGCCCGCGCCATGGTGCGCAACTGCCGCTGCACATCTGGGGCGCAGTTGCCCATCGTCTCCGCCACAATATCGACACGGGTCTCACCGGCCCCAGGGCCCACCTCGCGCACCGCACTCAACCCCCTCACCCGCCCCGCGGGTATCAAATCTCTATGCCCCAGGTGCCTGGTCCATCCGATCTGCCACCTGCGTGACCTGCGTGACCTGCGTGGCCAGTGTGCCAGTGTGGTGGAAGGCTTGTCGGTGCGTGCGCCGAACCACGCCCCAACGCGGGGCGTCCATCGAATACGGGGCGGGGTGCCCCGGTAGGCAGCGCGGTAGACGATCCCGAAGGGAGGGGCGCGCGGCTCCTGCCCACGGCAGAAGCCAGGGGGTTCCCCCGGCGCGCGATGAGAGTGATGGCCAGCGGCGGGTTTGCGGGCTGTCGCGTACTGGTGACCGGAAGTTCCGGCGGTATCGGCCGGCAGATTGCGCTGGCCTTCGCACGGCAGGGGGCCGATGTGGCCATCAACTACCACACCCATCCCCAGGCGGGGGACTCCGCCGCCGAGGAGGCGCGCGCCTGGGGCGTGCGCGCCGTCTCCCTCGGGGCGGACTGCGCCCAGCACCAAGCCTGTCGGGCACTGGTGGACCAAGCGGCCTCAGCCCTCGGCGGGCTGGAGATCCTCGTGAACAACGTGGGCGAATTTGCGTCCAAACGCCTCAGCAAGCACTCGGTGGCAGAGTTCGAACGCATCATGGCCGGGACGGTCGGGGCGACCTTTCACGCCACGATGGCTGCGCTGCCGCACCTGCGTCAGGCGGGATGGGGCCGCGTGGTCAACCTCGGTGCCATGGGCGCGGAGAGCGCCCTCGGGGGGCTTCGGCAGGGCCCGCACCTGGCCGGCAAATCAGCGGTCGTGTCGCTCACCAGGAGTTTCGCGCTGGAGGAAGCGCGCGGGGGCATCACCTTCAACGTCGTGTCCCCGGGCGTGATCGAGGACCGCGACCTCCCCCGCGCGGAGGCCCTTGGCCGCCGGGATCCCGGGAACCCCGTCGGGCGCCCCGGCACCAGCGCCGACGTGGTGGACGCGGTCCTGTTTGTGTGCCGGCGGGAGAGTTCGTTCATCAACGGCGCCGTCATCGCCGTCAGCGGGGGGTGGCAGGGCGACCTCGGCTGATCACACGGTCGGATTTGGGGGGCTGGCCTGCAGCAGTATCGCCAGCGCCGCCTCTCCGGTCATGCCGGGCTCCAGGCCGAGCGCCGCCGCCGCCGCCGTCACGGACTCCAGGGGTTGGCGCAGGAGGTCCTGCAGGCTTCGTACCCCCAGGGCCCGGCCGGCCACGACTTGTCGGTGTCCCAGCAGCCGATCGAGCAGTTCGACGTCCAGCGCCCCGCACATGATGTATCCGGAAGGAACCGCGGCCACGACCAGGCGGGTCCGGGGCAGATCGACCGTCACGCCCATGGCCCAACGGTCGCCGACCGGGACGGGGACCATCTCTACCATGCGAACATCCCTCCGGCCGCAATCTATCCCCGCCCAGGCCGGCAGGAGCCTGGCCGGAGGTCCGGAATGCGCAGTTGGGGCCAGGGTGCCGGGTCCGCGGGGCGCGGCCGCACCGGAGCACAGCTCTTCGCGCCACCGCCGAGTCGACCACGCGGGGGGTGGGGCGCTGCGAGGCCGCAGCGCCGCTTTATTGATGGTGTTTTTTGACGTTGGCGATACACTGGTGGAGCGCTCCGCCGATCCAGCGCTGCAGTTGATCGATTTGTGGCGGGAACTGGACCTCGGTGGGACGCCCGCCGAGATGGCATCGGCGCTGGCGGCGATGGGACACGCCTACGCCACCGGCTGCTACGCGCCGGCGACGGCGGCCGGGGAACGCAGCCTTTGGCGTGCGCTCGCCACCGCGGCGCTCTCCCGGACGTCGGCCGGTCCGACGGAGGCCCGGGTGCGGGCCCTGTCCGACGGTTGCGCCGGATACGCGCGGTGGTACCGGCCCGTACCGGAGACCACGCGGGTCCTGCAAGCGTTGCGGCGGGCGGGACGGCCGGTGGGGATCATCTCCAATTGGCCGCCGTCCCTGGAGGCGTTCCTTCAGGACCTGGGCCTCGGCAGGTTCGAGGTGTTGGCGTGCTCGGGCCCGCTGCGGTGCGCCAAACCCGATCCGGGCATCTTCCATTGGGCGCTCGCTGTCGCCGGGATTGCCCCGAGCGAGGCGTGGTATGTGGGGAATGATCCCGTATGTGATCTTGCGCCCGCCCGGGCGCTCGGGATGGAGGCGGTCCTCTGGGATCCGGCCAAGCGTTACGCAGAAGGGGTCGGGGCGGTAGGAACGGAGGCCGAACTCCGCACGGCGCTGGGGCTGCCGCAGACGGTGTGAAGGCTGGCTCGCGGGAGAGGATGTCCATGCCACTCTGGCTGCCGACCGCCCTGGTGTCCATCGCGATCGGGTCGGTGGGGCAATTTCTGCTGAAGATTGCCGCCCGCAACCTGGGGCACATCTCCCTGTTTGGTCCGCAGGCGGGGGGCACGCTCTTGCGGATGGCCGTCAACCCGTTTCTCCTGATCGGCGTGGTCTGTTTCCTGTCCAGTATGCTGCTGTGGGTCCGCGTGCTCAGCACCGCCCCGCTGAACACCTCCTACCCGCTGGTCAGCCTGGGCTACGTGTTGGTCGCCGTCATGTCCTGGCTGTTCCTTGGGGAGCGGCTTGGCCTGCGCCAGGGTCTGGCCATTGCCATCATCATCGTGGGGGTGGCGCTGTTGGCCTCCGCGGGCTGAAGACAGGCTGGGCGGTGCCCTGCGGGCCCCCGCCCAGCCGAGCGGTCTCAGTACCTCCGGGTCGACCGCCTGGTCTCGTCGGATCCCCAGTTGCCCTCGCCGTACGTGCGCGCGGTGCCTTCCGGTTGCCGGTTGCCGGCGCCGGAGCGGGCATCGCCCTCCTGCCAGGTGCCCGTGGTGCGGGCGGCGCCCGTCGACCATCCCCCGCGCGCGCCATGGCTGGCGCCGGCGGCCCCCTCCAGGGCATTGCCGGTGCCCACGCCCGCGGTCGCATAGGTGCGGCCGGACTCATGGTCGCTCGGAGAACGGCGCGCGGGCTCGCCCCACCCCTGCTCCGACTCGAAGCGCGTACCCGCCGGCAGGCCGCGGTCGGGCTCGAACGACACACTGCCGGTCCCATACCCGGCCCCCGCGGCCGCGTCCGCGGCGGATGCCTCGTTCCAGCCGCGGTCCTCCCAGCGGCCTCCGCCGTTGCCGTTGAAGGACTGGTGGCCGGACGGGCGCTCGTGGCTCTGCCGCAGGTGTTCCATCCTCTGCCGCACGCCGGAGATCTCCTGCCGGTCCGCCTGGCTGGCGCGATACTCCCCTTTGCGGTGGAGGAGTTGGTAGATGCGCCACTGGTCCTGCAGGTGGTCGTCATGGATCCGGTGGAAAACCTCCCGGCAACGGGGCGAAGCGGACTCCATGATCGCCGTCATGGTCAGGGTCGCGGTGTCCTTGGCCCCGTACAGCATGTCGTAGGCCATATCCCGGTCGTTCAACTGGTGCATGGCGGGCGTTCCCCCCTCGCTTGGGCGTCCAGATGGGCGGTCAGCGGAGCAGGTCCAGGAGTTCTTCCATGTGGCGGTGGCTCGCCTGGATGCCGCGGCGGCAGAGTTCCTGCAACTGGCCGTCCTGCGCCTCGCGCTCGTAGTTCTCAAGCTTGGTGGCGCTCAGGGCGCAGGCCTTGATGCAGTCCTCCACGAACCCGAGCTCTTTGGTCGTCAGACCCTGGGGTTCCATTTGCTCACCTCCCGAGGCGCTAGGTTGCCACCCCGGGCAAGGCTTATGCGGTGGCGGCAGGGCGGTGCCGCCGCGCGATCGGCGGACGGGCTCAATCGTTCAGTTCGACGCGCCGCCCCGTCTCCATGAAGAGGACCCACTCGCAGAGGTTGGTGGCGTGGTCGCCGACGCGTTCGAGGGCGCTGGCGACGAAGAGGAGGTGTGTTGCGGCGCGCACGGCCGTCCGGTCGTCCAGCATGTAGGTGACCAGTTCGCGGAAGATCTGGTCGTAGAGGGCGTCGACCCCGTCGTCCCGGGCGGCCACCTCGCGGGCCGCCGCGGCGTCTCCGGCCATAAGGGCGCGCATGGCCCCGTCCAGAAGGGCCTCGGTCAGGGCCGCCAGCCGTTCGATGTCGAGGAAGGGACGGATCGGGCGCTCCCCGCGCATGCGCATGGTGGTGCGAGCCAGGGCGGCGGCGTGGTCGCCGATGCGCTCCAGATCGGTAACGACTTTGAATGCGGCGGCGATGCTCCGGACCTCCCGCTCGTCGGCCCCCCGGTGCCGCTCACGGCCCAACTGTTGCAGGCAGGTGTGCTCGATCTTTTCCTCCAAGCGGTCGATCTCGGCGTCCGCGGCCACCACCGCCTCGGCCGCCGGCACATCTCCCTGAGCCAGCGCGGTCAACGCGTTGCGCAGCGCCTCGGTTACCCGCGACCCCATCTGTTCCACCAATGCCCACACGTCGGTCCGCGGCGTCACGGAACGGCCTCCTCTGCGAGCCTGCATTCGCGCCCGGTCATCGCTCTTTGACGGCGATGTCGGCGACGATGTCCGCCGCGCCACCGAGCGCGCGTCCCACGTCGCGCAGAGCCCAGAGGGACTCCCGCAGGCGCAGGGCCTCCTCTGTGGGGCGTGTGCGCAGCGCCAGGTCCAGGCCGTAGCGGCACAGGTTGGCCACCACATTCTCGCTCCGCTTGCTGCGCTGGATCCCGTCCTGGGCCCCGGCGCCGGGAAGGCGCCGCACGGCGAGCCGCAGCGCCACCGCCCCCTCCTGGAGGGAGATCGCCATCTCCTGCAGGTGGGCATAGCCCCAGCCGGAAACGATGGCCACCGTGAGCACCGCGTCCTGGGCGCTGTCCACGACGTCGTCCAGGGCACTGGACAGCGAGAAGATGTCGTCGCGATCGAACGGCGTGGCGTACGTCCGGGCCAGCGCCGCGCAGAGCGCGCGGCGCGCGTCGTCGCCCGCCGCCTCGACCCCGGCGATCACCGCGGGCGTGCCGCCCTCGGCGAGGACGGCGCAGGCGGCGACGGCGATTTCGGCCTGGCGGTCCAACAGGGCGCCGAACTGGTGGTCAGCCGGGATGAACAGGTCCTTCCACCTCATAGGGCCCGCCCCACCCACAGCAGGACGAACCCCGCGCAGAGGCCCAGCGGCAGCGTGACCACCCAGGTCAGGGCCATGTGCCGCACCACGGCCCACCGTGGGAGCGACAGGCGGCGGGCGGCGCCCGCCGCCAGCAGCGCCGAGGTGGTCGTCTGCGTGCTGGACACCGGCGCGCCCGCCGCGGCGGCCAAGACGACGGTCATGCCCGCCGCCAGTTGCGCCGAGAGCGCATCCCGGGCGCGCACCGGATAGAGGCGGAATCCCACGGTCCGCAGGATGCGGGCACCCCCCAGGGCCATGCCGAGGCCGAAGGTGCCGATGGCGGACCACACCGCCCATGCCGGGATGGGCAGGGTGTGGGTGGGGGAGGCGCCGCCCGCCCACGCGCCGGCCAGCGCGAACAGGCCCATCGCCTTCTCGGCGTCGTTGCTGCCGTAGCCGAATCCCTGCAACATCCCGGTCAGCCCCTGCAGCGAGCGCAGTACGGTCGGCGCCCCTGGTCCGGCGCGGCGCAGAGCCAGGCGGACGCCGGTCCAGACGAGACCCCCGGCCAGCGCGCCGGCGACCAGGGCCAGCAGCATCGCGGCGAACACCTTCCAGAGCGCGTGCCAGACCACCGCCCGCGGGCCGTCGGCCGCGAGCCCGGCCCCAGCGAGGGCGCCGACCAACGCCAGCGAGGTGCTCGTGGGCAGGGCCCGCCACCAGGATACGCCGACGGCGGCGAGCGCGCCGCAGATGGCCGCCAGGTACACGCCCCTGCCCAACTGGGGGAGGGCCACGACGGAAAAGATGATGGTGTGGGCGACGGCCGTGCCGACCACCCAGGGGCCGAGCGCGGCCCCGGCCGCGAGCAGCAGGGCCGCGCCGAGCAGCGTGAACGCGCGGGCGCCCACCAGGCTTCCCAGGAGGTTGCCGCCATCGTTGAATCCCGCGACGACGTTGAAGGCCGCGGCGGTCCCCACCAGCAGCCAACCGGGCGGGACGGGCATCGGCGGAGCACCTCCCTACATCTTCCCGGGATCGTACAGTACTGCACGTGCCAGCGGGATGGCGCATACCGCATTCCCCGGGAGGGCAAGGCATGGAACTTGTGGGAGCAACAGAGCTGCCGTGCGCGCCGGACACCTTGCGCGGCGTGTTGCTGAACGGGCCGGCGCTGGCACGGCTCGTGGCCCCGGACTCCGACGTGCGGGCGGTGCGGCCCGGGGAGTACGAGGGCGAGATCACGCTGGGCACCCCGCCGTTTGCCCGGCGCCACCGGGTGGCGGTGCGGATCGGACCGCGCGACGACGGCGTGCTTGTGGATGTGCGGGGGCAGGGGCGTTCGCAGGGGATCTTCCTAGAGGTGCGCTGTGACTTCGGTCCGGGCCACAACGGCGCGACGCGCATGGGCTACCGCGTCCACACCGAACTGGGCAGCCTGGGAGAGGCCCTGGGCTCCCGAGGTCTGGAGAAACGCGTGGGGGAGTTGCTGGAGGACCTGCGCGCTCTGCTGGCCGCCGCCGGCAGTCGCTGAGGCCGTGCGGCGACCGACGCGGCGGATGGTGGGATCCATAATGTGCGCCCCGGCTGGAGGCACCCCGCGTGGACGTGTACGATGGGGGGGAGGGACCACCCGGCTGGGGGGATCGCGTGTGAAGATCGCGGCGCTGGAGCTCTTTCCCGTACCGCCCCGCTGGCTATTCTTGAAGATCTCGACCGACGACGGCCTGGAGGGTTGGGGGGAGCCCGTGGTCGAGGGCCGGGCCGGGGCGGTTGCCGCCTGCGTGCAGGAGATGTCGGAGGCGCTGCTCGGGCACGATGCCTCCCGGATCGAAGACGTGTGGCAGATGCTGTACCGGGGCGGCTTCTACCGGGGGGGGCCGGTCCTCACCTCCGCGTTGTCCGGCATCGACCAGGCCCTCTGGGACATCAAGGGCCGGGCTCTGGGGGTGCCGGTCTGGCAGCTGCTGGGCGGTGCGTGCCGGGATACCATCCGGGTGTACAGCTGGATCGGTGGGGACCGGCCCGCGGACCTGGCGGCACAGGCCAGCCGGGCGGTGGGGGAGGCGGGCTTCACCGCCGTGAAGATGAACGCGACGGCGGAACTCGGATACATCGCCTCCCCGGCGGAGGTGTCCGCCGCGGTGGCGCGCCTGGCCGCCGTGCGTGAGGCGGTTGGTCCGGAGATCGCCATCGCCGTGGACTTCCACGGCCGGGTGCACCGCGCCGTCGCCGTACAACTCGTCAAGGACATGGAAGCCTACCGCCCGCTGTTCATCGAAGAACCCGTGCTCCCCGAGCATCCCGAGGCCCTGGCCCAGGTGGCGGCCCACACGACCGTGCCACTCGCCGCCGGAGAACGGGTCTACACGCGGTGGGGGTTCAAGTCCCTGTTGGCGGACGGCCACCTGGCGGTGGTCCAGCCCGACCTGAGCCATGCGGGCGGGATCAGCGAGGGGCGCAAGATCGCCGCCATGGCCGAAGCCTACGATGTCGCGATCGCGCCGCACTGTCCGCTGGGCCCCATCTGCCTGGCGGCCAGCCTCCAACTCGACGCGTGCACGCCGAACTTTCTGATCCAGGAGCAGAGCATGGGCATCCATTACAACACCGGGGCCGACCTGCTGGACTATGTCGCGGACCGCGCGGTCTTCGGGATCCAGCGCGGCGTGATGGCCGTCCCGGTGGCGCCGGGCCTGGGAATTTCCATCGACGAGGGGGCGGTGCGGCGGGCCGCCGTGCGGGGGCACAACTGGCGCAACCCGATCTGGCGCCTTGCGGACGGGACGGTCGCCGAATGGTGAGCGTGTAAGCGCATTCGCCCCCCGCCGCCGGGACACACTGCCATCGGCAGACCGGCGGGAGGGGCGGCCAGTGCTGGGAGTCCTGGGCTTTGTCCTCTACCTCCGCCGGAATGCGAGCCGGGCACTGGCCGTCCTCTGCGTCATCGTGCTGGCGGTGACCGAGGTCAGCACGGTGGTGTTGCTCACGGGGTCGCTGGTGTCCGGCCTCCGCGTCACGCTGGTGTCGCCCCTCCGCTATTTCACTGAGATTGTGGCTTCGGGTGCCGAGGTGCCTCCCGCCATCGCCCAACAGGTGCAGGCCCAGGCCCAGACGCAGATCCTGATGCCCATGCTGCCCGAGGTGACCCGGGCCAACACGCTGCTCGGACCCAGCAGCCGCAACATCTTCGCGATCCCGACCCCGTTCATGCCCTGGTTCCTGCAGAGGATCGGGGAGCGGCTGGTGGCCGGCAGGCTGCCGCAGGGGAGCAGCGACGAGGTCGCGCTGCCCGAGCAGGTGATGCGTAGCCGCCACCTGCACATCGGCGACGAGATCGGGCAGGAGGTGGACCCCAGCGGCTGGCTGCCCGGGAGGTTCCGCATCGTCGGCGTGCTGTCCGGGAGGCTGATGTCCGGGGTCGTTCCCTATGACGCCATGGTCGCCTTCACCCCGCTCGGGGACGTGCCAGGGGTCGGGGCGTACGCGGTGTTCGCCAAACCCGGCCAACTCCACTCGCTGAACACCTACCTGGACCAGTTGCCCCTGGACCAGGTGCGCGTCTACACGCATGGCGCCGAGCTGAGCCAGTTCCACGGCGAGGTCCGCCTGTTGAACTGGCTGATCTGGACCATCGATCTGGTCACCGTGGCGGTGCTCGCCCTGGCCACCGGCCTGCTCAACAACCTGTACTACCTGCAGCGGATGGAGGAATACGGCATCCTGGCCGCGCTGGGCTTCACCCACGCCCTGTTGGCGCGGCGCGCCATGGTCGAGGTGGCCGCCTTGACCGTCAGTTCCTGGGCCGCCGGGCTGGGTCTGACCGCCGCGATCACCTGGGGGTTGCAGCGGTGGCTGTTCGGCCCCCAGGGGGTGCGCCTGCCCACGATGGGCCTCTCCGACATCCTCTTCACCATCCCCGTCCCGGTCCTCATCGGCGCGTTCACGCTGGCGACGGTGCTGGGCCGTTTGCGGCGCATGGATCCGGTGGCCATTGTCGAGCGACGAGACTAGGGGGGTGTGCGATGGGCGGGGCGGAGCGGCTGGTCGCGGACGGCGTCACGTTGGCGTACCGGGAGGGCACCGGCGGAACGTGCCATGCGCTGCGCGATGTGCGCCTGATGTTGGAGGGACCCGGATACGTGGGGATCGCCGGTCCGTCCGGCAGCGGCAAGAGTTCGCTGCTGTATGTGCTGGCGGGGCTCAAGCGTCCGACCGCCGGGCGCGTCCTGGTCATGGGGGAGGACATCGCCCGCCTCCGGGCGGCCGAGCGCTGCGCCCTGCGCCGGCAGCACTTCGGTTTCGTCTTCCAACAGCCATTTCTGATCCGTTTCTTGACGGCGCGCGAGAACGTCCTGGTCGGTAGCCGCCGCCCAGGACGAGCGTCCCGGCAGCACGCCGAGGCATTGTTGCGCCAGTTGGGACTGGAGCGCTTGGCGCACCGCTTCCCGCACCAACTGTCCGGAGGGCAGCGCCAGCGTGTGGCGGTGGCCCGGGCGCTGATGAACGACCCCCTCGTGGTCTTCGCCGATGAACCGACCGCGGCGCTGGACCACGGCACCGGCGTGGAACTGATGGGGTTGCTGCACAGCTACCGGCGCGCGCGCGGCGCCCTGCTGCTGGTGGTCACGCATGACGAGACGATCCTCGCCGGGGCGGACGCCGTGGTGCGCATGTGGGACGGCGCCGTCGCCGCCGTGGAGAGCGCTCCGCACATCAACGCCGACCAGGCGGACACCGGGAACTGATCCGGGCCGCCGCTCGTCCGGATGCGTGTCGGGTGCCAGTGAATGGCGCGACGGCGCGCCTTTTCCCAAACCGCCCGCTTGGTATAATGGCATTGTGTCCGTTTCCGGATCCCCGGACGGAGGTGCGCCTCGGCTGCACCCGCTGGCCGCAGCCGAACACTCGCCGCTGCCGGCTTCATGATGGGGTGAACGCCGTGGGTAATCGCGTCGGTGTGCTGAACGACCAGAAGGCGGGGGGCCGGCCCCGCTGGCCGCCGCGCTGGTTGCGCCGGCACTCGGTGACGATTTCAGTCCTGGCCATTCTGCTGGCCATCTACTTGGTCGTGATCGTTCCGCAGTTCGGGTACGGCACGCAGGTGATCTTCGCCGTCCTGGGCCAGATCGCACAACTGGTACTGCTCATGGCGATCGTCGTCATGCAGTTTGTCGCGCTGTTCTGGTTCATGGGCAGGGCGCGCGTGTACTGGCTGACACCCGAGGAGTGTGGGCTCACCTTCGACGACTACCGTGGGAACCGGTCGGTGCTGGAGTTCGCGCGGCGCACGGTGACGCTGCTGCGCGGCGTTCAGAAATTCCAGGACATGGGCGGCGAGGTGCCGCGCGGCCTGCTCCTGGTCGGGCCCCCGGGCACGGGGAAGTCCTACCTGGCCCAGGCCATCGCCGGGGAGGCGCAGGTGCCGTTCTGTTATGCCTCCGCGCCGTCCTTTCAGAACATGTTCTTCGGCGTCGGCAACATGCAGATCATGGGTCTGTACCGCAAGGCCCGCAAGATGGCACTGGAGTTCGGCGCCTGCATCATCTTCATCGACGAGATCGACGCCATCGGGATGACCCGGTCGTCGGGCGGCCTGGGCGGGCTGTTCGGCGGCAACAGCGGAATGCTCAACCAGCTGCTGCTGGAGTTGGATCCGCCCAACGTGGAAAGTGGCTGGCTTCCGCGGCTGTTGCGCCAGCTGGGGCTGCGGCGGGGCCGCGTGCAGCGGGCCAACGTCTTTACGATGGCGGCGACCAACCTGCCGGATGTGCTGGACCCGGCACTCTTGCGTCCGGGGCGCTTCGACCACAAGATCTCGGTGGACGCCCCCGACATGGACGGACGCCTGGACCTCCTCCGCTATTACATCGCCAAGGTGGCGCACGAACCGGGGTTCCCGATGGACCGGGCGGCGGCGGAGACCATCGGGTTCACGCCCGTTATGATCAAGCACATCATCAATCAGGCCGTTGTGGTGGCCCACTTCGAGGGACGCGCAGAGGTGAGCTACAAGGACTTCACGGAAGCGCGCGAGATGTGGGAGTGGGGCCTGCGCCAGCCCATCAAGGCGATGTCCCAGGAGGACCGGCGACGTCTGGCCTACCACGAGGCCGGGCACGCGGTTGCCCGGTTCCTGTTGTCCAACAAGAAGGATCGCCTCGTCAAGGTGACCATCGTGCGCCACGGCGAGGCCCTGGGATTTGCCGCCTGGAAGCCGTTGCAGGAACGGTACACATCCTCTGAGCAGGAACTGCGCGCGGAACTGAAGGTGATGCTGGCCTCGCGCGCCGCTGAGGAACTCTTCCTCGACATGAAGCTCTCAGGCGTCCTGGACGACTTCCGGCGGGCGACACAACTGGCCGGTGCGATCGTCGGGGCCTGGGGGATGGAGGGCTCCCTCTATTCGCCGCTGGCGTTCCAGGAGGTCGGCGGCGCGGCACCCGACCCCGCGATGAAGCGCATGATCGAGCGCCTGCTCAATCAATCGATGGAGAGCGTCAAGGTTCTGCTGGAGGAGCACCGGGTCTTTGTCGAGGCGATCGCGAACGCCCTGGTGGCGCAAGATGAACTCACCGGGGATGATGTGCAGGAGATCGCCGAGGACCTCGGCGTCCACGCGCCGGTGGAGGATACGTTTCAAATGGAGCCGGCCGGCGCGGCGCTGGTGTCCCCGCGGGTTCCGGTGGGCGGTGCCGCGGCACGGCGGAGCCGCATGCCCGGGGATGAGCGTCCGCCGTTGGATTACGTCGAGGATGGCGAGCGGTGAATGTGCGGCATTGGTGGCTGATTCCCCTGGCGGTCGCACTGGTAGTGGATGCGGGCCTGGCGGTCCAGCACGAGACCACACCGGCGATGGCGGTCAACCGGGCCGTGAGCCGCACCACGTCAGGTGGGGACTGCCGCGAGTCCATCCTGTTCCGCGGCGTCGGTCTGAACGACCAAGTCGATGTGATGGATGCCTGGAACAGCCAGGGACAGATTTTCACCCAGCGCGCCAAGGTCACCTTCACCAGTTCGACGCAGTTGAGCGCGGCGTCGGTGCAGGCTTTGGAACTCAACGACGCCCTGCAGCCGGTGATCAAGAGCGGCGGTCCCACCGGACGCGTGACGCTCGCCGGATCCTACCACTCTCAGGTGCGCCAGGGGATCTCGTGGCTCGGCGGGCCGTGCGTACCTCTCGTGAATCCGTTTCAGAGCGGCATCCGGCCGCTCGGCAAGGTCTCCACGGGCTCGGAGACGTACGCGCTGTACGGGGGGCGCATCACCGTCAATCGGGGCGGGGGACAGCCGCTCTTCGCCGACGCGCAGGTGTGGATGGGCGTCCGACCAGGTGGACGCTTGGGCTTCGAGGTGCTGCACGCGGTGGGCCCTACGCCTATGGGCACCCTGGAGGACGTGGCCACACTGTATACGTATCCGACGGAACGGATGGCCACCGTGCAGCAGACCGAGACACTGGGTCAGTTGGAACAGTTCTACCTCGCGCATTATCAGCGGCTGTTGGCCATGCTCCACGCCACCGTGCACCCCCAGGCCAGTCTGTGAGCCCGCCCATGCCGTTGCGCCCGGCTTCCCAAGGATGGTACGATCATTGTCGCGCCGGGGTGGCGGAACGGCAGACGCGAACGACTCAAAATCGTTTGCCCTAGGGCGTGCGGGTTCAAATCCCGCCCCCGGCACCACAACAGAGAGTAGGCAGAGGGCCTGAGCCAGTGGATGCGCAGGCCTTCTTCCGTTTCCTAGGCAAATTCGCTGACCGCCGCCTGGCGCCGGTAGGTGCTGTTCGGCTAACACATGATTAACCCATGGCCGTCGGGCGAGCACGCCAACACTCCCAGGTGCGAACGGGCCGGGGCAGGCTCGGCGGATGCTACGCCTTTCCCTGGCGGCGGGGCCGCCGGAGGAGGGTGACGTTCTGGGGTGGCGATGGAACGGGAGTCTGGAGGTGCCGGGGGTTCAGGCGGAGGCAGGGGCTGACGTGCGCTGCTACGCGGCGTCGCGGCCAGCGTGCCGTTCGGCGCGCGGCGCCACCACCGATCGCGCCGCGCGCCCGCGTCGCGCATGCACAGCGGTAACGGCGCCGGGGCCGCCGTGTCAACTGCGGCGCCCCTTGGTACCTGACCCGCGCGCTGCGCATGGGCGGCCGGCGCCGGCTTGGGGACAGTCTGGCCGAACTGTTGGGTAGCGTGACCGGGGTGGAGATTTCGCACGGAAAGCCCCGTGGAGCGCGATACATGCAGCAGGGCGGAGCGGGTTGCCCGTTGGCGCCTTCGGAATACGATGGAATACTGGCGCATTTCGCCCGCCGCCGTGGCGGGAGCGGCCCCGCGCGTGAGCATCCGTGACCGATGCTCGACCCTGAGGGGGGGCGCAGTGCGACTGCACTATGACCCGCAGACGGACGCGCTGTACGTGGAGTTGGACGAAAGTCCGGCCTTCGATTCGAGAGAAGTGGGGCCCGATCTCGTCGCCGACTTCGGCGACGACGGACGGCTGGTGGGCCTGGATATCCAGCATGCCCGCAAACGGCTGGGGCCCCTCTTGGAGTTGCAAAGCGCACCTCGGTCTGGTGACAGCCCCCCACACATGGGCGCCGAGCTGCAGAACGTGCGCACATATCACGCACGAAATGGTCCACCTCAGGTAGCCGCGTTCCTGGAAAAGTCTTCACTGCTGGCGGAATCAACGTTCGCCAAGAGCAAGGGAAGAACAGACTTGAAGGCAGCTGTGGCGCGCCAGGTGAGGGAGATGGCTCGCTTTGGGTAAGGATCCCGTCGTCGTCTTTTC
>JAJZWQ010000195.1 GCA_021846605.1 Bacillota bacterium | reverse complement strand
CAGATCAGTCCGACGAGCGCCACCTTTGACAAGTACGCGGGCGACACGCAGTACCACGCCGCCATCCCGGTGACCGTGACCCCGAACGGGAACACCCTGGACAGCATCACGAACGGCACCGATACGCTGGGTTCGAGCAATGGCGACTACACCGTGTCGGGCGACCTTTACACCATCAACACCAGCTACCTGGATACGTTGAGCGTGGGTACGGTGGGCCTGACCTTCAACTTCAGCGCGGGGGCGGCGCAGACCCTGGCGGTGACGGTGGAGGACACCACATCTTCCAGCGTCAGCACCGCCGTGTCGTTCACGCCGGCCAGCGGCGTCGTCATCGCCCCGTCGAGCGACGTGCAGGTCGGGACCAGCGCGCCGCTGTCGGTCAGCCAGGCCGTCTACTACACCACGGACGGCACGACCCCGACCCTGAGCAGCAACCATTCTGGCACTGCGCCGTTTAGTATCACGGCGTCGGCGACACCGGGCACCTTCACGGTGGAGGCGGCGGTCTACGACAGCAATACCAGCGGCACGGGGTGGGGCCCCGCGAACACGGCCGACTACACCATCGGTACAGCCTTCACGTCCCAGGAGAACTACAGCGTGGCGAACGACACGGCCACCCTGGGGCTGACCGGTTCGTCCAGCGCCTCCAGCGACAGCAGCGTGGCGACAGCCGACCTGACCTCGCACCCCGGCTACGTCACCATCACCTCGGAGGGTGAGGGCAGCGCCACCATCACCGTATCCGACACCTCCGGCCACCAGGCGACCGTCGCCGTGACGGTGGCCGCCGACGGGACGATCACCATCAGCAAGATCAGTATGACGGTGAGCACCGGTAATTTCACCGTCAATGTGAACAAGTCCCCGGTGCAGGTCACCGTTCCGCAGGGAGCAAACGGCACATTGCAGACAAATGCCAACCGCGGTACGGCAACCCTGCCCGAGGTGACGGTGAACGCCACCACCTCCCAGGGAGATACGGTCAATGTCACCATCCCCGACAACACGACGGTGATCGGCTCATCCGGTTGGAACGGCGCCATCAATCTGCCACAGACTGTCACCAACGTCACCGTGCCCGCCACCTCCGGCCAGACAACTAGCGTCGGCGAGGCGGTGGCGATCGGCGTCAGCAACGCCTCCCTCACCTTCAACAAACCGGTGGAGATCGTGCTCCACGGGCAGGGCGGCGAGGAGGCCGGCTGGATTCTGAACGGACAGTTCACGGCGATCCCGGAACTGAACTCCCAGCCGACCACCTCTGCCAATGCCGTTACTGCCTTGAACAGTATCGGTCAGACCCCGCCGAAAGGCGACGGCTACTACACCGACAGCAACAACGACCTGGTGATCTGGACTTACCACTTCACCACCTTCGTCGCCTACACGGAACGCACGGTTAGCCCTGCAGGCGGTGGAAGCCCGGGTGGTGGCGGCGGCTACACCCCGCCGGCGCAGACGGTGGGCAGCGCGGGCGGGACCCTGTCCACGTCCGATGGGGTCTTCTCGCTGACGCTGCCCTCCGGGGCCATCGCGGGCACGCTCACCGTCAGTGAATCGGCTCAGTCGCTCGTCGGGTTGCCCGGGCACATGGCAGCGGCCAGCCCCGTCTTCACCCTGACCGGCGCCTCCCTCGCCTCGCCCCAGGTCGCCACGATCCGCTACAACGCGGCGGCGCTCGGCGGCCTGGCGCCCGACCGCCTCTGCGTCTACCGGCAGAACGCGCAGGGCACCTGGAGCTTCCTGCCCACCTCGGTGGACGCCTCCGCCGGCACGGTCTCCGCCATGGTCGGAGGCCCTGAGATGCTTGTTGTGCTGGCCGACACCCAGGCCTTCCCCGACCTCCCCGCCGACTACTGGGCGGCGCCGGACATCGACGCGTTGCTCGCGGCCGGCGTCGCCGCCGGCTTCCCGGACGGTACGTTCCGTCCTGACGGGGTGCTGACCCGCGCTCAGCTCGTCAAGCTGCTGGATCTGACCCTGGGCCTCGCGCCCGGCAGCGGCACGGGCGGCTTCAACGACGTCTCGTCCGGCGACTGGTTCGCGCCCTACGTGGCGGCGGCGGTGCAGGCGGGGATCGTGCAAGGGACCTCACCCGCCACCTTCACCCCGGATGCACCCGTTACGCGGGAGCAGCTGGCGGTGATGCTGGCGCGGGCGCTGAAACTCACGGGCACCACCACGCTGCACTTCACCGACGACGCGCAGATCGCGCCGTGGGCGCTGCAGGGCGTGGAGCAGGCCGTGGCGGCCGGCTACATCGGCGGCTTCCCGAACGGGAGCCTGCAGCCGCTGGGCACTGCCACGCGGGCGCAGGCGGCCAAGGTGCTGGCCATGGTGCTGGCAAAGACAGCGCCGTAGCGCGGGGCAGGCGCGAGCCGCGACCGTCTCCTTTCCGCAGGCCCCGCCGTCTGGCGGGGCCTGCGTCGTTATCGACCCGCGGGTGCGGACGGGGCCTGATCGGAGAACGGGCGACGCAGCCGGTCGCCGGAGCTGCGCCTCGCCCCACGTGGGGGGCGGCTACCGCTGGGTCCGCCGCCGCTCCGGGAACGGAGGTGTTCCCCGATGCGCTACCTGCTCGCCCTGGGCGCCAGCCCCGCCGCCGCGCAGCTCGTCGACGACCTGCAGAGCGCCTTCGTCGCCGCTGGGCACCACGAGGCGGGCCCGCCCGTGCTGCTGAGCCACCACCTGGCCGAGGCCGCCCGCGCTGCGGACGCCGAGGCGGTGGTCGTCGCGCGGACCCTGACCGGCGACCTCCCCTTGGGGGAGGCGATCGTGGCCCTGCGGCAGGCGCTGCCCCGGGCACGGGTCGTGGTCCTGCTCGGGACTCCGGACGAGGAGGCGCGCGAGCTGGCGCGCCAAGCGGCGCACGGGGCGGCCGTGTTCGACCTGCGGCCCGGCGCCGTCCGTCCCCAGGACGTGCGCGCACTGGTCGAGGAGCCGGCCGCCCCCCGGGCCGAGGGGACGGGGGGCGGCCCCGTGCTGACCGTGCTCGGCGCCGCGACCGGCGCGGGCGCCGCGACCGTGGCCGCCAACCTCTGCTTCCTGCTGGCCGGCGACGGGCGCAGGCGGTCGAGGCGCTGGACCTGCGGGACTACCCGCGGCTGGCGATGCTGCTGCACGCAGATCGCCCTCTCGGCGGGGGGCGGCGCCAGGTGGGGCTGCGGGACGTGGGCGTGACGGAACTGGAAGCGGACGAGGACGCAACTGCTCTCATCTCCGCCACGGCAACCCGGGCGAGGTGGACCGTCTGCCTGCCGCCGCCCGACCCACGCGACCGCCGCACCGCCGCGGCGCTGGTGGCGGCCCAGGCTGTCTGGCTGGTGGTCACCCCCGAGCCGTGGGTGGTGCAGACGGCGGCGGGGTGGCTGCGGGAGGGGCGGGTCCGCGAGCCGCAGGTGATCCTCAACCGGCACGTGCAGGGGTTCGACGTCGACCCGCCGTTCGTTCAGGCCCGGCTGGGGCGGCCCTGCGCGGCCGTGCTGCCCGAGGACCCGACCACCCACTGGCGGGCGCAGCGACGCAACACGGTCGGGGCAGAACTGGACCCGCGCCCGTGGAGCGCGCTGCCAACCCTGCTGCCGGGCCTGCGCCAGGGCGGGGCAGGGGGCGCCGTAGCCCGCAGCTTCGGCCGCATGCGCAACCTGGCTGCTGCGGCGAGACGACGACTACCAGCCGATGGCGCTCCTGGGGGTCACGGGGCCTCATGAACGCTGCCACAACGGTCGCGTCCATGCCGCCGTGAGGCTGGCCGACGGCCCGTCGCGCCGCCCGGTGGCTCGGACTCCCAGGATCGCTGCCCACGCAGACCGCGCGGGAGGTGAAGTCAACATGCCCCGACTGGATCATGAGGCCGATTGCAGCCTCATGGAGCGAACGGTCGGGACTTGAGTGTGCGACGTGTGGATCCCTGGTGCCCGTGGCGCACGCCTTGGTGGTTCCCACCGAGGCCAGAGTGGGCCGCCCTGTCGCCATCTCCGTGTCCGTCGTGAATACGACTGAGGCGGCACTGACCTTGGCGGAGCCCGTAGACCTGATCATTCAAGTCGCCAAGGAAGAACCCGGAGGCAAAGCAGGCGCGATGATCTGGCAAGGCGCGCTTCCGCCCTTGACCGGCGAACTGGGTTCGCACACTGCAGCCGCACTCGCCTTCAAATGGGACCAGCGCGATGCAGGCGGAGCGCAGGTGCCGGCTGGAACGTACATTGTGGAGTTCAATCGTCCACTGACTGTCTCATGGGCACAGAACGGACGAGCGGATCACGAAACCATTGAAGGTTCCGGCGCCGCTGCTGTAAGCGGTTTCGCTTATGTCCGGTCGATCACACTAACGAGTTGAAGGTCCGACGGAAGGGACACCGAGCCGAACGCCTCACTCCTGCCATCCTGCCGCCCCTCATGAACGATCTCCCCGCGAAGCGCGCCGTCGTCGAGACCGACGGCCGGCGCCTGCGGGTACACCAACCAGCGTTGTCGCGCTCCGCAGGCGACGCGAACGGACTCGCGGACTGACCGCTGCTCCACCGCAATCTCAACGAACAGGGCTGCCGCACGGCAGCCCTTCCATCTGTAAGGTGCGTCCCGGGTCGAAGGAGATGATCGCCATGCTTGTCGTGACCACGCCCGAGCACGCGGCGGCGCTGGCCGCAGCACTGGGACCCGAGTCCCGCATCAGGCCGGTCCCCGCCGGACAGGGCGCGGCGGCCCTGGCCCAGGCGGCCGCGGTGGAGCCCGCCTGCCTCGTGGTGGACCTCGACCTGGGCGACGGGCTGCCGGAGGCCGGCGCCGCCGCCCTGCGCGCCCGCCATCCCGCCCTGCCGGTGGCGTTCCATGCCGCCGGTCGCCGGCCCGGGGACCCTGTGGTGGCCGCCGTGGCCCGCGCCGGCGTCTTCGACGTCGCCACGGATCCGGACGCCCTGTCGACCCTGCTGGCCCGGCCCACCGACTACGCGGCGGGCGCCGTATGGCTCGTCCCGCGCGCCGCCGCCGGTCCCGCGCCCGCACCGGCGGGTACCGCCGAGCCGGAGCCGGCCGGCGCCACCGCCGGCGCAGCGCA
>JAJZWQ010000024.1 GCA_021846605.1 Bacillota bacterium | reverse complement strand
GGGCAAGGCTGGCGGCCCCTTCCCTGGTGTGGCCGCGGATGGTAACGTGTTCCTTGTCCGCAGCCCTCCTGACCCGCAGCCTACCGTATGCGTTATGGTAAAGCAACCACCATGGCCGTTGTGCTCGACGCCATCTCCTCGGGCCGCATCCAATGGAACGACATGGTCTCCGCCTCCCAGGAGGCGGTGAACACCGGCGGCTCGCAGATCTGGATGGAACTGGGCGAGAATATGACGGTGCGCGACCTCTTCTACGCGGTCGCGGTGCAGTCGGCCAACGACGCGGCCGTCGCCCTGGCGGAGTACGTGGGGGGGACGCTGGACCACTTCGTGACGATGATGAACGACAAGGCCAAGGCCCTGGGCATGCAGGACACCCTGTACACGGACCCCAACGGCCTGGACGACACCCAGCAATACACCTCCGCCTATGACATCGCCCTGCTCTCCCGGTACCTGGTCGTCGACGAGCCGCAGGTCCTCACGTACACCTCGACCTGGGAGTACCGACTGCGCGACAACAAGCTCTGGTTGGTCAATCGCAACAAGCTGCTGACCCAGATGAAGGGCGTCGACGGGCTCAAGACCGGATACACCACCCTGGCCGGATACTGCCTGGCGGCCACTGCCCAGCGCGGCAACACCCGTCTGATCGCCGTGGTCATGGGCGAGCCCAGCGGCGCCCTGCGCTTCAGCGAGACGGCGGCGATGCTGCGCTGGGGCTTCACCAACTACAGCACGGTCCCGGTGGCGACCAAGGGCAAGGCGGTGGCGTCCCTGCCGGTTGACGGGGGGATGGCGCACACCGTTCCGGTGGTCCCCGGCCAGGCCTTCGGCATCACGGTGCCGCGCGGCAAAGAGAAGGCCGTGACCACCAAGACCACGCTCCCCAAGATCGTGACCGCCCCGGTCAAGGCAGGCCAGCAGGTGGGGGAGATCACGGTGAACGTGGACGGTAAAGCCGTGGCAACGGTGCCCCTGCTCGCGGGCCAGGTGGTGCCGCGGATCGGCGGGCTTCGCCTCTGGCTGCGGCTGTGGGCCGGAATGTGGCCCTGGCTGCGGCGCTGAGTCGCAGTCGGGGTCGACCGGGCTCGGATTCGGTCAGCAGGGCTGCGCCACCCCCCGCCGAAGCCTGCCCCGGGCTGGGGCGGAGGTGGCGCAGCTTTGCAGGTGACCAGTCATGAGCAGCAGGGGGCCTTGGTCCTGCGCGTCAGCGGGGAGTTGGACGTGCGGACGGCGGCGGACTTCCGGCAGAGGGTGGACGACGTCCTGGTGGCGGTTCCGCAGGCCAGGGTGGTGCTCAACCTCAGCCGCCTGACGTTCTTGGACTCGACGGGGCTGGGCGCGGTGCTGGGCCGGGTGCGGCGACTGCAGGAAGCGGGGAGGCCCCTGGCTCTGGTCCCGCCGGGGGGGGTGGCACGGAGCCTCCTGGACATGGTGGCCCTCGGCCGCTCGGTGGCCGTATTCCCCACCGAGCGCGCCGCGGTGGGGGAGGGGATCGCTGATGGGCAGGGATGAGGCGACGGGGTCGGCGCCCGCGCCCGGCATGTGGATGGAACTCACGCTGCTCAGCCGGCCGGAGAGCGCCGAACTGGGCCGCATCGCCGTCGCGGTCCTGGCCGGGGGCCTCCCCTTCACCTTGGCCGAGATCGAACAGCTCAAGGTGGCGGTGGCCGAGGCGGTGGGCAACTGTGCCCTGCATGCCTACCCCGACGGTCCCGGGCGTGTGCGGGTGCATGCCGAGATCACCGGTGGCGCGGTGCGGGTGGAGGTCCAGGACTGGGGGCGGGGCATCGCCGACATCCAGCAGGCCCGACAACCGGCGTTCACCACGTCTTCGGACCCGGACCATATTGGCCTGGGCTTCGCGTTTATGGAGCAGTTCACCGACGAGCTGGAGGTGGAGTCCGAGCCTGGGCGCGGGACCCTGGTCCGCATGCGCAAGCAGCCGGCGACGGTTGCCGCCGCGGGGCGGCCATGAGCCGGGGGGGGAGATTGCGACGCCACGTCCGCCGGCGGCGTGCGCGCTCCGGGGGCTCCGCTGTGCTCAGCCCACCCGAGGTGCGGCGGCTGGCCCGTGCGGCGGCGGGCGGCGACCGGCGCGCCCGGGAGCGGCTGATCACCAGCAACCTCAACCTGGTGCGGCACGTGGTGCGGCGGTATCGCCTCACCGATCAGGACCCGGACGAGCTCTTCCAGGTGGGCTGCGTGGGGCTGGTCAAGGCCGTGGACCGCTTCGACCCTGACCGGGGCACGCGCTTCTCGACGTATGCCGTTCCGCTGATCCTGGGAGAGATCCAGCGCTACCTGCGCGATGCGGCGCCCCCCGGCCTGGGCCGCGGAGCATACCGCTTGGCCCAGCAGGCTCGCGCCACCGAGGATCGGCTGGCCGCCCAGTCCGGGCGGCTGCCCACCGCTGGGGAGGTGGCGCAGGCGCTGGGCGTTTCCAGCGGTGAACTCGCCCTCGCCCTGGAGGCGGCGCGCCGTCCGGCCTCGCTGGACGAGATCGTGCCCGGGGACGACGGGGGCGGGCGCCCCCTGCACGAACGACTGGCGACGGATGGGCTGGAGGGCTGGGAGCAGGCCATGCTGCGCACGCTGATCGCCCGCCTGCCGCCCCGCCAGCGGCAGGTGCTCGTGCTCCGCTACTTCCGCGACCGCTCGCAGGCCGAGGTCGGGTCCCTGCTCGGTCTCTCCCAGCCGCAGATCTCCCGCCTGGAGAAGCGGGCCCTGGAAACGTTGCGCGGACAGTGGACCGAACGGGCCGCCCCCTGACGCTGCCCGCATGGCCGCCCCATCGCCGCCGCATACTGGGGATGCATCCAGGAGGGAGGGCGGCGGGCGTGGTGACGGTGGACGCGCGCGTGCTGTGGGCGGTGGCGCTAGCGGTCCTGCTGGGCCTTTTGGCGCTGGGTGGCGCATGGTGGTGGCGGGCGAGCGTGCGTGGGTTCGGCCCGGTCCCGGCCGGGGCAGTGCTCGTCTCGGCGCCGCTGCACGCCGGCGTGCGACAGGCGTGATCGCGCGGCTGGCCGCGGCGCCGCTCCGTGTACGGCGGCTGGTGCGGCGTAGATCCGAGACCGGATACATCCATCTGCGCCCGGAGGTCCGGCTGCCCCCGGGCAGCGCCCTGTGCGTGGCCGACGTCGCCGATCTGGAGGGCCCCCCCGGGGCGGTGGCGCGCGCGCAGTTGGCCCCCCTGGGCTCGGTGCCGCGCCACCCCACGCCGCGCCTCCTGGGCGTCCTGGAGGTGGTGGCCGCCGCCCGCCGAGCGGCACCGGGGATGCACTGGGAGGTGCTGGGCGGGGACGTGCTGGTCGCCGGCACGCGCCCACCGGCCCGTGGCCGCTGGATTGTAGGCGCCGCAGTCTGGGTGCTCCTCTTCCTGGGCGCGGCGACCACCCTCCTGGACTTCCATGCCGATGTGAACATGCCCGCCGCACACCGGGAACTGTATTACCTGGCCACGGGCCGCCGCGTCGAGCGGCCGCTGGCCGTCGAGATCCCATACGCGGTCGGGATCGGGGCCGGGGCGCTCCTGTTCTTCTCCCTTCCCAAGGGCGCCGGCGGTGACCCCGGCCCGCTGGAACTCGAGTTGGAGCGGCACGAGGCCAGCCTGCGCGCGTACTGGCGTGAGCGGGGGCGACGGCGGCGCTGATCGCCCTGGTGGCACTGGTCGGCCTGGCGGAGGGCCTCGCCGTGGGCGCCGCGCTCGCCGCGCTGGTGGTCCTGTTGGCCGTCGCGATCCGGCTGGCGGTGGTCACGGGAACCGAGCAGTGGGTTCACGCCTATCAGTGGGCCCTGGTGCTCGGCGCGCTGGCCGCGGCCGGATATGCGGTCTGGCCATACAGCCTGCACGCCACCTGGGGCATGGCCGCCGTGCTGGGCCTGGGCATGGGCCTGTTCATCGGGCTCGTGGTCGCCGGCCTGGCCGAGACGGTCGGGTCGCTGGTGCTGGCGGGCGGCCGCCTGGGGCTGGCGCGTCAGCTCCCACGGCTGGTCATCGCGCTGGTGCTCGGCAAGGCCGTCGGGGCGGTGCTGTGGTTCCTGGTACCCGGCCTGTTCAGCCGTCCACCGTTCTAGCATGCGGGCGTCGCGCGCGGGGCACAGTGAGGCGAGTGGGAGGGGTGACACGGTGGTGATCAAGGTCCTGGACCTGGTCGGCACGAGTAACGAGTCCTGGCAGCAGGCCGCGGAGAACGCGCTGCGCGAGGCGGCGCGCACGGTGGATCACATCACGGGGCTGGAGGTCGCCAACATGACCGCCGACGTGCGCGACGGAGAACTGCACAGCTTCACGACCAACGTCAAGATCGCCTTCGCCGTGGACAACAACCGGCGCCGGGCGTAGCGGGAGGGGACGGAGGTGCGGGCCAACGCCGAGGAGGCCAAGCGCTACCACAAGTTGCTGAGCGCACACACGCCGCGGGTCCCGGTCCTGACCAACGCGGTGCTGGCGTTCATCGTGGGCGGGTCGATCTGCGCCCTGGCCCAGATCGTGATGGAGTTCTTCCTGCGCAACGGGCTGCCCCCGGAGCGGGCCGGCGCCTGGACGGCGGTGATCGTCATCCTGGGCGGGGCGGCGCTGACCGCGCTGGGGCTATATGACGAGATCGCGCGCATCGGCGGCATGGGGGCCCAGTTACCGGTCTCCGGGTTCTCGAACGCGGTCGTGGCTCCGGCGATGGAGTCGCGCAGCGAGGGTTGGGTGCTGGGTGTGGGCGCCAAGATGTTCACGATCGCCGGCCCGGTCATCGTCTACGGCGTGGTGGCCAGCGCCCTGGTCGGGGCGGTGTATCTCATCCTGGGGCTGCCCATCCCGGTGAAGTGAGCGGAGGGGGAGCACGTGGCGGAGACCGAAACCATCGAGGTGGCCGAGGCCGCGCTGGCCGACCGGCGGCGGGGACGGACGCTGTGCTTGGCCGACGCCTACGTCTATGGGGCGGCCTCGGTGGCGGGTCCCGGCGAGGGCCGCGGGCCGTTGGGGCCCGAGTTCGACGAGGTCACCGACGGGCACCTTCTGGGATACAGCAGTTGGGAGACGGCCGAGACCGGCTTCATGGCCCGGGCCTTCCAGAGGCTGTGCGACAAACTCGACCTGCACCAGGACGACTTCGACCTGCTGCTGGCCGGTGACCTGCTGAACCAGAACGTGGCCAGCGCCTTTGCCGCGCGCGACCTGGACATCCCCTTCTGTGGCCTGTACAACGCGTGCGCGACCCTGGGCGAGGCCCTGGGATTGGCCGCGGCCCTCTGCTCGGCCGGGTACTGTCGGCGGGTGGCGGTGGTGGTGAGCAGCCACCACCACGGGGCCGAGCGCCAATACCGCTTCCCGACCGAACTGGGGAACCAGCGCCCGCCGACGGCCCAGTGGACGGCTACCGGGGCGGCCGCTGTGGCCGTGGGGGCGGGGGGCCAGGGGAAGGCCCTGGCCCGTATCACGCACTTCACCCCCGGCCGCGTGCTCGACTATGGCGTCCAGGACCCCTTCAACATGGGCGGGGCGATGGCTCCGGCCGCGGCCGACACCCTGCTGACCCACCTTCGCGATCTGGACCGCCATCCCGGTGACTACGGGGCGATCTTCACGGGGGACCTGGCCGCGGTGGGCATGCCGGTGTGCGAGGCCCTCCTGCGGGAGCACGGGGTCGACATCCGCCTGCGCGACTGTGGCCGCGAGCTGTATGACCCCAGGCACCAGGACGTGCACGCCGGGGGGAGCGGGGCGGCGTGCGCCGGCCTGGTGTTTGCGGCGCGCATCCTCCCCGACCTGTGCGGGCGGCGGTACCGGCGCGCCTGCCTGTGCACCACCGGGGCCCTGCACTCGCCGACCACGTACCAACAGGGCGCGACCATCCCGGCCATCGCCCACGCGCTCTCCTTTGAAGGGGACGGGGGGCTCTAGACAGGGTTTGCGGGGAGGGTCCGACGTGCCGTTCGTCTGGGCATTCGTGGTGGGAGGCCTGTTGTGCACCGCCGCGCAGCTGGTGACCGATCTCACGCCGTTGACGCCGGCGCACACCATGGTGCTGTTCATCGTGCTCGGGGTCCTGTTCGCCGGGCTGGGGCTGTATGAGCCGTTGGTCAAGCTGGCCGGGGCCGGCGCCAGCGTGCCGCTGACGGGCTTTGGCAACGTCTTGGTGCAGGGGATCTTCAAGGAAGTCGGCAAACGCGGCGCCGAAGGCCTGATGAGCGGTGGGCTCACGGCGTCGGCGGCCGGCATCACCATGGCGGTGATCTTCGGGACGCTGGCCGCCCTCGTTGCGCGCCCCCGGGGCTGATTTGCCCCGTCGCCTCCCTTCCGGTGGGCGCGTTTATGATATAAAACGGTAGCGGCGTCATCCGGCGGCGGGCGGGACCCTTTTGCCGCTGACCGGCTGGCCAGGGTCTCCGGGGAGGGTTCGCGGTGCTGGAGATCAACGAGTTGGTGTGCGCCCTGTACGAGTCGGCTGTGCGGGCCGGATGCCGCTGGTCCAAACCCAGGCATGAGGCGTTCGATCCGGGTGAAGAGGGGTGCTACCGGTTCTTTGCGGCGATCTCCCCTGCGGATTGGCAGCGGCGTGATCCAATCGAGTTGCAGTTGCACATGCACGCCGACGGTCAGGACAACAGCCTCTCCTTCGCCATCCCGCTGGCGGTCGAGCCTCACTGGAACGGTTTCACCGTGGCGGCGAAGGCCCAGAACCGCTTGGCGGACGCCGACGAGGACGAGGGGTACGCGGGCGAGGTATCGGTGCAGTACCGGGTGAACGACGAGGGCGTCCCGGAGTTGGAGGGCGTATGGGCCGAACTCTCCTGGGAGGTCGACGACTGGGTGAACGGCGAGCGTCCCCTGACGTTCGACTGGGCCTTCGAGGATCTGTCCAAGCGCATCCAGGCGCTGGGGGACTTGGTGCAGAACCCCGTGCGGGAGTAGAGCCCGCCGGGGGGGTGTGGTGGAAGCGAAGGGAGGGGTGATGCCCCTCCCTTCGCTTCTGGGCGCCGCTGTCCGGGCGGGACCGGCCCCGCGCGACGCCGATGCCGCCGCACCTCGGGCCAATCGCCCAGGCGACCGCCGCCAGCGGGAGCCACCCCGCCGTGCGGGAGGCGCCCAGTGCCGGTCGGCGCCCCTCGACCCACTCCCGTGCCGCTGGGTCCCGGCGCGCGGCGGTGGGTCGGCGTGGTATAAGTACCACGTCGCCTGGGAAGAGGACAGGATTGGGCGGGCCGGGCAGGCGCCGTATCCCCCCGGGGCGCGCACGCGCCTCCGGGCAAGAGACTGGACGGTGTGCGGATGGACCTGCATCTGAATCCGTATGTGTTCCATTTCGGATCCTTCGGCATCCGCTGGTACGGCGTCTTCATGGCGATCTCCATGGTGATCGGCATGTACTACCTGGTACGCCGCGGCCGGCGAGTCGGCGTCGACGAGGACACCGTGTACAACTTCGCCCTGCTGACGATCCTGGGGGGTGTCATCGGGGCCCGTCTGGTGTATGTGCTGACCAACTGGATGTACTTCGTGCAGAATCCTGGGCAGATCCCGCAGGTCCAACTCGGCGGCATCTCCATCCAGGGCGCGATGATCGGCGGCCTGGCCTTCGGCATGTGGTACGCCTATCGCAGGGCGGTGCCCCTGTGGGCGCTGATGGACGGCACGGTGCCGGGGATCGCCGCGGGCATCTTCCTGGTGCGCATCGGCAACATCTTCAACGGCGAGATCCTGGGCCATCCCGCCGCCATCCTCGGCGGCCTGCGGCAGCCGGCGCAGGTCTACGAGATGATCATGGGACTCGGCCTCTGGTTCATGTATTGGCGGGGGGTGCGCCGGAACAAGCCCGACGGGGTGCTGTTCTGGGACTTCATCCTCTGGTACGGGATTTTCCGCTTCTTCAGTGAGTTCTTCCGCGACAACCCCCAGTACTTCATCCACTACACCAACCACTACATCGGCATCGGCACGGTGACGCTGGAGCAGTGGTTCACCCCACTGGCCGTCGGGTTGCCGATCCTGGCCCTGCGCTGGCGCAGAAGTGTGAACCTCCGTTCCGATGTCACCCCCTGAGCCACGAGCGGCGGCCTGGCGGCCGACGACCAAGCCCAGAGGGACATGGCGGCGTCTGCGGCCCGCGTCGACCTTCTGCTCAGCGGCGATGGGGGAGGCCAGACGGCCGGGGTCGGGCGCGCACTGTGCTGGCTCAGTCCGGCCCGAGCCGTGGCGGGCACGGGCGGAAGCGCAACGCCGACCAGGTCGTGTCGCTGGCCACCTGCCGCACGATGTCCAGCCCCACGGGAGGCATGTGGGCGTGAAGGATGTTCCGCGTGAGGTCGGTGCCGAGTTGGCGGCCCTGGGGGTAGGCCGGCCAGACCATTGCCCCCCGTTGGGCCGCCCCCCGCAACCCCCCGACGTGTCGGTCGAGTTCCGCCCGGTTGGCCGCAGAGAGCAGCATCGCATCCGCCGTGTCGGCCGCCACTCGGGGGGTCCCTGCGGCGATGGCATACGGGGCGTTGATCAGGGAGATGCTCTGCCCTGTCTTGGGGTTCAGCTGGCCGTCGAGCAGACCGGCACCTCCCCGCTGCGGCCCCCGCGTGGCTGACGCCCCCGCGCGTAGGCCGGAGGCCCGGCCGGGTTGTTGGCGTGTGCACTGTCCAGACCCTTGCGGGGAGCGAGCCGGGTAGCGCGGCCCGTTGCCGGCGCCGCCCGTCCCACGGGGCGGCGGTGGGCCGATCCAGCACTGAGCCGGGCGGGAAGGCGCAGTTGACGCGACCCGGAGGCCTCCCGCGGCGGCGATGTCGGCCACGGCTTGCTCGCGTCCGGGGGGCAGCCCCTCCACGGCCGAGCGCCGCATCCGCCTCCCGGCGGATGACCGCCGCCGGGCACCTTCCCTATACTCGGCGTGCGCGGCGCACACGGTGTCCACGGGGACGGGAGCCGCAGCGATCGCCGCACGATCCTGTAGCTGCCAGCCCCGCGGGGGTGACGTGCGGTTCCGCGTGAACCGGCAAGCTCGCATGGCCGTCCCCTGGGCGGCGGCGGAAGGAGGAGGCGCGTGACACCGGCGGCGCGGCCCGGCCCCGCCATCCAGGTGGAGGGCATCGGCAAGCGGTTCGGCCAGACGCAGGCGCTGCGGGGCGTGGATCTCGACGTGGCCCGGGGGACCGTGGTGGGCCTGCTGGGCCCCAATGGGGCCGGCAAGACGACCATTGTCCGGATCCTGACGACACTGCTGCGGCCGGATACCGGTCGCGCCCTCGTGGACGGTTTCGACGTCGTCCACCAGGCGGGGGAGGTCCGGTACCGCATTGGCCTGGCGGGGCAGCAGGCCGCCGTCGACGAGTTCCTGACCGGCGCCGAAAACCTGGAGATGGTGGGACGCCTCTACCATATGGGGGGTAGGGCGGCCCGGCGGCGTGCCGCCGAGCTCCTGGAGCGCTTCAACCTGACCGACGCCGCCCACCGCGTGACCCGCACCTATTCGGGCGGCATGCGTCGCCGGCTGGACCTCGCGGCGAGCCTGGTCGCGGCCCCCGCGGTCCTGTTCCTGGACGAGCCGACCACGGGCCTGGACCCCCGCAGCCGACTGGACATGTGGGACGTCATCCGGCAGTTGGTGGACGGCGGCACCACCCTGCTCCTGACCACCCAATACCTGGAGGAGGCCGACCGCCTGGCCGACGAGATCGTCGTCATCGATAGCGGCACGATCGTGGCGCGCGGAACTGCCGACGACCTCAAGCGGCGCGTCGGGGGAGAGCGCATCGACGTGCAGGTGCGGGCCCACGGCGACCTGGACACGGCCCGCGCGGCGCTGGCCGCCGCGGTGGGCAGCCTACCGGAGGTCGATGCGGGGGCGCGCCGGCTGCTGGTGCCGGTGGCCACCGGGGCTGGCGCCCTGGCCGACGTGGTGCGCGAATTGGACGCCGCGGGGGTCGCGATCGAAGACATCGCCCTGCGCCGCCCCACCCTGGACGAGGTGTTCCTGCAGCTCACCGGCCACACTGCAGAGACGCGGCCCGGCGCGCCCGCGCCTGCCCGCAGGGAGGGAACCGCGTGATGGAGAACGTCGCGCGCTCCGCCGGAGCCCCGTCCGCCCCGGCCCGTCTGCTCTGGGTCCTCGCCGACGCCTGGACCGTGGCCCGGCGCAACCTGACGCACATCCGCCGGGTCCCGGAAAAGCTTGTCGACGTGACGATCCAGCCGGTGATGTTCGTCTTCATGTTCGCCTATATCTTCGGCAGTGCCATCGTGGTGCCGGGCGGCAACTACCGGGCCTTCCTGATGCCCGGTATCTTCGCCCAGAGCATGGTGTTCGCATCCATGTCCATCATGTCCGAGATCGTCAACGACATGTCCAAGGGGGTGATGGACCGCTTCTGTTCGCTGCCCATGGCCCGCTCGTCCGTCCTGATCGGCCACGCGGTGTCGGCGCTGACCGAGAGCCTGTTGGGCCTGGCGGTGATGGTGGCCTGCGGGCTCGTGGTCGGCTGGCGCATCCACACCGGGCCGGGCCAGGCGCTGGGGGCCTTCGGCATCCTGCTGCTGCTGGCCTTCGCCCTCATGTGCGTGGGCACGTTCGCCGCCATGTTCATCCGCACCGTCGAGGCGGTCCAGGGCATCGGCTTTGTCATCATCTTCCCATTCACGTTCGTCGCCAACACCTTCGTGCCCACCGCGGGCATGCCCCCCTGGCTGCGCGTGGTCGCGCAGTGGAACCCTATGAGCGCCACGGTGGCCGCCTGCCGCCAACTGTTTGGCAACGCCGCCGGTGGCACCGGCGCCGCGACGGCCTGGCCCCTGGTCCACCCGGTGGTGGCCGCCCTGATCTTCGGGATCGGCATGAGCGCCGTCTTCCTGCCCTTGGCCGTGTGGCGCTTCCGGAGCGTCACCTCCCGATGACCCGGGTCCAGGACGGCGACGGCCACATCCACGAACTGGTGCGGGCGTGGCTGGCGCGGGACGGTCTGGATGTGGATGTGGCGCAGGCCCAGGCCGAGTTGGCCATCGGGGCCGACTCGGCCGGATCCGGGCAGCCTCTGACCGCCCGATCCTGATGCTTGTAGAGGTGCCGGGCCGCCGCGAAGCGTTCGTCCAAGATGGCCCGCATCTGGTCGTCGACGTTCAGGCGCAGGGTGTGGGTGAAGCTGGCGGTCGCCTTGCGCCGGCCCCGCTTTGGGCCGATTGCTGCCCCGTACCCTCTCTGCTTCCTCGCCCAGGCAGGGCTACCTGGACGGATCACCTTCTTGGTGGCCGGAGGGCCGTCAACGCAGGGTCCAGGCGCGGAGCCAGTCGGTGGCGGTTGCCGGGGCGTTGTGGCCCACACACGGACGGGGGCGAGCAACGCCGGAACGGCCAGTCGGCCGTGTCCGACGTAGGCGCGGCGATGGCGGGCGGTGTCCAGGCCCCAAACCCTGTTGCCGCAAGGCCCCTTGCTGGCCGGGTCGCCGCGCGTTCCATGGTGCTCGAGGCGGACGCAACGTTCGCCCGTGCCGTGCGGCCGCTGCAGCAGCACCACCGTCTCGTCGCCGCGGAAGACAGCGGGCCGGTCTTCGCATCCGTGCATCTCCGCCGTCAGCGACACTCAACTGCGCCGCCGCTGGCCCGGCCCGAAAAAGACCGGCCAGAAGGGGGCGCCGGATGCCGCCGAAGTAAGAGAGGGGGCTGGGCTGTCTGCCCGGCCCCCTCTCTTACGTTCAGGTACGTTCAGGCGTGGGGTGCGCAAGCTTCACCCGACGAGCGCCAGCAATCCTTCGGCAAACTGGTTAGGGTCTGTGGTCGAACCGAAGTTGTACACTTGAATATGGTTGTTGGCAGCGGCGATCTTTTGGTACGCGGAGACGGTGTTGTCGTGGTCAGCACCATAACCGACAACCGCCACTGCGACGTACGTGTGACCGTGGGCCTTCGCGCACTCAGCTTCGAACTGATCGATGTCCGTAGCTTCCCCATCGGTCACTACCAGGAGCACCAAGGCCGGTCGGTCTTCCTCAGCCTTGTCGCCGAACTCCTCCAAGTAGTCATCTACTACGAGCTTCCATCCGGGCATGATCCGGGTGCCGCCACCAGGGTGGAACTTGGACCACTTATCCCGCCAGTTGGCCGGGTTCAGGTCCCCCACTTCTTCAGCCTCGTCACTGAACACAACGGTCATCAGGCCACCCGCGTCCTTGCCAGCAGCGGCCTCGCCCTCGGCTTGAGAGTCAGCGGAGCCGAGGGATGCAACGATGGTACCCAAGGCCTCGGTAACCACTCCCCACCGGGACACGTTGGCACCGTGCGCGGCGGCATAGTTCATGGAACCAGACTTATCGACCAAGAGGACCGGTTCGATCTCGATGCCGACCGGAACAACAGAAGTGATGTCGGACATGGGATATCCCTTCTTCCTAAGTGTCCAATATGCCTTACAGCTGGTCCATGGGCGACCCGCCAGTGTGCCTGCCCTTCTCGCTCGGCGCGGCTGGTGTCGCAGCTGGCGCTGCTGCCGCAGAGAGAGGTGTTGATCCCAGGCTCGCCAACACCTCGTCCGCCGCCGCCTGTCGGGCCAAGTGCGCGTCTTGCAGTGACCCGTCACCGCCGCTGAGCCCACCTGCCAGCGCGGCGTCCGCCTGCTCCTGAGCCAACTGGGCGTTGACCTTGTCCCGCACCTGGTCGAATGACGGGATGACGTGGCTTGTCAGGGAGGTGACCGCCTTCATCGACTCGTTGACGTTGTGCTGCATAGCGGCTTGGTCGATTTCGGCCGACAGTTGCTTCGCTTCGGCCATTTTTTGCTGCAACTGGTCACTGTTGTCCTTGAACGCCTGTTGCGCCTGATCAGCCGCCGCCTTCGCCTGCTCGTAGGCCGGCTTTTCCGAAGCGGTGAGGTTGCGTACAGCGACGATCTGGGTCGCAATGGCCTGCGCAGCCTCGGTATGACCGGCGGCGAGAGCGGCGCGCGCTTGGTTCTCCAAATTCGCTTGTTGGGCCAGGTCCCTTTGCAGTTTGTCGCCCAAGGTTTTCGCCTGAGCCATCACCGTCGCACAGGCGTGCTCCAGTTGGTCGTGCTGATCTTGGAGTCCGCGAATGGTCAAAGCTAACTGCGCCTTGGGATCGGCATGGGCGTCAATGGCTTCGTTTACCTTTGCCTTGACGAGTTCGTTTTCCTTCTCAAACATCTCCCGCCATCTAAAAGGCACGGCCTCCTGTCCCTTCGTTGGAAGCTCGGAGCCATCCCAGAGGACGCCCCCGGCAGTAGGTCGATCTCTTCGAGCGTGGTTACGCGACCTTGCTGTTGACACCTTCGAGCCAAGCCACCGGCACCCGTAGCCCTTGCCTCCTCATGGTCCCCGAGTAACATCCGTGCCGGACCTGCCTCAACCTACCACTACCGGCCTGCCGACAGCAAGCTCAGGTCGCCCAAGGCGGGTGCGCTGTACAGAGCTGCTGGAGGCCGACCACCACCGGATCCTGGCCTTCCGGCGTCAGGGTGGCTGAGCGCGGCGTGCCACTCCGGGTCACAGCCAGCGTCGCAGGCGCACATACAGGTAGAAGCCCCCGGTGACCGCCCCCATCACCCCCAGGGCCCACGGGTAACCGAGCCGCCAGTGATATTCGGGGATCCGGAAGTTCATCCCGTAGATCGACGCCACCATGGTGGCCGGCATCAGCAGGACGGCCAGGACCGTGAAGAGTTGCATGATGCGGTTCATCTGCGTCGACTGCACAGAGGTGTATCCCTCGACGGCCTCGCCCATCGCCGCGCGCGTCTCCTCGACCACCTGCAGGGCGCCGGACGCCTGGCGGTGCAGTTCGGCGAAGTAGGGCCGGGCCGCGTCGGTCACCGGACTGTCCCCGCCGCCGGTGGTCAGAAGCTCCAACCCCGCCTCCGTGGGTGCCAGCGCCCCGCGGAGGGCGATCGCCAAGCGCCGGACCTCCACGATCTCGTCCAGCACGTGGTGGTCGCGGGCACGGACCACGCGCTGGCCCACACCCTCGGCCCGCAGGTTCAGGGCCTGCGCGGCCCGTTGCTGGCGCGTGACCAACCCGTTCAGGGCCTCGTAGAGCGCCATGTCCAGCCCCTCGGCGCGGCGCCGGCCCTCGCCGAACGCCCGGTGGATGTCCTCCCACTCAGACATCCCGGAATCGTGCACCGTGATGGCGAAGTCCCGGCCGAGCACCACGTCCACGGCCGCGCGCTCCCGCGGGCCGTGGCCCTTGGCGGCGGCGACCGCGGCCTGGGGGGTGGCGTCCACGCAGATATAGACCGCGTCCGGCTGGGGCAGCGGCGAGCCGAGGGTTGGCGGGTGGCGCAGTCGGGCGCGGAGCAACGGGTGCAGGGCGGCCAGCCAGCGGGGCAGGCCCTGCCCCTCGGCGTCCGGCTCGGGGAGGTCGGGGCGCGCCACATCGCACCAGATGCCCCCTCCGGGCGAGGCGGGCATGTCCTGGGGGTGCAGCGCCTCCGCGTTGCCGCCGTCGAAGCGCAGAGGGGTCACCGGCCGGACGCCCCTGCGGCCGGGCCCGGACCGCCCGGGGGCAGGCGCCGCAGGCCCCAGTGGGTCAGGGACTCCAGCAGGGGCGTCTGCCGCACGGCCCGCAGGAGGCGGGTGTGGTCGGGCACCTGCGGGTAGCACAGCAGGAGTAGCGCGCCGCTGGCAGGATCGAGCGCGGCGTGGGGGAGCAGGGCGCGGATGCGCCCGGGGTCGTCGGGATGGGGGGCGCTGGCCGAGCGCGTCCCCAGGTGGGCGGCGATGTTGTGGAGGATGGCCTGACGCTGTCCGGGCTCGGCCAATGTCAGGCGCGTGCTCATGCTCTGCGGTTCGACGCGGATCCCCACCGCGGCGTCCAGAGCGTCGACCTCCGGCCGACCGGGATCGGGGAGGACGCTGACACCGTTGATCCGCAGGGCCTGCTCCCTGTGCTCCACGGGGACGACCCGCACATGCGCGCGGCTGCCCACCTGCACCCCGACGCTGGCCATGGCCGGCACGCCGACCGCGGATAGCACGCCCAGCGCCGCGCCCGGCAGGGGGCCCGCCAGGACGGCGACGCTGGTGGTGGCCAGGGCCACCGCCATCACCAGGTAGTTCCGTGTCTCCAGCATCATGGCCATGCCCTCCACATAGGGGTGGCCGCGCGGGACCAGGGCGGCGTGGTCCAGGGCGAGCAGCATGTCCCGCTCGATCTGGCGCACGGTGTGGAACTGGCTGACGCCCAGGGCCAGGAACACCCCCGCCGTGTAGTTCTCGGTGAGCAGCGCCGCCGGCGCCAGGGCGCCGAGGACCGCCGCCACGAACCCCAGGAAGATGAAGTTGATCTCCCCGTGCGGCCGTGAGGGGAACGGACCGGAATCCACCGCCAACAGTGTTGCCCGCGTGAGGACCCCGAACCCCAGCCCCACCAGGATCGGCACCGTGAACACCATATGCGGCGACGGCGGCAGGTGCACCGCGTGGAACAGGTGCGTGCTAGTGTGCACTGCGCCACCGGTCCAATGGGTCCAGCATGTGGGGCCGCGGCACCCGTCCGGTCACCGGTTCGCGGATCAGCACCGAGCGCAGCGAGCGCCAGTCGAAGGGGATGAGCGGCCACAGGTAGCTTCGGCCCAGGGCGTCCGTGCGCAGCAGCATCACGAGCCAGAAGATCACGCCCAGGACCAGTCCGGGAAGGGACATCACCCACTCCAGGACGATCAGGCTGATGCGCACCAACCGCGAGGCCATCCCCAGCTCCAGGTTGGAGATGGCGAAGGAGGCGATGGCCGCGCCCACCAGGTAGAGCAGGGCCTCGGGGGAGAACAGGTTCACCTTGGTGGCCACCTGGCCCAGGACCACGGCCCCCAGGATCCCGAACGAGGTCGCCAGCGCGGCCGCACTGTTCAACACGGCCCTGCGCAGCACGTCGATGCTGAACTCCGCCAGGATGAACTGCAGCGGTAGCGGGATCGGGGACGGCTTCTGCGACCCGACGAAGGAGAGCGCCGGCAGCCGCGCCAGGATCCCGGGGTGGGTGGCCAAGAGCAACCACACCGCCGGCACCAGGGTGGCGGTGACCAGGGCGAACCACTCCATCAGCCGCAGCCAGGTGCCGAAGGTCGGGGCCACGTGGTAGTCCTCGGGGTGCTGCAGCAACTGGAACACGGAGACCGGGAGCGTGATGGCCACGGGGGTGGTGTCTACGATGATCAGCACGTGGCCGTTCAGCAGGTTCTCGGCCGCCACGTCCGGCCGTTCGGTCATGCGATAGGTGGGGAAGGGGTTCCACTTCTGGCGTGTGACCAGTTCGGCGATGGGTTGCTCGGCCATGGGGATGCCGTCGATATCGATGGCCTCCAGGCGTTCCCGAACCGTGGCCACCAGCTGGGGGTCGGTCAGGCCCTTGATGTAGGCGACCGCGACGTCGGTCTTGCTGCGGCGGCCCACGTGCCCCTTGATCATCTCGAAGCGCAGGCCGGGGTCGCGCACGCGCCGCCGGATCAGGGCGGTGTTGTCGATGATGTTCTCGATGAACGCGTCCCGGGGTCCGCGCATCAAGCGTTCGACGTGCGGGGAGCTCGGATCGCGGTCCGGATAGTAGCGGGTGTCGATCACGATCACGCTGGTCTCGCCGTCGACGAGCACGATCATGGGCCCGGAGAGCAGTTGCAGAACGGCTGCGTCGAAGTCCTGGACCACGACGACCTGGGAGTAGGCCAACTTGTCGCTGAGCAGGGTCTTCAGCATCCGCAGGCGGCTGCCGGGTTCGGTCGGGGCGTCGATGTCCCGGCCTCCACCGTCGGGGAGCACCCAGGACTCGGCCGCCGCCACCTGCTTGAGCATCTCCAGGTTGGTCAGGGTGGTGAAAAAGCCGTTGATCACGTAGGCGGCAACCTGAACGCCCGCCACGCGGAAGCGACGCAGGATGATGTCGTAGCTCTCGCCATAGCCGAGCAGTCGGTTGAAGCGGTCGATGTTGGCGTCGATGTCGCGGACTAACGGGTGCGCCTCGGGACGCTCCTGGGAGGCGGAGGTGAGCACCTCCTGCAACACATCGACCCCCGGCATGGCCATCCCCCCGGTGGACCTCAGGTGGTGGCTAGGATGTCCCGGGGGGCGCCGGAGCTTGCACGCGCCGCCGACGCGCTCCGCTCAGTCCAGCGGCTCGGGAGCGGGCGGCTGTGCGGCCTCAGGGGCCGCCAGCTGCCGGTAGCGCCCGGGTGGTACGCCGGTCGACTGCAGGAAGGTGCGGTAGAAGTGCGAGAGGCTCTCGTACCCCACGTCGCGCGCGATGTCGGCGATGGTCCGCGGGGCCGACCGCAGCAACTCCTGGGCGGCCGCGATCCGCAGGCGGGTGAGGTGGCGCGCCGGCGTCTCGCCATAGGCGCGCTTGAAGCGGGTGACGAACTGGCGCGGGCTCAGATGGGCCCGCGCCGCCAAGTCCTCCACGTGGAGTGGCTCGGGGTAGTGGGACTCCATGTGCGCCGCCACGGCGCTCAGTGCGGACTCCACCGGGGCCGCGGGCGTCGGCGCGTGCGGGGTCCGCCGGTACAGCAGCACCAGCAGCGAGAGCAGGTAGGCGCGCACGGCCAGAGAACTGGCGCGCCGCTCCCGGTGCTGTTCGCAGCGAATCCGGCGGACCAAGCGCTCCGCCTCGGCGCGGGCGGCCGGCCGGCAGTGGATGACGGGGGGGCCCGCCGCGATCTCGTCCCACAGGGGCTGCATGGCGACCGTCAGGGTATGCTCGGCGGCGAACGCGACCGTCAGGGGGCGCAGGTCCTCGTCCCGCAGCGCGCGGACCGCGTGCGCCCGCCCGGCCGGCAGGATGATGGCGTCCCCGCGGCGCAGGCAGCAGCAACCATCGGGCAGCCGCAACTGGCCGCCCACTCCGCGGATGAGCACGATACGATGCAACGCATGCCCGTGGAAGAGACCGTCGGGAGGGCAGGGCTCGGGCGGGGTGGGCGCCGGACGTCGCAGAGACAACCCCTCGGCGCGCAAACGATTGCGGCCGTGCCTGCGCAGGTGGCGGTAGGACGGGCACAACCGGGTTGCGACAGCCATTCGGGCCGGGCCCACATGCCTCACCGCCCTGCCCCCCTGCCACCAGGGAGGCGGTGCGGCCACGGGCCGGATACGCCGTAATGCCTCCCGCGCCAGCGGGAACGGTCCGTCACGCCGTACCCATTACGACAGTGGCGGGATGCCTCCTGCCGCTCCGGTCGCGGGCGCCGGATCGGGTGGCGCGGCAAGGACTCCGGAAATGTCAGAAACGTGAAAGACTCTGCCGGATCCGGCAATGTCGCGCCCCGCGCCCGATGGCAGAATGGCCGGGATCGATGCGCAGGCGTCGACCTGCGCGGGGGGTGTGTTTCGTGGGACTGGGCGCCTGTGCCCAGGATGCCGGGCGCCAACACAGCGGGCGGGCTGTCCCCGTCCGGCTTGTGCGCCGCTGGTTACCGTCCGGGGAGCGGGAGACCGTGCACGCCCATCCGTTCGTGGAGTTCTACCACATCCAGACCGGCCGGGGGACGCTCGTCCACTCGGGGCGGGATCTGGTGGCCGCCGCGCACCTGCTGTTGCCCGTGCCCGCCGGGGGGGAGCACGCGTTGGCGGCGGACGCCGGCTGGGCCTGCGGCGCGCAGTTGCTGCAGTTCGATGCGCAACTCCTGCCCGAGGGCGAGGTGCGCGAGGCGCTGGCGGGCGTGCTGCGGCGCGCTGGCTCCGGCCAGGGGGGCGTGGGGTTGCGGGGGAGCAGCGGGCAGGCCATCGAGCACCTGATCGGCCGCGTCGGCCAGGCCGCGCTGGCCCGTGACCGCGGCGGCGCCGAGGCCTGCCGCGCCGCGCTGGCCGAGTTGTGCCTGCGCCTGTGGCGGCACTGCCGGGACACCGGGGTCGGCCAGGCCGCCGCGCCGGCGCCCGAAGGGGCGGGCGACGCCGGCAGGCCAGAGATCGAACAGGTCCTGGCCTACATCGAGCGCAACCTGACCCGCCCGATCTCGCGCGAGGATCTGGCGCGCCAGGCCGCCTTCGCCCCCAGCTACTTCAGCGCCCTGTTCAGGGAGGCCACCGGCACCACCATCCCGGAATACATCAACGCGCGACGCGTGCACCGCGCGCAGGAACTCCTGCGCCAGCCGCAGACCCGGGTCTCGACCGTGTGCTACGCGGTCGGCTTCCGCGACCTCAGCAACTTCAACCGGGTCTTCAAGCGCTTGGTGGGACAGACCCCCCGGGAGTACCGCCAGGCACTGTTCGGCGATGCCGCCGAGGGGGAGGACGCATAGCGGGCGGCGCCGCCCCGGCTCACACCGGGGACGGCGCCAGTTCCGGCTCCAACCCTGCCGTCCGGGCCAGTTCGTCCAGGGCCGCGCGCAGGGCCAGGATGTCCGCGGCGGCGTTGGCGCGGGTGCCCGGGTCGAGTTCGTCCCACACCTGCAGCAGGCGCAGCGGATCCCCGGCCGCGGCCTCGGTCGCGCCGGCCAGTGCGCCGCCCCCGAGCGCCATGCGCACGGATCTGGCCTCGTCGCTGGGGCCCAGCGCTTCCAGGAGCGCGAGCAGGTCTGGGCGCATGGCGAGGATCGCGATCATGCCCAACTTGGCCAGCCGTTGCTGGTTCTCCGGCCAGCCGCTTTCGAACTCGACGGTGTCCAGAAGCAGGTCCACGTCCCCCCAGGCGTCGACCACCTTTGACCAGTGCTCCGTCGCTGCCGCCACCGGGCGATCCCCCTTCGCTGTCCGCGGATTCGGAAGCGGGCTGAACGCGACACGCACATCTGCGCGCGCCCGCTGCTGATAGTGCGCGCGGGCCGAGCGGGCGTCGGTATCCAACCGTTCCGGCAGGATCCAGGTGCTCCGCCCCAGCACGGTGCGCACCGGAGAGTCGACGATGCGGAGCCGCACCTTGCTCCAATCCGACGCGTATTGGATCACCTCGCCGCGCGCCACCACCGCCTGATCCGTCATATCGTCCCACAGGATGAAATAGAATTCGTCACCGAGACGGACCTCGCGATACACCCGCCTACCGCCTCCCCTGTGCCCTGTCCAGTGCAGCATACCCGGTTAGCGCCCGGGCAGGGATTCCCTGCTGCCGCGGCAGCGGCAGCGGGGACCCCTGCTCCCTGCGCGCCGCCGCTCACTCGGGCACCTGGGGGGACGGTGGGACCGGTCCGAGTTCGCGGGCGACGTCCGCCAGGGAGCGGCCGTTGCCCAGCAACGCCTTGACCGCCAGGAGTCTGGCGACCTGGGCGTCGCTGTACAGGCGGTGGCCGCCCGCGGTGCGCGTGGGGACCACGAGGCCCTGCTGATCGTAATAGCGGATCTGGCGGGCGGTGAGCCCGGTGCGCCGGCGGACCTCGGCCATGCGGTGCAGGCCGGCGGGGTGTTGTGGGCGGGTCAATCGGGGCACCCCCCGGGGCATAGAATGCACAGAGACTATGCGCACGCGGCGGGAAGTGCCCCTGTCGCCGCGCCGTCCCCACGGGGGCGGCGCGGCGGGGGAGGGGTCCGGGGAGCGCGCGTGACCGCGGCCCCGGGGTGGAACGGCTGGCCCCCACGCGAAACCTCGCAAATTGCGGCTTCCAGCCGGCTATGCTAGACTTGCCGGTATTGTGCGGCGCCATGCCGCACGGCAGGCCGAGCGGGGGAGCGCGATCAGCCCACGCCTTCCCCGGCCCGGTGCGGGCATCCCCGCAACCTGCCACAGACAAGGGGGCGGATCGGTGCCGCTGGAGAGTGCCAAGAAGCAGGAGATCATGGCCAGCTTCGGACGGAAGCCGGAGGATACGGGGTCTTCCGAGGTGCAGATCGCGCTGTTGACCGCACGGATCACGCAACTCACGGAGCACCTGCGGGTGCACAGCAAGGACCACCACAGCCGGCGCGGTCTCTATAAGATGGTCGGCCAGCGGCGCCGGCTGATGAACTACGTGCGCCGGCACGATGTGGCCAAGTACAGGGAGTTGTCCGAGCGACTGGGCATCCGGACGCGGTAGGGGTGGGGCGGCACAGCCGCCCTGTCTCTTTTGTGGGCGTGGGTCGGTGGAGTGGGGGAGAGGGAAGAACATGGATCATGCGACCGGGATGCTGGAGATCACGTCTCCGGGGGTGGGCGGCAAGCGGGTCTTCCGGACCGAACTGGCGGGACGGCCGCTGGTGGCGGAGATCGGCCATGTCGCCAAGCAGGCCAACGGCGCGGTTCTGTTGCGCTACGGCGAGACGGTGATGCTGATCACCGCCACGGCGACCGCCAAGCCCCGACCCGATGTGGACTTCTTTCCGTTGCGGACCGATTACGAGGAACGGCAGTACGCGGCGGGACGCATCCCGGGGTCGTTCTTCCGGCGCGAGGGCCGCCCGAGCGAGCGCGCCACGCTGACCGCGCGCCTGATCGACCGTCCCATCCGCCCACTCTTTCCGGACGGCTACCGCAACGACGTCCAGGTCGTGGCCACCGTCCTGTCCTACGACGGCGAGAACCCCCCGGATATCACCGGCATGATCGGCGCCTCCATCGCGCTGTCCATCTCGGACATCCCGTGGGCCGGTCCCACTGGTGCGGTGCTGATCGGTCTGGCCGGGGACCGCCTGGTGACCAACCCGCTCCCCGACGAACTGGACCAGAGCGCGCTGGAATTGGTGGTGGCGGGCAGCGCCGACGCGATCCTGATGGTCGAGGCCGGCGCCGACGAGGTGCCCGAGTCGCGCATCGTCGAAGCGCTGGAGCATGGGCGGCGGGAGATTCAGTTGCTGTGCGACTGGCAACGCGAGATCGTGGCCGCGGTCGGCCGGCCCAAGATGGATGTCCTCACCGCGCCCCGCGATACGGAATTGGAGGGCTTCGTGCACGACCGGGCGACCGTGGCGATGCGGACGGCGGTCCTCAACCCGGACAAACTGGGGCGGGAGCACGACATCGCCGAGGTGATGGCCCGGGTGGCGTCGGATGCCGCCGAGCGCTTCCCGGACGCCCCCGCTGCGGCGGTGGGCGAACTCCTCCACGATGTGGAGAGATCGGTGACCCGCGCCCTCATCCTGGAACAGGGTCTCCGTCCGGATGGCCGGAAGGTGGACGAGATCCGGGCGATCTGGTGCGATACGGGCTTCCTGCCGCGGGCGCACGGCAGCGCGATCTTCACCCGCGGCCAGACGCAGGTCTGCTCGGTCGCCGCGCTGGGGCCCATCAGCGACCGACAGCTGATCGACTCGATCGGGGAGCACAGCGACACCAAGCGCTACCTCCACCACTACAACTTCCCCCCGTACAGCACGGGCGAGGTCAAGCCCATGCGCTCCCCCGGCCGGCGCGAGATCGGCCACGGGGCCCTTGCCGAGCGCGCCCTGGTGCGCATGATCCCCGACGAGAGCAGCTTCCCGTACGCCATCCGTGTCGTGTCCGAGGTGATCGAGAGCAACGGCTCCACCTCGATGGCCTCCGTGTGCGGCAGCACGCTCTCGCTGATGGACGCGGGGGTGCCCATCCGCCGCCCGGTTGCCGGGATCGCGATGGGGTTGATCACCGAGGACGGGCGCACCACGCGGGGGCGGACCGCCGTCCTCTCCGACATCCAGGGCATGGAGGACCACCTGGGAGACATGGACTTCAAGGTGGCCGGCACGGAGCGCGGGGTCACCGCGATCCAGATGGACATCAAGATCGCCGGCGTGGACGCGGATCTCCTGGCCCGCGCGTTGGAGCAGGCGCGCGCCGGACGCATGTTCATCCTGGGCAAGATGCTGGCGGTGCTGGAACAGCCACGGAACCAGCTCAGCCCGCACGCGCCGCGCATCAGCGTCCTGCAGATCGACCCGGACAAGATCCGCGACGTGATTGGCCCGGGTGGCAAGATGATCCACAAGATCATCGCCGAGACGGGCGCCACGGTGGACGTCGAGAACGACGGTCGCGTGTTCATCGCCGCGCCGAGTTCGGAATCGGCCCGCAAGGCCGAGGACTGGATCCGCAGCCTGACGCGCGTCCCCGAGGTGGGGGAGGTCTACCTCGGCAAGGTCGTGCGCCTGATGGACTTCGGCGCCTTCGTGGAGATCCTGCCGGGGAAGGACGGCCTGGTACGGATCGGGGAGTTGGCGCGCGAGCGCATCCCGACCGTCGAGGACGTGGTCGAGGTGGGGGACGAGATCATGGTCAAGGTGATGGAGATCGACCAACTCGGCCGCCTGAACCTCTCCCGGCGCGTGGCGCTGGATACGGTCCCCGACGCCGCGGAGCGTGAGAAGATCCAGCCCAAGACGCCCGGCGCCCCGCGCCCGGCGCCCCGTCCCTCGGTGCCGAACGGCCGGGGTGGGCCGCGGCGCTAGACCCGATTTGCGGCGGGCGCCGCCACCGAACGCGGGGATGCCCGCCCGGTGGCGGCGCCCGTTGGCGCAGGGGGGACGGGCGGGCTGATCGTGGATATCCGCCTCGGCAACGGGGTGCGTCTGGTGCTTGAGCCCATGCGGCACGTGCGCACGGCGAGCGTCGGCGTCTGGATCCCGGTGGGGAGCCGGGACGACCCGCCCGACGCCGCGGGCCTGGCGCACTTCCTGGAACACCTCATCTTCAAGGGGAGCCGCGGCCGCTCCGCGCGCCTGTTGGCAGAGGAGATGGACGCCCTCGGCGGCCAGTTCAACGCCTTCACCAGCCGGGAATCCACCTGCTTCTTCGCGCACGTCCTCTCGCGGCACCTGACCCAGGCCCTGGAGTTGCTGGCGGAGATGGTGTCTGTGCCGCGTTTGGACGACGCGGACACCGAGCGCGAGCGCCAGGTGGTGCTGGACGAACTGGCGATGGTGGCCGACGACCCCGCGGAGACCGCCGACGACCTGTTCGCGCGGGCGCTGTGGGGGGAGGACGCGCTCGGCCGTCCGCAGGCGGGGACGCCGGCGTCGGTCGGCGCCCTGGCGACCTCTGGCCTCCGCCAGTTTCACCGCGAGCACTACGTCGCCGGCAGGATGGTCGTCGCCGCCGCCGGCAACCTCGATCCCGACCGCTTCCGCGCCGCCGCCGAACGCGCGCTGGGGGGGCTCGGGCCGGGCGCGGGGGCCGGCGTGCGCACCCGGGCCGTGGCCGGGCCCCGGCCGTTGCGCTTGGCGCGGGAGGGGGAGCAGGCCCACGTCGTCTTTGGGCGCCTCGGACCGGGCCAGACGGATGCGGACCGCTTTGCCGCCGCGGTGTGGGCGAGTATCCTGGGCGGCAGTCCGTCGTCGCGCCTCTTTCAGGTGCTGCGCGAGGGACACGGCCTCTGCTATGACGTGGGGACCAGCCGCGCCGAATACAGCGATGGCGGCGAGGTGGGCGTGTACCTGGCGACCGCGCCGCGGGACGCGGCCCGCGCCGCCGAGATGGCGGTCGCCGAGGTCGAACGCCTGGCGGACGAGGGGCCGGAGGCGGCCGAACTGACCCGCCACTGCCGGCAGTTGGAGACCGGCATTTGGATGGACATCGAGGGCACCGAGAGCCGGATGCAGCGGCTGGGGCGCTGGGCTCTCGGCGGCGGGGACTGGTTGACGCCCGCTGAACTGACGGAGCGGCTGCGCGCCGTGGGCCGCAACGACATCCGCGAGTTTGCCGCCGGGCTGGGCGGCGTCCCCGGCTGGGCGGCCGCCTATCTGGGACCGCCGTCACGCGCGCCGCAGGGCTGGAACTGGAGGGAGGCGTGAGATGGCCGGGCGTCGGTTCGAGGTGCTGCCCGAGTACGCGCCCCTGGGGGTGACGGCACCGCGCCGGCACACGGCGCACGCTGCCGGTTACGATCTGGCGGCGGCGCGACCCGTCGATGTGCCGCCTGGCGGCGTGGTGATGGTGCCGACCGGCCTGTGCGCGCACATGGGGGAGGACGAGTTCCTCGTCATCCACGTGCGCAGCAGCCTGGGCCTGCGCTCCGGCCTGGTCCTGGCCAACGGCACCGGCGTCATCGACGCCGACTACGTCGCCAACGCCGACAACGGAGGCCACATCCTGATCCCCCTGCGCAACCTGGGGAGCGCGGCGGTGTCCATCGCCGCCGGCGAGCGGATCGCCCAGGGGATCTTCCAGCGCTACCTGCGGACCGACGACGACCTCCCCGGCGGCGAACGCAGCGGCGGCTTCGGCAGCACCGGGCGTCGCTGAACGGGTGCGCATATCCGCCCGTCCCCGCGAGGCACCCTGAGTCTGGCCGCGCGCCGGCCCGGGCCGGCGCAGGCAGGCATGGAAGGGGGCGGGCGTCCGGTGGCAAAGACGGTGATCGGCGTATTTTCCAGCGAGGATCAGGCGGAGAAGGCCGTGCACGAGTTGCGGCGATCCGGGTTTTCGGACAACGAGATCTCGGTGGTGGGGCCCGACACGCACAAGGGGCAGAAGAGCCACAGCGCGGGCCTCGGGGATGGCGCGACCTGGGGTGCCGGGATCGGGGGTACCGCGGGTCTGCTGGCGACGGCCGGTGCCCTGGCGATCCCCGGCTTCGGTCCCATCCTGGCGATGGGGCCGTTGGCGGCCACGATCACGGCGGCCGCCGGGGGTGGCATCGCGGGGGCCCTGGTGGACTTCGGGATCCCGGAGCAGCAGAGCAAGGACTACGAGCACCAAGTGAAGGAAGGGCACTTCCTGACTGTGCTCAAGACCGACAAGGACGCCCAGAAGGCGCAGGGTATCCTGCGCAAAGAGGGCGCCAACGACATCCACATCGACTGAGTTCAGCGGTGCGGGGGCCGAGCCGGCCGAGCCGGCCGGCCGCCGTGCCGCGCGGCGCCTCCGCTTCGACAGCCAGACTGTGGAAATCCGCCCCTGGTGGACCGGATGGCAGTCGTGCGCCCGCCCGCCCGCATAGCCTGCGGCGGCCGCTGTCGCGGCGTGCGGTGTTGTCCACACGGAGCCCGTCTGACTATAGTGATGCAACTTGGGACAGCCTGCGGGGCCCGGCCCGCGGCGCAAGGGGGATATGGCGGGTGGCGGCGGTGCGTGTCGCAGTGGCGGGCGCGACGGGGAAGACGGGAGGCGAGGCCGCCAAGGCCATCCGGGAGGCGCCGGACCTGGAACTGGTGGGGGCCGTCGCACGTGCGCATCTGGGGGAGGACCTGGGGGTGCTGCTGGCCGGCACGCCCTGGAACGTGTCTTTGGAGGGGGACCTGGAGGCGGTGCTCCGCCGCGCGCGGCCCGAGGTGCTGGTGGACTTCACCCTGGGTGAGTCCGCCGGCCGGCACGCGCTGGCCGCGCTCCGCGCCGGCGTGCGGCCCGTGGTCGGAGCGACCGGCCTGGCCGCCGCCGAGGTCGAGGAGATCCGGCGCCTGTCGCGGGAGCGTGGGTTGGGCGTGATGCTCATCCCCAACTTTTCGTTCGGCGTGCTCCTGCTGGCCCGGTTCTGCCGCGAGGCGCTGCGCTTCTTCCCCGACGTGGAGGTCGTGGAACTGCACCACGAGCATAAGCGGGACCGGCCATCGGGGACGGCCCGCCAACTGCAGGCGCTGCTGGAGGCCAGCGGCGCCCACGCGCCGGTGTCCGTCCACAGCGTGCGGCTCCCCGGGCTCGTGGCGCATCACGAGATCATCTTCGGCGGGCCGGGCGAAACCCTGACCCTCCGCCACGACACCATCAGCCGCGCCTCCTTCGGGCCGGGCGTCGTCCTCGCCGTGCGCAAGATCACGGCGCTGGAAGGCGTCGTCGAGGACCTTGAGGGTCTGCTGGAGGTGCACTGAGCGCCAGCGGGGATCCCTGCCGCCCCAGGCGGCAGGGATCCCCGCGCCGCCCCGCGCCCAGCGCTCCCTGCGCGCACCACGGATAGGCCCGGATATCCCCTGGTCGCCATCCCCGACCTGCACCGGCAACATGGGAAGACGACGCGCTTGCCGCGTCGCACCCCGCCCTTTCTGACAAGCACGGCGCCCTCTGCCGCACCCATATAGTGCCTTGGCCCACGGGTCCACGGGAGGCGCGGCAATGCGGCTGGCGGTGGTCGGCGGCGGGCAACGCGAACTGGAGGCGGCGCGGCACCTGGCGCGGTTGGGACACACAGTGCGCTCGCTGGGCGGCGGGCCAGGCGTGGTGCCGCCCGAGCTCTTGGCCGACGTCGACGCCGTGATCGGACCGGTCCTGGGGACCGACGCGGCGGGGCGCGCGCTGTATCGGCCGGACCCGCCCGGGCCGCTGCCCGTCGATGGCGCCTGGCTGGACGCCACGCCGATCGGCACGCCCTGGCTCTTGGGGCGCTGCGGCGGCTGGCTGCGCGCGGAACTGGCCCTTCGCGGGATCCCCCTGGTGACCTACGCCGACAATGACGCCTTTGCGCGGCTGAACGCCGTCCCGACCGCAGAGGGGGCCATCGCCGACGCCGCCCGCCTCAGCGGCCGCACCGCCTGGGGGACCACGGCCACGGTCGTGGGGGCCGGCCGCTGCGGGTTGGCGCTGGTGTGCTGCCTGCGGGCGCTCGGCGCGGAGGTGCGCTGCGTGGCGCGGGGCCCGGCCGG
>JAJZWQ010000023.1 GCA_021846605.1 Bacillota bacterium | reverse complement strand
CGGGTGGACTTCTCGTCGGAGTTGCTCAGCACGCTGGCCCTGCCCGTCGCCCGACCCGAAACCAAGGCCGCACCGACCCCGGACCGCGCCGAGGCGCAATCCGCGGGCCGGCACGCGCGCCGCCCCACCCTCTGAGGGCCGGGTGCGCCGGCACGCGCCCTCACACTGAAGGCATGGGCCGCTGGTGGCTGGGACGAACCCGCCGCTATGAGCCCACGCCCGCGTGCTGACCGCTACCGCCTCTGCGCCTTCAGTGACGTGGCCCTCGCATCCGCTCGGATGCACCGTCCCCGCCGCCCGTCATGCCTGCTGGACGTGGATGTGGTGCGACAGCGGCGTTACGCCGGGGGCCGGCTGGTCGGCGAGACCCGGCGTTTCTTGTACCGGGTGAACGATCCGCTGAGCGAGGGTTCCGTCAGGCCGTGGCCTCGGGCGAGCTACCACGCCGCCCAGAGGCCCCCGATTCGGCCAGGCTCCCGCAGACGCCGCCGGAGAGGGCACGTTCCTGGATAGTTTGCGCTTGGATGTCGCTCGGCCATCGGCTATCGCCCTGCCGATCCCTCGGCGGCTCTGAGAAAGCGTCCAAGAAGTCCGCTGGCGCGTCATTGCCTGGTTCGCCATCACCGTCCACCGCGAGCTCGCCCGAAGGGGTACTTCCCTGCAGCTTCCCGTATTTATGCGACATCAGGAGACCCTGATTGTAGTACTAGGCGTCCGCCTCGGCCGCGGCGGCCGCCTCGGCTTGGACCTCGGCGATGTCGGCGTCCAACCCCTGCAACTTGCCCACAAAGCGTTCGCAAACGCGCTCGATGTGGTGGATCCCCAGCACCAGGCTCTCGCCCCCCGCCGACAGAGCGGCGATGGCGTAGGCGGCGGCGGCACGACTTTCCCGGGCGAGGACGGATGCCCCGTGGAGCCGGCCCCCGCGGATCAGGGCGGCGGCGCCGCGCACGCGCACATGGGCCCCCATGGCCCGGAGACCCTCGGAGTACGCGAAGCGTTCCCGCCACTGTGTCTCGACGATGCGGCTGATGCCTTCGGCAGACGCCAGGACCGCCGCCAGGGGCGGGTGATAGTCCGTGTAGAAGGCGGGCAGCGGCCCGGTCTGGACGTCGACGGCCCGCAGGCGGCGCGGGCCCTCAATCTCCACCCATCCCGGACCCACGCGACTCTCGGCCCCGGCCTCGCGGAGCTTGGAGAGCCCGGCGCCGATGTCGGCGGGCTCGATCCCCGAGACACGCACCGCCCCACCCGAACTGACGCCCGCCGCCAGCACGGTGAAGGCCTCGGCCTGATCACCGATCAGCGTGTGTTCGACCGGATGCAACGCGGAGACCCCGACGATCCGCACACTGGCAGTGCCCGCGCCGTGCACCTCGGCGCCCATGGCCCGCAACATGTTGGCCAGATCAACGATAAACGGCCCCACGTAGGCGTTCTCCAGTCGCGTCTCGCCCTCGGCGCGCACCGCCGCCAGGAGCGCCTGCACCGTCGCGCCGACGCTCGGCTGGTCGAAGTAGACGTGTGCCCCGTGCAGGCGGCTCGCCCGGGCGCAGATGGCCGCGCCGTCCGCCGAGGGACCGACGTCGGCGCCCATCGCCCGCAGCGCCTTGACATGCAGGTCCAGCGGGCGGCTGCCAATGCGGTCGCCGCCCGGCAACCCGACCTCCGCCTCACCCCACAGCACGAGTTGGGTGGCCAGCATGTAGGTCGAGGCGCGCAGGCCCGCGCTCCAGGACGGAGGCAGGGGCATGTGCCGCAGGCCGCGGGGGTCGATCTCCAGGTCCGGCCCGTCCCGGCGCACGCGCGCCCCGCATTCGGAGAGCATCTCCACGTAGCTGCGCACGTCCAGGATGTCCGGCACGTTGTGCAGCACACTGGGTCCGTTCGCCAGCGCCAGCGCGGGAATCGCGGCCAGCGCGGAGTATTTGCTGCCACCCACGCGGACCTCGCCCCGCAACCGCCGACCACCGAGGATCCTCCAGGCACGCACCCGCGCACCCCCCAAACGTTCTTCCCTGAACGCGCATGCCCCGTCCCGAACGCCCGCCCACGCAGCCTATGCGACGACGCCTGTTACGGGCCCCCGGAGGGCACGACGGCATTCCTCACCCCAATTCGCAACCAGCGGTCTGTTGCCGTCCGTAGGGGCGGAGGCGAAACGTGCCACTGGGGGAAAGATACTCCCCGCGGCGCGCCAATCCTATATGTATATCGGTCCGTGTGCCCCTCTTTTCGCCAGCCGCGGGAAAAGCTACCGGAGGCCGCGGCGCGCCGCGGCCAGAGCAGGGCCCCACGACCCAATGGCGAAACCGGGCCCGTGCCGGAAGGAGGAACCCGTCTGCGCATCGCGCTGATCGCCCATGACAAGAAGAAGCCGGACATGCTCGCGCTCGCCCGGCGCTACCGCGCGGTGCTCGAGGGGCACGAATTGGTGGCGACGGGAACGACGGGGCACCTGGTCTCCGAGACCACCGGGCTTCGCATTCACTGCTATCTCTCCGGCCCTTTGGGGGGCGACCAGCAGATCGGCAGCGAGATCGCCTCCGGGCGCATCCACTGCGTGCTCTTCCTGCGCGATCCGCTCACGGCGCACCCGCACGAGCCCGACGTTTCGGCGCTGCTGCGGCTGTGCGACGTCCGGGAGATCCCGGTGGCCACCAACGCCGCCACGGCGCAGGCGATCCTGGAGGCCGTGGCGGCGGGGGCCTACACGCCACCCTCCGCCGGCTAGGGCAGAGGAACCGGCACGAACGACGGGATTTGTAGGGTATGCTGGGCCTGACGGCGGGCGCTCCGATTTCGGCTGCCGTGACGCGCGCGGCGGTGGTGTACAGGGCCGCGCCGTATCTTCATGTGGTCACAACGGGGGGTGCCGGCGTGGCGGATATCGTGGTGTATGGCGGAGAGTTGGCCGGGGTCGCCGCCGCTCTGACGGCGGCCCGCCGTGCCGACCCCGGCACGCGGGTGACCCTGGTGTTCCCCGAGGGGTTTCCTGGCGGCATGGCGACCGTGGGCAGCCACTGCGGCTGGGAGATCCGGCAGTGGCTGCACGCCGGCCGGCGCGCCACCCCGCAGGGCGGGAGCTTCGCCCGCTGGTTGCAGGCGACCGGACCCATCTACAGCCCCGGGGCCTTCGCCGCCCTGCTCTCCGACGAGTTGGCGCAGGCTGGCGTCACGGTGCTGGCCGGCCATGAATTGGAGGCCGTGCACCCGCGCGCCGCCGAGGGCGCGCGCCCCCCCCGGAACCGCAGCCGCAAGGCGCGCAACCGGACGATCACCGAGGTCGGGGCCATCGCCGTGCGCCCGGTCGACGCGGCCGCAGACCCGGTGCTGGTCGATGGGGAGCCGCTGGTCCTGGCGGGAGACCTCTTCGTGGATGGATCGGCCACCGGACGCCTGCTGCGCCTGGCCGGCGGCGCATACAGCGTCGGTCGCTCCGATTGGAACCCGGACGGGCGCCAGATGGTGGCCTCCCTGCTGGTGGCGGTCGAGGGCCTGGACTGGGAGGCGTTGACCGCCGCCCGCGACAGCCAGGACCGCCCCGTGTGGGGCACGGCCAGCGAAGACGGGCCGGGTGGGACCAGGCGCACGTTCTGGGGCGGGGCGGGGATCGCGGCGAACGACGCCGTGCTGGCATCCTTTGCGGCCGCGCACCCGGGCTTCCGCGTCGGGCCGCCGCGGGGCTGGGAGGAGGCGTCTGGCACCTTCTGGATCTCGGCCCTGCTCGTGTACAGCGTGGATGGCCGGCGGAGGGCCTACGACGCGGGTACCGACCGCGATCTGGACGTCGGCCCCGTCAAGACGCGCGACCTGGACACCGCCTACCGGGAGGCCGTATCCATCGCGACGTCCTCGGACATGCTGGGCGCCCTGCGCCGTTTTCCCGGGTTGGGGACCGCGCGGCTGGCCGTCGACGGCGAACGGCCACGGTGCGCCGCGATGCTGCTGTTGCGCGAGACGATCCACGGCACCGCGCCCGGACCGGAACCATTCGCGGTCAAGGTGGAAGACATGACGGGAGCGGGCTCAGGACCGACGGACGGCATCGACTCCCGGCACCACAACCGTCGGATCGGCCTGGGCTTCTACTGGCCGGAGAACGCCGGCTACACCCACGGCGAGGTGGTGCGGACGACCGCTGCGGCGCCCAACCCCACCTACCTGCCGCTGGACGCGATCCTGGTCCCACCGGTGCAGAACGTCCTCGTGCCGGGGTATGCCGCGCGCATCGAGTCGCGGGCGTGGTGGGCGCTGCGCGCCACGCCCAACCAGTGCGTGCTGGGGGACGCGGCCGGCGCCGCCGCCGCGCTCTCCCTGCACGAGGGCGTCCCACTGCTCCGCTTCGCCACGCCGGAGGTGGCCGCGTTACACAGCTGGCTGACCGGCGAGGGCGTCATCTTGAACAAGTGGTGAGGGATGCTGTTTTGCCCGCGCTTGCCGTATTTCCGAAGTGCTTCATGGACGAGTTGTGCGTGACCCACACCATGACCCTGGAGGACTGGATCGCCCTGGCCGCGACCCTGGGGGTCGACGGGCTGGAACTCTACCCGGGCTTCCTGCGCAGCACCGAACCGGCATATCTGGAAGCCGTGCGCGAGCGGGTCACGGCGGCCGGCATGGTGGTCCCGATGTACTGCTACTCGCCGGACTTCACCCACCCCGATCCCGCCTGGCGGGCGGCCGAGGTGGAGCGCCAGAAGGCGGCGATCGACGTGCTGGCCGCGTTCGGGGCGAGCGGTCGGCGCACCTGCCGGGTGCTCTCCGGCCAGCGGCGGCCCGGGGTCAGCGTGGCCGAGGGCGTCTCCTGGGCACGCGCGGGCATCGAGGCCTGCCTGGAGCACGCCGAGCGCCGGGGCGTCGTGCTGGCCATGGAGAACCACTACAAGGACAACTACTGGCAGTACCCGGAGTTCGCCCAACATCTGGAGGTCTTCGTGGAGATCGCCCTGGCGATCGACTCGCCGTGGTTCGGCGTGAACTATGACCCGAGCAACGCGCTGTTGGCCGGCGAGGATCCCCTGCGGGTGCTGGACGCCGTGCTGCCGCGCGTGGTCAGCATGCATGCCAGCGACCGCTACCTCCTGCCCGGCCACGACATCGCGGAACTGCGCCGCCGGGACGAGGGCGCCGGTTACAGCGCCATCCTGCACCACGGCGAAATCGGGCGCGGGCACAACGATTACGACACCATCCTCTCCAGGCTGGCGGGGGCGGGCTTTGACGGCTGGATCTCGGTGGAGGACGGCATGGACGGGATGGACGAACTGCGCCGCTCGGTCGCCTTCCTGCGCGACAAGCTGGCCCGCCACTTCCCCGCGCCCGCCTGAGTGGGAGGCGGAACGGTGGACACGGCATGGCGGGCAGACGTGCTGGTGGTGGGCGGCAGCCTGGGCGGGGTGGCCGCGGCCTTGGCGGCCGCGCGCCTGGGCGCCCGCGTCCTGCTGGTCGTCCAGGAGCCCTGGATCGGCGGGCAACTGACGGCCCAGGCCGTCTCCGCGCCCGACGAACACGCCTGGATCGAAGCGTTCGGGGGCACCCGGAGCTACGCCGGTCTGCGCGCCGCCATCCGTGCGCACTACCGCGCCCACTACCCGCTGCTCCCGGGAGCCGGCAACCCACACCTGAATCCGGGCAACGGCTGGGTCAGCCGACTGTGTCACGAACCGCGTGCCGCCCTGGCCGCCCTGGAGGCGATCCTGGCGCCCGAACGCGCGGCAGGCAGGATCGTCGTGGCGCAGGGCTGGCATCCCTCCGCCGCCGACAGCGCGGGCGACCGGGTGCGCGCGGTGCGCTTCACCGGGCCCGCCTCCGCCACCGCGGTGGCGGAGGCGCCCTTCGTCGTGGATGCCACGGACCTGGGCGAACTGCTGCCTCTGACCGGGACAGAGTACGTAACGGGGGCCGAGGGACGGGCAGACACCGGCGAGCCGCACGCCGCGGCCACGGCCGACCCTGAAGACATGCAGGCCTGCACGGTCTGCCTGGCGCTGGACTTCCGCCCGGGGGAGGACCACCGCATCCCCCGGCCCGCCGGCTACGCCGCCTGGCGGGATGCGGGCCGGCTGGCCTGGGAGCAACCCGATCCCCGGGGTGGGGCGCCCCGGCGGTACGGGCTCTTCCCCGATACGGCCGACCCCGGGGCCACGCCGCTGTGGACCTATCGGCGCCTGGTGGACCGCTCGCTCTTTGCGCACGGCGCCTTCCCCAGCGACATCTCGCTGCTGAACTGGCCGCAGAACGACTTCCGCGAAACGGCGCTGATCCGTCCCGGCCGCCCCGGAGGGGCCGACCCCGCCGCGGTCGCGGCGGCCGGCCGCCTCTCCCTCTCACTGGTGCACTGGCTGCAGACCGAGGCCCCCCGGCCCGACGGCGGGAGGGGCTGGCCCGGACTCCGCCTGCGGCCGGATGTCGTCGGCACCCCCGACGGGTTGGCCATGGCCCCCTACGTCCGCGAGTCGCGGCGCATCGTGCCGGTCTTCCGCGTGCTGGAGCAACACCTCGCGGCCGAGGTGCGCCCAGGGGGCGGGGCGGAGCCCTTTTTCGACGCGGTCGGCATCGGCCTGTACCGCATCGACCTGCACCCCGGGGTGCGGAGCGCCACCTTCCTGGACATCCCCTGCCACCCGTTCCAGATCCCGCTGGGGTCGCTCCTGCCCGTACGCCTGCGCAACCTGATCGCCGGGTGCAAGAACGTGGGGACGACCCACATCACCAACGGCGCCTTCCGCGTGCACCCGGTGGAGTGGAACATCGGCGAGGCCGCGGGTGCCCTGGCCGCGCACTGCCTGCGGACGGGCGGCGAGCCCCACGCGGTGCGCGCGACACCGGCCCGCCTCCTGGAGTTCCAATCCGTGCTCGCGCGCCTGGGCGTTCCGCTGGCCTGGCCGCCGGCGCCCTGACGTGCAGGCCACCGGCACGTGCCGCCGCCATCTGCGCCACCGGACTCAGCGGCCGCCCCCGACCCCCGACGCCTCGGCCTCCAGCACGCAGGGCGTGGGACGCCCCTTGACCCGCACCCACCCGTCCAGGACCCCGGCCCGCACGTGATAGTCCCCCGCCAGCAGGTGGCCCACCCACATCACGATCTGGTGGCGCTCGCCCGCCTTCCAGTTGTGCATGCCGGCACCGCTCCAGTCGCGCAGGCCGTCGGAGTGCGCCACCACGACGCTGCGGCCCTCCGGGGTGGACCGGTCCGGGCGGGAGAGCGCGATGTCCACGGCGTCGGTCTGGTGCGACCGGATGAAGAGGATCTCCCGGGCCACGGCGGTCAGGCGCAGCGCGACTACGGCCCCGTCCTGCCGGGCGGCCTCCAGGGTCAGGGCCAGGTCCCCGCACCCGCCCTGCCCCAGGGACTCCCACGCGGCCCCCGCTGGCAACTGGTCGAGCCGGTCCTCGCAGGCCACCACGGTCATGGTGTCCAGGACGCCGGGGACGCGGTGCAGGTCCTTGACCCGGTTGGCGTCAATGCCGACGCTCATCCAGCCCGGCTGGACGTGCCGCAGCACACGCGCGCCCACCTCCCGCAACCTCGCCTCATCAAAGACCCCCGGCGCCACTTCGGTGCTGACCCGCAACTCCACGCCCAGGCCCTCCTCCATCTCGTACCGCCGCTCCCGCCGCGGGATCTCACGCCCCGGCCGGCGGGCGGCACGCCACCAGGCAGAGGGTGCGGAAGGTGAGCACCTCCTCGCCATCCTGGTTGCGCACCGAGAACCCAAGCACGACCCGCCCCCGCCTCGACCCCTCCCGCGTGAGGCGCTCGAGCACCTCGACGCGAGCGCACACGGTGTCCCCGGGGCGCACTGGCCGCAGCCAGCGCAGCGCGTCGATACCGAGGCCGCCCTGGCTGGCATCCGCCAGGGCGCCCGTCCGCAACCAGAGTGCCCACACCACGACCAGTGTGTGAAACCCAGAGGCGATGATACCCTGGAAAGGTCCCTCGGTGGCCGCCAGGGCGTCCAGGTGCAGAAACTGCGGATCATAGGTACCCGCGAACTCGGCGATCTCCGCCGCTGTGAGGGTCCGGCCGGGCGTGTCCCAGGCGCGCCCGACCGTGAAGTCCTCGAAAAACAGGAGCCAGCCCTCCCCGCCTCAGTTCAGCAGCGTCCGCGCGATCGTCGTCTTCTGGATCTCCGCCGTCCCCTCTTCGAACCGCTGCGCGCGCGCGTCGCGGTAGATGCGCTCGATCTCCTGATCGCGGAAGTAGCCGACGCCGCCGAACACCTGCAGGGCCCGGTCCGTCACACGTTGCAGAGCCTCCAGCGCAAAGAGCTTGGCCATCGCCGACGGCCCGATGGCCGGGGGCCGCGACTCCCACTCCCGGGCCGCCCACAGGACGATCTGCCGGGAGGCCTCCACGTCGGTGGCCGCCTCGGCCAAGAGCGACTGCACCATCTGGCGCTCGCCGATCGGCTGGCCGAACGTGACCCGCTGCCGCGCGTGGGCCACCGCCAGTTCCAGCGCCCGGGCCCCCAGCCCCACGCAGGACATCCCCACGCTGATGCGGCTGGGATACAGGAAGCCCTCCAGGGACACGGCCAGCCCCTGCCCCTCCTCACCGATGCGCATGTCCGTCGGTACCGCGCAGTCCTGGAAGATGAGGTGGCCATGGTCGCCACCGCGCAGCCCCATCGACTCGGCCATGGGGCGCCGCGTGAAGCCGGGCGCGTCACGCGGCACGAGCAGGGTCATGGTGCCGTCGGCACCGTGCGTTCCATCGAGCCGGCAGAGCACGAGCGAGAAGTCGGCGCCGCAGCCGAACGTGATCAGGTGCTTCTCCCCATTCAGGATGTACCGGTCGCCGTCGCGCCGCGCCACGCACTGCACGTCGGCCCCCGAACCGGCGTGCGGTTCGGTCACCGCAAACGCGACCACGATCCTCCCCTCCACCAGGGGGCGCACGAACCGCGCCACCTGCGCGGGTGTGCCGTACCGGGCCAGGGGCCGCCACATCCCGTTCAGCACGTGGACGATCATCCGCAGGGAGCCGTGGCCGCGGGAGAACTCCTCCAAAAGGGGCAGGTAGTCGGGGAGCGTCAGGCCCCGGCCGCCCAATTCCCTTGGGGCCCGCAGGCGCAGATACCCGCGCGCGGCCAACTCGCTCCACATCTCGGGCGGGACCGTGCCCGTGCGCTCGACCCGTTCGCCCCATTCCACCCATGGTCCACGCACAAAGGCCTGCACCTCGGACAACAGCGCATCCGCTTCACCCGGCGTCACCCGCGCATCCCCCCCACCTCTGGGGCCACCGCGGCCCGCTCGGCCCCCATGCGTCCCTCCACCCAGCGGCGGAGGACAAACTTCTGGATCTTGCCGCTGGGCGTCCGGGGCAACTCCTCGAGCAGTTCCAGGCGCTCGGGCCAGTACTGTTTGGCCATTTTGGCCTCCTCCAGGTGCGACTGGATGTCGGCCAGGGAGAGGCTGGCGCCGCCCCGCAGCACCACGCAGGCGCAGGCGCGCTCCCCCAGCCGCGGGTCCGGCATCCCGACGACCGCCACCTCGGCGATCGCCGGATGCGCATACAGGCACTCCTCGATCTCGGCAACCGGGATCTTCTCCCCGCCGCGGTTGACCACGTCCTTGATCCGCCCGCTGATCCGCATGTATCCGTCGGCGTCGATCACGGCGAGGTCGCCGGTGTCGAACCAGCCCTCCTCGGGGAAGGCCCCGCGGTACCATTCCGGATGCCCGAGATAGCCCACGAACATGCCCGCCGTGGACACCTGGAATCGCCCCTCCGTACCGGCGGGCAGCGCGCGGCCGTCGTCGTCCACCACGCGCATCCCCATCCCGGCGATGACCCGGCCGTCGGTCTGCCAGAGGCGGTCCGGGGGGTCGCCGGGGCTGCCGGCGGCCACCAGGCCGCTCTCGGTCGAGCCCCACCCCCCGATCACCTCGCAGCGCAGCACGTCGCGTGCGGCCCGGGCCAGCACGCGCGGCACCGGAGCCCCGGTGGCCACAAATATGCGCAGGCCCGCGGGACCGCCCCCCCGCCCCTCGGCGGTCGCCGTCAGATCGACCAGGAAGGTGGTGGCGGCCTGCACGAAGGCCACCTGCCAGCGGTTCATCAGCTCCCAGGCCTCCTCCGGGGCCCAGATGTCCTGCAGAACGGCGGTGGCCCCCAGGGCGACCGCCAGCCACATCCCATACAGGAATCCGGTCTGGTGCCCCAGGGGCGAGGGGATGAACCCGGTGTCCCGGTCGGTCAGGCGGAAGTGTCGCATGTGCGCATGCAACCCGGCCAACAGGGTGTTGTGGGAGTGCAGGACCCCCTTGGGCTCCCCCGACGTCCCCGACGTATACAGCAACTGCACGACCTGGTCGGGGCCCGGCCGCCGTTCACCGAGCAGCGCCGCATCGGGCGCCTCCCACAGGAGGTCGGCGAAGGTCGGCGTATCATCGGGGGACTCCCCCACCAGGACCACGTGCGCCAGGTCGGGCAGGTCGGACTGCAGGCCCCGGGCCATCGTCAGGTAGTCGTGGCGGCGGAAGGCCGCGGGCACGAACAGCCAGCGGCAGCCGCTCTGGCGCAGCATGAAGCGCAACTCGCGCTCGCGGAAGATGTGCATCAGGGGGCAGGAGATCGCCCCGATCCGCACCAGGGCGAGTTGCAGCACCATGAACTCCCACCAGTTGGGCAACTGGAAGGCGACGGGCTCGCCGGGGCGCACCCCCCGGCGGGCGAGGGCGGTGGCCACGCGGTCCACCGCCTCCTGCAGTTCGCGGTAGGTCAGGACGCGCTCGGTACCGCGACTCGGATCGACGACGGCCGGCCGGTCCGGCGTCCAGGCCGCGGCGTCGTCCAGGTAGTCCGTGATCAGCCGCTCCGGCCAGAGCCCGCGCTCCCGCTGGCCGTGGGCCCACGCCTCCGGCATCATGCTGGTCAGTTCCGGGTCGGCCCCGCGCGTGGGCATGCTGGCCCAGGGCCCCCCGCCATCCGACTCCGTCCGCTCGACCCGCAGAGGCAGGCCCAGGGCCCGCATGTGGTCCAGGAACTCCGGATAGGAGATGCGGTAGGCCTGGGGGTAGGAGATCTCCGTTCGCCCATCCTCGGTGAGGCAGCCGGCGATGGCCAGGGCCATCAGCACCCGGTGGTCGTTGAACGACGACAGCGACGCCGGACGGAGGGACTCCTGCCCGTGGATGATCAGCCGGCCGGGGCCCTCCTCGTCGATGCGGACCCCCATCTTCCGCAACTGCAGCATGGAGGCCACTCGATCCGATTCCTTGAGGCGGTTGTTCTCCACGTTGTCCAACACGGTCTTGCCCCGCGCCAGCGCCCCGAAGACCGCCGCCACGGGCAGGAGGTCTGGGGTGTCGCGGCAGTCGATGCGCAGCCCGTACGGCCGCTCCCGGCTGCGAATCCGCACCGTGTGCGCCTCGCGGTCGAAGGTCATGGAGACCCCCGCCTCCTGGAGGATCTCCACGATGCGGGCCTCGGGGTGGTCGGGGTCCGGCTCGATGCCGGTGAAGGTGACGTCGGCGCGGAAGAGCGCCGCGGCCACCAGCGGGAAGGCCGCCGAGGAGAGGTCGGCGGGGAGGGTGTAGGCGGCGGGCCGATAGCGCTGGCCGCTGGGCACCACCAGGCGGCGGAGGTCGGGGGCGGCCTCGACCTGCACCCCCCAGGCGGCCATCATCCTCAGGGTCAAGTCCAGGTAGGGGCGCTCGTTGAGCGGGCCCACCACCTCGAGCTCGGTGTCCTGCGAGGCGAACGGCGCCAGCAGGAGCAGGCCGGAGATCCACTGGGACAACTGGCCGGAGACCTGGACGCGCCCCCCGTGGGGCCGGCCGGGGCGCACCCGCACCGGCAGGCCCTCGCCGGTACTCTCCAGTTCCACCCCCATGGTGCGCAGGGCTTCCAGCATCGGCCCGATGGGCCGGCGCCGGAAGTACTTCTGGCCGTCGAAGGTGAGTGCGGGGCCCACAGAGCGGCACCCTAACCCGAGCAGGAACTGCAGCGTGCTCCCCGAGGAGCCCACGGTGATCTGGGGATCGATGGGACGGTAGGGCCCGCCCCACACCCGGTATCCCCCGACTTCCTTCTGAATGCGGGTCCCCATGCGCCGCAGGGCACCGAGGGTGGCGCGCACGTGGAGGGCGCCGGTGCGCCCCGTGATGTGCGTGCAGCCCTCGGCCAGCGAACCGAGGATGAGCGCCCGGTGCGCATGGTACTTGGAGGCGGGAAGCGGGATGGTACCGGTAAGCTGTCCCTGCCGGGGTGGCTCGGCCACCAGTCTAAGCACGGATCCTCACCGTTCCTTGTACCGGCCGTTCGCCGGAGACTGATTGGTACCACGGGAAACGGTCCCAGTGCTTCACCAACAGGTCAGCGGCATCCTGCCGCCACCTCGCCCCCCGGTAGGGGAGAGAACGGGGCGGGCCGAACCCCTGCGGCCATGGAACAGTACACGCGGGCCTTCCCGTACCTGCTCCGTCCGGGTCGGATCGGGCGGCTGGCCCTTCCCCACCGGATCTGCATGGGCGCCATGCACCTAGGGCTGGAGGGCCCTGGGGCGGACGCCGACCGGATCGCGGCCTTCTACGCCGAGCGCGCCGCCGGCGGCGTGGCCCTGATCGTCAGCGGGGGCGTGGCCGTCACCCCGGCTGGCGCCGGTGAGGGGGGGAACTACTTCGTCGTGGGCCGCGCCGCGGACGAGGGCACGTTGGCCTCGGTGGCCGCCGCGGTCTCCGCGCGCGGGGGTCACATGGTCCTGCAGCTCTTCCACGCCGGCCGCTACGCGCGCCGCCAGGACACCGGCCTGCAACCCGTCGCCCCGTCGGCGGTGCCCACCCGGCTGAATCCGGACGCGCCCCGGGCCCTGGGGCCCGATGAACTCCTGGAACTGGCCGCCGTCTACGCGCGGGCCGCCCGGCGCGCTCTGGAACTGGGCTTCGCCGGGGTGGAGATCATGGGCTCGGAGGGATACCTGCTGAACGAGTTCCTCGCCCCCCTGACGAACGTGCGCACCGACGAGTGGGGCGGGGACGCCGCCGGCCGGCGGCGCTTCCCGCTGCTCGTGACCCGCCGGGTGCGGGAGGCGCTGGGCCCCGAAGCCCCGCTCCTCTACCGGCTCTCCGGCGCGGACCTGGTGGCGGGCGGCACCCCCTGGGACGACGTGCTGTCCTTCGCCGCCGCACTGGCCTCGGACGGCGCCGACGCCCTGGACGTGGGCATCGGCTGGCACGAGTCGCCTGTCCCCACCGTCGGTATGCTGGTCCCGCGCGCCGCATTCGCGGCGGTCGCCGCCGGGATCCGCGGTGCCGTCGACATCCCCGTGCTGGCCTCCAACCGCATCTCCACGCCCGAGGTGGCCGAGCGCGTCCTGGCCTCGGGCGCGGCCGACTTCGTCTCCATGGCCCGCCCCTTCCTGGCCGACCCCCACTTCGCGCGCAAGCTGGCGGGGGGGCGACCGGACCGGATCAACGCCTGTATCGCCTGCAACCAGGCCTGCCTGGACCGCGTGCTGGACCGCCCCCCGGCCCCCGCCAGTTGCCTGGTGAACCCGCGCGCGGGGCGCGAGCGCGAACTCGCCCTGCTGCCGGCGGCCATCCCCCAGCGGGTGGCCGTCGTGGGCGGCGGGCCCGCCGGCATGGAGGCCGCGCGCGTGCTCGGGGTGCGCGGCCACCGGGTCACGCTCTTCGAGCGGGGCCCGGCCTTGGGCGGCCAACTCCGCTATGCGCTGCAGGTTCCGGGCAAGGGCGAGTTCGGCGAGACCCTGCGCTACTACGGGGTGTCCCTGGGGGATGCGGGGGTGCGGATCGAACTCGGGGCCGTGCCGACCCCGGCCGACCTGGCTGGCTTCGACGCCGTCGTCGTCGCCACGGGGGTGCGGCCCAGGATCCCGGACCCGGCCGACCTGCCCGGGGTCGACCTGCCGCACGTGGTCACCTACCCCCAGGTACTGGCCGGGGAGGTCGCGGTGGGCGACCGGGTGGCGATCATCGGCGCCGGCGGGATCGGCTGCGACCTGGCGCACTTCCTGTCCGAACAGGGGCCGGCCACCCCCGAGGCCCTGGCCTTCCTGGGCCGGTACGGGGTTCCCGAGGCGGACCAGGCCCGCGAGGGCCTGGCCGGCCGCCGCCAGATCACCCTCCTGCGGCGGGGGGCACGCATCGGACCCCTGCTGGGCCGGACAACGCGCTGGGCGCTCCTGGCCCTGCTGCGACAACGGGGCGTGCAGATGCGGACGGGAGTGCGCTACCGGGCCATCACCCCCGACGGCGTGCTCTTGCAGACCGGGGAGGGCAGCGAACTCGTTCCGGCGGACACCGTGGTGCTGGCCTGCGGCCAGGAGCCCGAGGATGATCTCAGCGGGACGCTGGCCGGCCGCGTCCCGCTGCACGTGATCGGCGGCGCCCGCCTGGCCGGCGAACTGGACGCCGCGCGCGCCATCCTGGAGGGCATCACGGTCGGCCGCGAGATCTGAGGACGGGAGGTGCGTCCGGTGGAGGCCCCCGAGATGGAGACCCTGGTCGCCCACCTGGAGTGGGCGGACCGACGGGTGCTGGCGGCCGCCGGTCCCGGAGGGCCCGCATGGGAGCAGCCCCTGGCCGCCAGTTACGGGTCGCTGGCAGGCACGCTGGAGCACATCTTCGCCACCGAGTGGACCTGGCTGGAGCGGATCCAGGGACGCTCCCCCGCCCAGGTGGGACCCCCGGACGGGGTGCGCACGCCGGAGCAGTTCGGCGCGCTCTGGCCCCCGGTGTGGGCGGGCTGGCACGCCGCGGTCGCCGGCGTGGACCCGGCGGACATCGTGCACTACCGGACGTCCCTCGGCCAGGCCTACGAGACCCCGCTGGCCTGGATCCTCCTGCACGTCTCCCACCACTCCGCCGCCTACCGCGGCCAGGCGGCGGCCGTCCTGCGTCAGTTGGGGCGGTCGCCCGTCAACACGGACCTGATCGCCTTCCTGCGCGGCCGGGGCTGAGGGGCGCGACGAGCCTCGGGGCGCACGGCGAAAGGCGTCCGGTTCGATCTGCACCCGCTGGAGCTCCTCGTCGCCTACCGCGATCCCCGGGGGGTACGGCGTCTGGTCCAGTTGGCAGTGGACCTTGAGCCCAGACGCGGTCGTGGTGTGCGCGATCACGTTGACGATGACCTCATAGGCGGTCACCCTTCCCAGGACACCCGGTGCCCTGGTACGAATAGGGCGCGTCTCCGCAGGATGTGGTGCTCGGGCTCGGCCCTCGACGAAGGGGGCGTACGAGTCCGGGGCTCCCCCAGGTAGGATTGCCAGACCCACTGCCCCCAGTCTGCGGTGTGGATCTCGGGCAGGGTGACGTTGTGCAAGCACTCTGGCAGGGAGGATTTGGGGGGGTTGGAAGGGATCTGAAGTCCGTCACCTTCGAGGCAGGCACGCAAAACGGTCCTCCTCAACTGTGGGATGCCACACTTCAGTGGCTAGCATGAAAGTACGCGTTCAGAGGATGGGAGGTGGGGCGGTAGAGATTACGACGAGCGTGGGTGGTGGTGGTGAAAGGCGAGCCAGTCATCCTGGGTGGGGCAGGTAAGACTCCGGTCGATCTCCGTTCTCTGGGTGCGGTTTCAGAGCTGCCGCTGTCCGCCTTGACAGATGAGTCCGCCCTCCCGCAGCCAGCCGGTGCCTCCCGGTCGGGATGCGGGGAGCGATGCGGACATCTGCGTGAGGAGAAGTGCGCACACCTCAAAGCCAGAGGTGACCGAAGCCCCCGTGCTCCAGGGCGGCCGCCACGGCGAACAACCGCACGGCGCCCGTCTGGGTCAGCAGATCGATCGTGGAGTTGGCCGTGGGCGGCCCGCCCCAGTTCTGGGCGAACAACCCGCTGGAGTTCCTGGCGTTGGACCACGCCGACTGAGCGTTGGCGTCGATGAGGGTGACGATCTGCGGGTTGGGGGCCACCTGGTACAGCAACTGCAGGTTGTCGGCCAGAACACCGTTGAACGAGGGCTGCGCCAGCAGGATGCTGCCCACTTGCACCATGCTCAGCGCGTAACTCGCCGTCTTCTTGGCCTGGGCGAGGTAGGCCGGCTGGTGGGTGATCTCATAGAGCAGCGTGGCGGCGCCGATGACGTCCCCCTGGTTGTATGTCCAGAGCCGGTGGCTGACCTTCGTCCCCTGGATGTTGTCCCACACCGCGCCGGTGACGGGGTCGACCAGGTTGGCCACCTCCCAGCTGTAGATCTTCTCCGACCAGGTCAGGTAGGTGGCCTGATGGGTCGCCATGTACAGGTAGGCGGCCAGTTCGGCCACCGGGGCGTTGGCCGCGGTGTTGCGCTGGAAGTGGGCGTCATCCCACCAGATGCCGCCCCCGCCGGCCGTGTCCCATCCAGACTCCTCGTACCGAAACACCGCCTCCGCCTGGGTGAGGTAGGCCGCGTCGTGGGTCAGGTGGTAGGCGGCGATCAGGTCCAGACCGGCCCAGGCATTGTCGTCGAAGTACTTGTTGGCGCCCGGACCCGGGTGCGGCGTCGGCGCGTAGCCGGGGACCGGCGCGCCGGCGTCCCAATACTCGCTCAGGTGATCGGCGAGGGTGCGCACCAGCGGGAGGTAGACCGACCCGCCCGGCAGTTGGGCCACGTCCTCCACCGAGGCCAGCGCCCAGGAGTAATCCCACATGTCTGTCGCCTTGAAGGAGGGAAGGTTCAGCAGCGTGCCGCCGGCCGCCACCCCATAGGGCTGCCCGCTGGGGGCGGCGTTGGTGGCCAAGAGCCCTACCGTGGGATCATAGTAGGCCGCGCGCAAGGCCCCCAAGGCGGCCTGGGCGCGCTGGACGGCCGGGCTGGCCACCGCCGGGCGGGCGCGGCGGGTGGTCAGCACCGCGACGGCGGCGGCGGCGCAGACCACCACGATCACGGTCGGCCAGAGGAAACGACGCAGGGACCGCACGTCCCGACTCCTTCCCTGCGCGCCGGGGCGCGCGGTCGGTGGATGTTCCAGCCTTCGCCGGGGGACGGTGCTTCCCTGCAGATCTGCCCGCATGGCCGGTGGAAGGCGCCCCCGGGCTCACCGGCCCGGATTCCGCGCCAGGCAGGCAGGGACGCCCGCCACAAAGCGCCGGAGGCCGTCCAGCTTCCGGAGGGCCTCCAGGAGCCGGTCCGCCTCCAGGTAGAGAGGGCGTGGACGAGCACCTGGCGCAGGCCCGCCAGGGGGGCGAGCGTGCGGGCAAGACGGTCGTCGAGCACGCCGATCTCGCCGAGGGCCAGAATGGCCCTCCGGTCGTCGGCGGGCGCTGCGCCGGAGCGTAGCGCGGACGCCAGGTGGCTGACGACGTCGATCACGTTCTGGGCCGCCATTTGCAGCCCGTGGGCCGGGCCCAGAGGCGAACGGTGTCCGCCGCCACATCCGCGACGCTCCAGGAGCGCATGGGCGCCAGCGCCACCAGGTGCTCGCGTACGGCCTCCGCATCAATCCTGGACATCCACGTCCACCCGCCGATACCGGGGAGGGATGGCGAGTTCCCCGTCGCGGGCACGGCGCTCCTGGGCGGCATCGCACGCCGCCCCCAGCGGGCGCGTGTCCTCGTAGTCCCGAAGCGCCGCAACGGCCAAGCGCGTCGCGTCCACGGGTTGGCGCGCGAACAGGCAAAGGCCGGTGGCGATGCGGTGGCGCAACAGCGGGGGGGCACGGTCGGCCAACACCAGATCAACATCGTTGCGACCCAGGGGTTGCATCAGGCGGGCGTTCAGGTCGTCGCGCCGCGCGGCGTGGCCCGCCGGGTCGCCGCCCAGCACCACCGCCAGATCGACGTCCGAGAGCGGCCCGCCCTCCCCGCGGGCCTGCGACCCGAAGAGGTAGGCGTAGCGGACGTCCGTCTGCCCGGCAAAGAATCCGACCAGCCTCGGGCGGTCCACGTCCCCGGTCAGCACCCCACACGGAGTGCAGCATGGCGCGCGGCCCCTCGGGACGATGCTCAGGGTTGGTCGCCGCGACGCCGGCGCACCATCACCGACAACCGCCCGCGCTGGGTCACCGCCCCGTCCTGGTTGAGGTAGCGGCACTCGAAGGTCACGATGCCCCGGTCGGGCTGGGAGCGACTGGCGCGGGCCGCCGCCACGGTGAAATCCACGTGCAGGGTGTCCCCGAAGAAGACCGGCGCAGTGAACTGCCACTCCTCAAAGCCCAAGAGGGCGACGGCCGTCCCCTCCAGGATCCCCAGGCGCAGCATCAGGGCGTGCCCCAACCCCAGACAGAGCAGGCCGTGGGCCACGCGGCGGCCGAAGGGCCCGGACTCCACCGCCCAGGTCTCACTGGTGTGCACCTCGTTGTAGTCGCCGCTGAGCGCGGCGAACATGACGACGTCGGTCTCGGTCACCGTGCGCGTCGGCGAGCGGAACGCCCGCCCCACCTCGAAGTCCTCCAGATACAGACCCACGCCCATCCCCCCGGGCGGCTGCGGTTCGGGACGCGGACCCGCTCCCCTGCCCAGACAGGGGCCGGCGCCCTCCCTGGTGAAGTGGGCGGCGGCCGGGCGCCGTCGCGCCCGCGGCCGGGGAGGGCGCGATGCGCTTTCAGGGCAGGGTCGGGCTGATCACGGGGAGTTCGCGGGGGATCGGACGGGCGCTGGCGCTCACAGTGGCGCGTGAGGGCGCGAGCGTGGTGGTCCACTACAAGCAGAACGCCGAGGCGGCCGAGCGCACGGTGGCGGACATCGTGTCCGTCGGCGGCCAGGCCTGGTCCGTGGCCGCCGATCTAGAGGATGTCGACGCCATCGGGCGGCTGTTCGACGCCGTGGGCGAACGCCACGGGCACCTCGATTTCTTCGTCTCCAACGCCGCGGCGACGGCGTTCAAGCCGGCCTTGGCCTTCAAGCCGCACCACCTGGAGCGCAGCTTCAACATGAATGTGCGCCCCTTCGTCCTGGGGGTGCAGCGCGCGGCCGACCTGATGGGGCCGGGTGGGCGCGTGCTGGCCATCTCCAGCTACGGCAGCCTGCGCGCCTTCCCCACCTACGCCAACCTGGGTGCCTCCAAGGCCGCGCTGGAGGCGTGGGTGCGCTTCTTCGCCGAGGAGTTGGGACCGCGCGACATCAACGTGAACGCGCTGAACGCTGGAGTGGTCCAGACCGACTCCGCCGAGTTCTTCTACGGGCAGCGGGGCATGGCCCCGATGGCCTCGGTGTTGGCGCGCGTACCCAAGGGCCGCGCGGCAACGGCCGAGGAGGTGGCCCGTCCGGCCGCCTTCCTGCTCTCGGACGACGCCTCCTACATCACGGGGGCGGTGCTGATGGTCGACGGCGGCCTGACCGTGGTCGCGCCGCCCTTCCGGGGAGATCTGCCGTGAGGCGTGCGGCCGCCGGGCTCTGCCTCTCCCTCCTGCTCCTGGCCGCGGGGTGCGCGGGCGCGGCCCCGCGGCGCGCGGCCGGAACGCACCAGAACTCCGCGTCGTCCGCCTCCTCGTCCTCTTCCGCCACCGCGCCGCCCACCCCCTCCCCGTTTGCCATCCGCGGCGTCATCGAGGGCTACTACGGGTACTCCTGGTCCCTCACCGCCACCGAGCACCTGCTGGCGTTCATGGGTCGCGCGGGCATGAACACCTTCGTGTACGCGCCGAAATTCGACCCCTACGAGCGCGCGAAGTGGCAGACGCCCTATCCCGCCGCGCAGTTGGCGCAGTTGGCCACGATGGTCAAGGCGGCGCAGGCCGCGGGCGTCAACTTCGTGTACTCCCTGAGTCCCGGCCTCAGCATCAACTACTCCAGCACTGCCGACCGCACGGCCCTGGAGGCCAAGCTGGCGCAACTCCGCGGCATCGGGATCAACGGCTTCATGCTGTCCTTCGACGACATCGGCGCCCCGGCCACCGCCGCGCTGGCCCAGGGGCAGGTGGCCATGACCAACGCGGTCTGGGCGGCCGAGCGCCAGGCGGACCCGCAGTTCAGCCTGATGTTCACCCCGACGTCCTACTACGGCACGAGCTCCAACGCGTACCTGCAGGTGCTGCCCGGGTTGAACGCGGGCATCCAGGTCGCCTGGACCGGCCCCGAGGTCCTGCCGGTCGAGGTCACGCTGGCCCAGGCGCAGGCCTTCGGGGCCATCGTCGGCCGCAAACCGCTCCTGTGGCTCAACTACCCGGTCAACGACTGGCAGGTGCCCGCCGCGGAGCTCGGCACCAAGACCGCGCAGCCCCGGCTGCTCTTCATGGGACCGCTGCAGGGCATGGCGCCCAATCTGGGCCAGGGCCTGAGCGGCATCCTGGCCAATCCGATGCTGGAGCCCTACGCCAGCGAGATCCCGCTGGCGTCGATCGCCGCATATCTGCGGAACCCACAGTCCGCGGTGACGGAGCAGCAGGCCTGGCAACAGCAGATCAGCCGCGAGGGCGGCTCCGCCACCGCGGCCCTGCAGGTCTTCATCTCCGGGGAGGAGGCCGAGCCGGCCAACGGGCCCGACGGCTACACGACCACCTCGACCGATGTCAGCGCCGACCAACTGACGAACAACCTGATGTCCGCCTTCGCCACGGAGGGGGCCAAGGCGGTGCAGGGCACCTACGGCACCGAGCTGTCCGCGCTCTTTCAGAGTTGGATCAAGGCCGCGCCGCTCCTGACCGCAACGCACCTGGGGCAACCGGACCTCGCCGCGGAGATTGCCCCCTGGGTGCAGCAGATGGTCCCGGACGGGCAGGAGGGGTTGGCGGCATTGGCGCTTCTGGCCAACCCCTCCGACACCTCGGCCCGGATCACGGTGGACCAGGGGATCTCGCGGCTGAGTAACCCCAACGCCGCTGTGGACTTCGGGGGCAACCTGCTGGGACTGCTCAAGGACGCGGCGGCCGCACCGTGAAGAGGGAGGGGTGGGGCGGATGCGAGATCCGCCCCACCCCCCCGGGGCTCAGTTGACCTGACGCGCCGCCATCGTGGCCGCCAGTGAGGCGTCGGGCGCCTGCAGGGGCAACTCGACGCGCCGGCCCAGCCGGCTGGACTCGTAGGTGGCGAAGATCAGTTCGGTGGCTCGCAGGGACTTGCGGTAGGAGAGCTCGGGCTCCGCCCCGCTCTCCAGGCAGGCCAGGAGGTCTGCCGTGGCGGCCGCGACCGAGCCGGCCGGGCCGGGTCGGTCCTCGGGCAGCACCTCCGGGATGCGCCACTCGGCGTCCCCGTTGGCCCGCACCCGGACGCCGACCTGCTTGCCCTCGCCGACCGGCATCTGCACCTCGATCACGCCCTCGGTGCCGACCAGCCGGTTCGCCTCGTTCCAGGGGCGCCCCGCGCCCGCATACAGCACGCCGTGCACCCCGTTGGCAAAGCCGATCCAGGCCAGCCCCTGGTCCTCGACCGGTACGCCGAAGACCTTGTGGGCCTCCCCCGCGTCGATCTGCCCCAGCAGCCAGCGGGCGGGGCTCTCGTCGTTATAGAAGTGGAACATGTCGAACCAGTGGGTGCCCCAGTCGAAGAGGTTGGGGCAGGCCCCCTGCAGTTCGCGCAACTGACCGATCGCACCCTCCCGCACCAGGCGCCGGGCTGTGCGGAACTGCGGCTCGAAGCGGCGCTGGTGAGTGAAGATCGCCTGCGTGCCGCTGGCGTCCAGGGCCACCGCCATCGCCTTGGCCTCCGCCCAGCTGGGCGCCATGGGCTTTTCGCAGTGGATGGCCCGGACCCCGGCCTGGGCGGCGGCGATGACCATGGGGGCGTGCAGGGCCGGCCAGGTGCAGATCGAGACGATATCGGGGTGCACCTGGGCCAGCATCTCGCGGTAGTCGGTGAACTGCTCGGGCGGCGCCGCCGGGTCGGCGTACTGCTCGGCGAAGGCCGCCATGTTGTCCGGAACGATATCCACCAGGGCCACGAGCTTGCAGCGCCCCGTCGCCGCGTACGCCCGCCAGTGGTCGTGGGCCCGGGCGGCGCCCGTCCGGCCCGCCCCCCGGGCGCCGCACCCGATGATCGCTACCCGGTACTCGTCCGCCACACGCGATCGCTCCCCTCCTGCAGGGACCATCCCTGCCTCCCCCGCGGTTTCCGCGTCGATCGCGTTATCCCCGCCGCCGTTTGTCTGGACCGAGCCTCCTCCAGCAGCCGCCGCCCGCCCGGCCCGGTAAGGGCCACGGCGCACCCGACACGCACCCTGGCGCGCATCCAGCGGCGCCGACGCCGGACTGGATCGGTTTGCGGGCAGAGCGCCCGCACCCGTTCCAAGGGGACCTGTTTGCGGGGGGCGGGGATCGGCGGCGCGACCTTCGGCACGCCATCGCGGGCCCGCGCGCCCAAGGTGAAGCCGAGGCCAGAGCCGGCGCGCAGGGGCGGGTCACCGCGCCCGTGGGGGGGGCCCCAGTGCCTCCACCCTACCCCAGCGCGTTGACACCCCCCACCGTCCCGGCTATCATTCCGATATACCGTTATCCCGCAAGGTAATACGGCATTAGCGTGCGCATTGGGGGATTCACGTTGACCACACCGTCCCGCTCCGACAAACACGACCGCGGGGTGACCGTCTGGTTCACCGGCCTGTCCGGCGCGGGCAAGTCCACGCTGTCGGAGGCGCTGGCCCGGGAACTGGTCCGGCGCGGGCACCGTGTGGAGGTCCTGGACGGCGATGTCGTGCGCAGCAACCTGTCCAAGGGGCTGGGGTTTTCGCGCGAGGACCGCGACACCAACATCCGGCGCATCGCGTTCGTCTGCCACCTGCTGACGCGCAACGGGGTCGCGGCCATCTCCGCCGCCATTTCCCCGTACGCGGCGGCCCGCGACGAGGCGCGCGCGCTGATCGGCGACTTCGTAGAGGTCTATGTCCACTGCCCGCTGACCGAACTGGTGCGGCGAGACGTCAAGGGGTTGTATGCCAAGGCCCTGCGTGGCGAGATCGCGCACTTCACGGGGATCTCCGATCCCTACGAGGCCCCCGAGCACCCCGACGTGGTGGTGGACTCCGGCGCGGAAACCCCTGCGCAGTCATTGGAGCGCATCTTGCGCCACCTGGAGATGCGCGGGTATCTGGCCCCGGCGGGGGCGGCGTCGGCCGAACCCGCCGCCGACTGACCGTCGGGCGAGCGGTGATCCGTCCGTGTGCGGCGGCAGCGTCGGGGACTGCAGGCCCGGCTCACCGGCGCCGATCCGCAGGAGCACCGTCCGCGGGAGATCCGAACGCATCACCGACGCACAACCTTGCGCCGCCCGCCGCACCGCGGCGGCGGGTGGACCCAACGGGAGGTGTCCGCATGGCCCCTACCCCAGACACACCCCACCGTGTGTTGCTCGATGACGGCGAGGCGGGCGGGTTGGCCGCAGAGTTCGAGGACCAGCCGGCCGAGGCGCTCCTGGCCTGGGCGCTGGGCAAGTTCGGCGACCGCCTAGCCGTGAGCAGTTCGTTGCAGGCCGAGAGCCTGGTCCTCCTGGATATGGCCTGGCGCATCGATCCCCGGGTGCGGGTCTTTACCGTGGACACCGGCCGACTGCCACAGGAGACCCACGACCTGATCGATGCCCTGCGGGAGCGGTACGGGGTGAGGGTGGAGATCGTCTACCCGGACGCCCGCCGGTTGGAGCGCATGACCATGCAGCACGGCGCCAACCTCTTCTATCAGAACATTCCCTGCCGGCTGCTCTGCTGCGAGGTGCGGAAGGTCGAACCGCTACGGCACAAGCTGGCCAGCCTGGATGCCTGGGTCACCGGGCTCCGTCGCGAACACGGGCCCACGCGCCGCACCACGCGCAAGATCGACGTGGATCACGACCACGGCGGAATCGTCAAGCTGAGCCCTCTGGCCGACTGGGGCCACGACGAGGTCTGGGCATACATCCGCCGATACGACGTGCCTTACCACACGTTGTACGACCAGGGATACACCAGCATCTCCTGCGCGTGCTGCACCCGCCCCACCACCCAGGGTGAGGACCCGCGGGCCGGCCGCTGGTGGTGGGAGCAGGGGGCCCCCAAGGAGTGCGGCATGCACTGCTCCCTGGAGAGCGGCGGACTGGAACGCACCCTGGCAGCCCTCGCGGACGACGCGGGGCGCGGTCAGGCGCCCGACCGGGGCGCCTGACCGTAGAGCGCTGGGGCGAAGCGCCTGGGCGCATGGACCGCACCCCCTGCGCACAGTGCGTCGATCATCCTACGCCATCCCCGCGGACGTGTGCGGCAGGGCTCTGGGGAAGGCGGAATTGGTAACCTCAGATATAGTTGAGACCATCGTTGCGGGGCAACTCCAGCCCGCCGGGTCCCAGCAGGCGCTCCGTCAGGGCGGCCGCGGCCTCCGCCTCGGCGGGATCGCCGAGGGGGCCGGGTGGCAACTGGGGGGCCGGATCCCAGTGATTCAGGGGACGGAAGGCGGCCGGGTCCAGGATCCGGCCCGTCCCTTGGTGGTGTCCGATCTCCGCGGCCAGGCCCGCACCCTCCAGAATCCTGCGCATCTCGACGTCCCCGGGCAGCACCCGCAGGGTGGCGGCGGCCACGCCGGCAGCCCGCATGGCCACGGCCAGCGCGGCGAGCACCCCCTCGCGCTCCCCCCCGTACTCGTCCACGTCCAGGCGGGGACCGCCCTCGGCATCCGCGCGCACGGGCCCCAGCAGAAGGTAGGACTCCGCCTCGTCCCCGTCCAACGCCACCAGGCTCCCCCGTTCTCGGGTCGTCGGCAGATACCCCTTGGCGGGCAGCAGGAGTTCCCAGTCCTCCAGGGACCGCTCGTAGCGCGTGGACTCCCGCGCCTGCACCCGGGCCAGGACGGCCGGGCCGGGCGGGGTCTCCACCCGATACTCCGGGAGCGGGATGCCGTCCAGGACGGCCGGCTCCACCCGATAGCGCAGCAACGCCCCGAAGGGGCGCGCGCCGATCCGCTGATACAGTCCCCTGCCCCCGGAGATCAGGAGTAGCGCCGTGCCCGCGGACCGCAGGCGCCGCAGGGCGTCGGCCACCAGGTCGGTGCCCAGCCCTTGCCCGCGGTACTCCGGCAGCGTGCACACGGCGCCGATGTGGGCGACGGGGAGGTGGCGGCCCGGGACCCGCACGGTGGCGCGCCACACCCCGAGATGCGCCACCGGCCGGTCCCCGGCCCAGAAGGTGCGCAGCCATTCCGCGTTCTCCGCGCGGAACAACGTGGGGAACTCCGGCCCCATCTGCCGCTCCTCCTGCGAAAAGACATCATTGCACAGTTCGACCACCGCCGGGACCTCCTCAGGCCGACAGCCCCGGGGTCCGACCAGCCCCTGCACCCGCTCACTCACCATCATCCCGCCTTCCGTTCCGGGTCAATTGTCCATGCCGGCGCACTCTCCTTGCCAGGGGCCGGCCCCGACCGCCCCGAATGCCCCAGCCGCGGAGGGATGCGTGTTGCGTGTGCTCCTGGCTCAGTGCGGCGGTCCGACCACGGTGTTCAACGCCTCGCTGGCGGGTGCCCTTGGGGCGCTGCGCGCGGCGGGCGCCGAAACCTGGGGCGTGCCCGCCGGGGCGCGCGGGTTGGCTGAAGGCCGCCGTTTCCCCATCGCGGGCCCGGTCCCCGTTTGGCTGGCCGCGGCCCCTGGCGCGGCGCTGGGCGCCGGCCGGGGCCAGATCGACGCCGCCGGTTTGGTGCGCGTCGTGGCGGATCTGCGCGCGCATGGCTTCGAGGGGTGTCTGCTCTCCGGAGGCAACGGCACCATGGCCCTGGGGGCGGCCCTGGGGGCGGCGGCGCAGGCGGCCGGGTATCCGCTGCGGATCGTCGGGGTACCCAAGACCATCGACAACGACATGGAGGGCACCGATCACACGCCGGGCTTCCCGAGCGCGGCGTCGTTCGTGGCCGGCGCGGTCCGGGACCTGGCCGACGACCTGCAGTCCATGGCGGGCTTTGAGGATGTGCGCCTGATCGAGGTCATGGGGCGGCGGGCGGGGTGGTTGGCCGCCTCGGCCATAGCGGCCCGGCGCCATCCCGGGGACGCCCCGCACTTCGTGCTCCTGCCCGAGGAACCGTTGGACCCCGAGGCCTTCATCGCCGAGGTCCGCCACCGCCGTGCGGCGGAAGGGCCGATCCTGGGCGTGGTGGCCGAGGGCGCCTGCGGCCTGGACGGCGTACCCCTGGGCCAGCAGTCCCTCGATGGGCGCGGCCAGGGCCAGGTCCTGGGCGGGGCGGCCGCCAACCTGGCCGCGCTGCTGCGGGACCGCCTAGGCCTGCGCGTGCGCGCTGAGAGCCTGGGCTTCCTCCCCCGCTGTCTGCGGACCGCGCAGACCGCGCGCGACCGGCAGGAGGCGTCGCTGCTGGGCGCCGCCGCGGCGGACGCGCTCCTGGCGGGCCGCGACGGCGTCATGGCGGGGCTGGCGCCGGGCGGAGGGGTGCAGGAGGTCCCACTGCGGGAGGTTGGCGGCAGGGAGCGTCGCATCCCTGCGGAAATGCGCGATCTGGGTCCCCGGTTCGAGGCCTGGCTGCGTCCGCTGCTGGACCTACCGCCGGCCTGGCCGCCGGCACAGCTCATTCAGCCCTGAAGGTGGAATGCTCCGATGCCCATGGTCTCTGGCACAGACGTCCTGAAGCCCGCCCGGCGGGACGGGTACGCGGTTCCGGCTTTCAGCATCCACACCCCGGAGATGGTCGACGCGGTATTCGCCGCCGCCGAGCACCTGCGCTCTCCGCTGCTCCTGCAGGTGGGCCGGCGCACGGTGCGCCAGAGCGGCGTGGAGGAGGCCTGCGCCTGGGTCCGCCAGCGGGCCGCGCGCAGCCCGGTGCCCGCCGCCCTGCATCTCGACCACTCCCAGGATATCGTCGCCGTGCTCCAGGGCCTGCGTGCCGGCTGCACCTCCGTGATGTATGACGGGTCGGACCTCCCGTTTGCGGAGAACGTGCGGCGCACGCGGGAGGTCGTCGCGGCCTGCCACGCGGTCGGCGTGCCGGTGGAGGCCGAGGTGGGCCGCGTCAGCGGGGTCGAGGACGACCTCTCGGTCGACGAGGCCGAGTCCCGCCTGGCGACCCCGGACGGCTGCCGGCAGTTTGTGGAGGCCACCGAGTGCGACACGCTGGCACCGGCGGTCGGTTCGGTGCACGGGTTGGGGTCGGGTCCGGCGCATCTGCACATCGATCTGATCCGCGCCATCGGGGAGGCCATCCCGCACCCACTCGTGCTGCACGGCGGGTCGGGCCTGGATCCTGACCAACTGCGCGCGGCCATCGGGGCGGGCATCAGCAAGGTCAACCTGGACACCGAACTGCGCAGGCTGTTCGGTCGTGAGCTGCAGGCCGCCCTGGCGGTCTACGCGCCACAGGACGACCCGCGCCCCGCCCTCATCCAGGCCGAGCGGGCGCTCACCGCAGCCGCGGAGGACCGCATCCGGCAGTTGGGGAGTGAGGGGCGGGCGTAGTCCCGGGCCGCGCCCTCGCGGGCCTGTCGGCCCCGCGGAGGCGCGGTGGCGTATCCTAGGCTGGGGAACGACGGTCTACAGGATCGTGCTGCGATAGGCCGGTTGACGGCGGCCCGCCGGGATCGCGTGTAGCCATCCCGGCAAGGTGCTTCCAGGCGATGTTCCGAGCGCCGTTGAGGTCCGCATTGAGGCGGAAGCCGCA